>DATDGG010000027.1:0-28944 GCA_036522235.1 Xanthobacteraceae bacterium
GCGAGCTCTCCGGGCAGCGCATAGGCCCATTGCGTGATCGAGCCCGCGCCCAGAAACACGACGATATCGCCGGCGCGCGCGAGCCGCCGCACCTGGCCGGCAATGTCGGCGGGCGCATCGAGCGGGATCGCCTGGCGATGCCCGTGCGCGCGCAGCCCCAGCACCAGCGCGTCGCGATCGGCGCCGGCGATCGGCGCCTCGCCGGCCGGATAGACATGCGCGACCAGCACGATGTCGGCGTCGTTGAAGCAGCTGCAGAACGCCTCGAACAGCGCGGCGAGCCGCGTGTAGCGGTGCGGCTGCATGATCGCGATCACCTGGCCGCCGGTCGATTCACGCGCCGCGCGCAGCACCGCAGCGATCTCGACCGGGTGATGCCCATAATCGTCGACGATCGGAATGCCGTTCCATTCGCCGGTGCGGGTGAAGCGGCGCTTGACGCCGCCGAAGCCGGCGAGCGCCTTGCGGATCACGTCGTCGCCGATGCCGAGCTCGCGCGCGACCGCGATGGCGGCGGTCGCATTGAGCGCATTGTGACGCCCCGGCATTGGCAGCTTCAGCTCCTTGATCTCGTGCGCGGTCGCGCCGGCGCGATCGCGGAACACCACAGAGAAGCGCGATTGTCCGTTGACGTGATCGAGATCGATCAGGCGCACGTCGGCCTGCGGATTCTCCCCATAGGTGACGATGCGGCGATCCTCGATGCGGCCGACCAGCGTCTGCACGACCGCGTGGTCGGTGCACATGACGGCGAAGCCGTAGAACGGCACGTTCTCCACGAAGGCGCGGAACGCCTCCTGCACCGCATCGAAGGTCTTGAAATGATCGAGATGCTCGGGGTCCACATTGGTCACGATGGCGATGTCGGCCGGCAGCTTGAGGAAGGTCCCGTCGGATTCGTCGGCCTCCACCACCATCCACTCGCCCTCGCCGAGCCGCGCATTGGTCCCATAGGCATTGATGATGCCGCCATTGATCACGGTGGGATCAAAGCCGCCGGCGTCGGTCAGCGCCGCGACCAGCGAGGTGGTGGTGGTCTTGCCATGGGTGCCGGCGATCGCAATGCAGCGCTTGAGCCGCATCAGCTCGGCCAACATTTCGGCGCGGCGTACCACCGGCAGACGTCGTGCGCGCGCCGCCGCGAGCTCGGGATTGTCGCGTTTGACCGCGGAGGAGACCACGACGACGTCGGCGCCGTCGAGGTTCTTCGCATCATGACCGACGGTGACCGGGATGCCTTTGTCGCGCAGCCGTTTGACATTGGCGCCCTCGGCCACGTCCGAGCCTTGGACCTGGTAGCCGAGATTGGCCAAGACCTCGGCGAGCCCGCTCATGCCGATGCCGCCGATCCCCACGAAGTGGATCGGTCCGATGTCGCGCGGCAGTTTCATCGCGGGCGCGGTCCTCTAGCAATAATGTCGACCACTAGATCAGCCAGCCGTTCGGCGGCGTCAATAGCACCGGCCGATTTGGCCGCCGCCGCCATCGCGGCGAGGTGCTGTGGCACTGCCGCGAGGCTGGTAATCTCGGCGGCGAGCCGGGCCGGCGAAAAGTCATCCTGGCGCAGCCGGATGGCGCCGCCGGCGGTTTCCAGGACGGCCGCATTGGCATGCTGGTCCTGATCGAGCGCATGGGGCAGCGGCACCAGAATGGCGGGCCGCCCGATCGCGGCAAGCTCGGCCACGGTCGAGGCGCCGGAGCGGGCGACCACGAGATGCGCCGCCGCGATCCTGGCCGGCAAATCGGGAAAGAACGGCGCGACCTCGGCGCTGATGCTCAGGCGCGCATAGGTCGCGCGAACCTGCGCCAGATCCTCGCCGCGCGTTTGCTGCGCGAGGAGAAGACGGACCCGCAAGGCCGCATCGAGCTCGCCGATCGCGGCGGGCACGATCTCCGACATGATACGCGCGCCTTGGCTGCCGCCGAACACCAGAAGGCGAAAGAGACCATCAGGTGCCGGCGCCGCATAAGGCATGGCGGCGGCCGCGATCACGGCCGGGCGCACCGGGTTTCCGGTATGCGTCGCCTTGGCGACCAGCTTGGGGGCGCGGTCGAGCACGCCGGGAAAGCTCAGCGCGATCGCGCTCACCTTCGGGGCCAAGAACCGGTTGGCGCGCCCCATGACGGCATTCTGCTCGTGGACGACGGTCGGGACTCGCCGCAAGGTCGCGGCCAGGAGCGGCGGCACCGTCGGATAGCCGCCGAAGCCGACCACCAGTGCGGGCTTGATCCGCCCCAGCAGAAAGTAGGCGCGCAGCAGCGCCACGCTCATGATGCCGCCGGTGCGGGCCAGCGATACGACATCGCGCCCGCGCAAGGTCTCGCTCGCAATGACGTGAATCTGCCGGGCCGGAAATCGCTTGCCGTAACGCTCCGCGCGCGCGTCGGTGGCAAGGTCGATGGTGAGGCCGCGGCGCGCGAGGGCCTCGGCCAGCGCCTCGGCGGGAAACAGATGGCCACCGGTTCCGCCGGCGGCGAGCAGCACCAGCGGCGCGTTGCCGCCGCCCGGCATCAGGCGGGGCTCCCGGCCGCCGCCGGCATGCCCGGGACCGGGTGCAAGTCCGCCTCCAGGCTCGGCAGCAGTTCCGAGCGCGGACGATCGCGCGTCAAGGCGAGCAGCATTCCCATGCCGTAGGCGAGCGAGATCATCGAAGACCCGCCATAGGAGATGAACGGCAGGGTCATGCCCTTGGCAGGGATCAGATGCAGGTTCACCGCCATGTTGATCGCCGATTGCAGTCCGAACAGGATCGCGAGCCCGGCCACCGCGAAGCGCCGGAACGGATCATCGTCCTCGAGCGCCCGGCGCAACGCGCGCACGACCACGAATGCGAACAAGGCCAAGAGGACGAGACAAAGCACGATGCCGAACTCCTCGGCCGCAACCGCAAAGACGAAATCGGTATGCGCTTCCGGCAGGATGCGCTTGACGGTGCCTTCGCCGGGCCCGCGCCCGAACCAGCCGCCGCGCAGAAACGATTCGAGCGCCTGGTCGACATTGAACGTGTCACCGGACGACGGATCCATGAAACGCTGGATGCGGCGCGCCACATGGGGAACCGTCGCATAGGCGCCGGCAAGCCCGATCGCGGCGGCGCCGCCGAGGCCGATCACCCACACCATCCGCATGCCTGCCAGGAAGAACAAGGTGCCCCAAACCAGCATGATCAGCATGGTTTGGCCGAAATCGGGCTGCAGCACGAGCGCGCTCACCGATACCAAGAGGAGCGCGAGCGCGGCGGTGTTCGCCGGCATCTCCGGCCGCCGCGCCGACTCGCCGAACAGCCATGCGATCAGGATCACGAAAGCCGGCTTGAGGAATTCCGACGGCTGAATATTGACGCCGAGAATGACGATCCAGCGGCGCGCGCCCTTGACCTCGGCGCCGAACATCAGCGTCGCCGCGACCAGGAGAAGGCTCGCGACGAACACGACCAGCGCCACGCGCCGGATATTGCGCTCGGACGAGAGCGAGGTCACCAACAGCACGATCAGGGCCGGGATCAGGTAGAGCACGTGCCGATTGACGAAGTAGAACGGCTCGAGGCCAAGCCGCGCGGCAACCGGGGGACTCGCGGCGAGCGAGAGCACGATGCCGGCGAGCATGAGGACGATCATGGCCGCCAGCGACAGCCGGTCGACGGTCCACCACCAGGCCGCAAACGGAGTTCGTTCAACGCGCGAGACCATGCACGGTCTCCCAAGGGATTGAGCCGGATTGCGAGCGGCCCGACTATGGTTGCGCAGCCGTTAAGAAAAAATTTCGATTTTGAAGAATGCCCCTTTGTTCGGCCGCATGACCCCGGCGTTTTCGGGATCATGCTTTACGCCGGCGCCACCCCCGGCAGGGCGCGCACCAGTTCGCGGAATCGGTCGCCCCGCACCTCGAAATTGCGGAACTGGTCAAACGAAGCGCAGGCCGGCGAGAGCAGGACGACCGGCGCCATCTCGGCGGCGACGATCTCGGCATCCCGCGCGGCGAGCCCGACCGCCCGATCGAGGCTGCCGGCGATCTCCCAGGGGACCCGGTTTTCAAGCGTCCGCGCGAAAGCGGCGGCCGCCTCCCCGATCAGATAGGCCTTGCGGATACGCGGAAAGAAGCCCGTCAACTGCTCGATGCCGCCGGTTTTCGGCTTGCCGCCGGCGATCCAGAATATGTCGGAAAAGCAGGCGAGCGCGCGGGCGGCGGAATCCGCATTGGTGGCCTTGGAATCGTTGACGAACAGCACTCTGCCTTTGCGGGCGATCGTCTCCATCCGATGGGCGAGCCCCGGAAAGGAGCGCAGCCCCGCCTGGATGGCGGCGGGCGTCAGTCCCAGCGCGAGCGCCGCGCCGGACGCGCAGGCCGCGTTCTGGGCATTGTGCGCGCCCCGCAGCGAGCCGATGCCGCGCAGGCTGGCGATCGGCTGCGCCCCCATCCTGGACGCCCGGATGATCTCGTCGCCATGGACGTAAAGTCCATCGGCGAGCGCCTGCGGAACCGAGACGCGCACCACCCGCCTGCCGGAGCGCTCGATGCGATCGGCGCTGGCGCGGCACCAATCGTCGTCGACCCCGATGATGGCCGTGCCGTCGCGCTGCACGCGCGCGACCAGCCGCTCCTTGACGGCGGCATAGTTGCGCAACGTGCCGTGGCGGTCGATGTGGTCCTCGCTGACGTTCAGCAGGATGCCGACGGAGGGATCGAGCGTCGGCGTGAGATCGATCTGATAGGACGACATTTCGATCACATGGACGCGGCCGACGCGCGGCGGCTCGAGCGACAGGATGGCGGTGCCGATATTGCCGCCGAGCTGCACGTCGTGGCCGGCCGAACGCAACAGATGCGCGGTGAGCGCGGTCGTGGTCGACTTGCCGTTGGTGCCGGTGACGGCGAGGAACGCGGCCTGCGCGGCATGGCGGCGGCGTTCGCGGCAGAACAGCTCGATGTCGCCGATGACCTCGACGCCGGCCGCGCGCGCGAATCCGACCGACCAGTGCGGCGCCGGATAGGTCAATGGCACGCCGGGCGAGAGCAGCAGCGCAGCGATCTTCGACCAATCGATGTGCCGCAGATCGGCGGTGGCGAATCCGCCGCGCGCCGCCTCCGCCGTCTTCTCGGCGTCGTCGTCGCAGGCGATCACCTCGGCCTTGCCGGCCGCGAGCGCGGCGCAGCTCGCGAGCCCCGACCCGCCGAGCCCGAACACGGCGACCGACTTGCCGGCAAAAGTCGTGACGGGAATCATTACCGCAGCTTGAGGGTCGAAAGCCCGGCCAGCGCCAGCACCACCGAGACGATCCAGAAGCGGATCACGATTTGCGGCTCGGTCCAGCCGAGCTGCTCGAAATGATGATGGATCGGCGCCATCTTGAAGACGCGCTTGCCGGTCAGGCGGAACGAGATGACCTGGACGATCACCGAGACGGCTTCGAGCACGAACAGCCCGCCGATCACCGCCAGCACGATTTCATGCTTGGTGGCGACCGCGATGGTGCCGATCATGCCGCCGAGCGCGAGCGAGCCGGTATCGCCCATGAAGATCGAGGCCGGCGGCGCGTTGAACCAGAGAAAGCCCAGGCCCGACCCGATCACCGCGCCGCAGAGCACCGCCAGCTCTCCGGTGCCGGCCACGTAGTGGATGTTGAGGTAGTCGGCGAACACCGTATTACCGACCAGATACGAGATGAAGCCGAAGCTCAGCGCCGTGATGATGACCGGCACGATGGCGAGCCCGTCGAGCCCGTCGGTGAGATTGACCGCATTGCCGGCGCCCACGATGATGAAAGCGCCAAACACCACGAAGAACCAGCCGAGCGGGAGCACCAGCTCCTTGAAGAACGGAAAGGTCAGCGAGGTCGCGAAGGCGCTGCGGCTGAGGCTGGCAATGGCCAAGCAGGCGGCGGCGGCGATCATCGCCTCGATCAACAGGCGGGCGCGGCCGGCAAAGCCGGAATGGGTCTGCTTGGTGACCTTGAGATAGTCGTCGTAGAAGCCGACCGCGCCGAAGCACAAGGTCACGCCCAGCACGATCCAGACATAGGGATTGGCCGGATTCGCCCACAGCAGCGTCGACACCACGATGCCGAACAGGATCATCAGCCCACCCATGGTGGGCGTGCCCTTCTTGGTCACCAGATGCGACTGCGGTCCGTCGCTGCGGATCGGCTGGCCCTTGCCCTGCTTGACCCGCAGGTGGTCGATGATCCACGGCCCGAACAGGAAAACGAAGACGAGCGCGGTGATCATCGCGCCGCCGGTGCGAAACGTGATGTAGCGAAAGACGTTGAGGACGGTGAGCCGTTCCGAGAAGTCGATCAACCAATACAGCATGGGTCAGCCTTGCGCGGGAGCGGCCGCGGACGCCGCGCGGCGGGAATAGCGACGCTCGAGCGCTTTGACGATGAGCCCCATCCGGGAGCCGAGCGAGCCCTTCACCATGATGGTGTCGCCCGGACGGATGGCGGCCAGCACCTGCGGTTCGAGCAGAGCGGACGTCTCGGCATAGCCGCCCCGGCGCTCGAAGGGAAGCGCCTCCCACAAGGACCGCATCAGTACCCCGCAGCAGAACAGCAGGTCCACCCCGTCGGCGACGAGCGATTCGAGCAATTGGCGATGCAATTCGGCGCCGCGCGGCCCGAGCTCCAGCATGTCGCCGAGGATCGCGATGCGGCGGCCGTGCGGCGCGACCTCCGCCTGCCCGAGCAGAGCGAGCGCCGCCCGCATCGAGGCCGGGTTGGCGTTGTAGCTCTCGTCGATCAACATGGCCGGGCCATCGTCAATAGCGAGCGGGATGCGCGCGCCGCGCCCGGCCGCCGGCTGCAAATGCGCGAGCGCGAGCGCGGCCAGCGCCAGATCGGCGCCAACGAGCGAAGCGGCGGCCAGCACCGCCAGCGAATTGTGCACCACATGGCGCCCCGGGGCGCCGAGCTTGTAGGTGAGGTCGGTGCCCAGAATGCGCGCCTGGACGGTCGAGCAGTCGGGATGCAAGGAAGACTTGATCAGCCGCGCGTCGGCCTTGGCATGCGCGCCGAATGAGACGATACGGCCGACGCCGGCCGCGCGGGCGTGATCGCGCAGGCGGGCGAACTGGGGATTGTCGCGGTTGAGCACGGCGACACCTTGCGCTTCGAGCCCGCCGAATATCTCGGCCTTGGCATCGGCTATCGCCGCGATCGATGCGAAATATTCAAGATGCACCGGCTCGATCGTGGTGATGATCGCCACATGGGGACGCGCCAAGGCGGCGAGAGCCGCAATCTCGCCGGCATGGTTCATTCCCATTTCCAGCACCGCATAGCGCGCCGTGCGCGGGCAGCGGGCAAGCGACAGCGGCACGCCCCAATGATTGTTGTAGGAGGCAACCGAGGCGTGGGTCTCGCCGTCGGCCGCGAGCGCGAGACGCAGCGCTTCCTTGGTGCTGGTCTTGCCGACCGAGCCGGTGACGCCGAGGAATTTTGCTCCCGCGCGCGCACGCGCCGCCTGCGCGAGGTCGCAGAGCGCTTCGAGCACGTCGGCAACGATCAGGAGCGGCGCCGACGCCGGGAAGCTTCCGCGTCTGTCGGCGGCGACGGCCGCGAGCGCAGCGCCGGCCGCAAGCGCCGCGGCCACGAAGTCGTGACCGTCGCGGTTGTCGCCCGCAATCGCAAAGAAGGCTTCGCCCGGAGCGATGCTGCGGCTGTCGATCGAGATTCCGGACACACCGGCGGGCAATGCGCCGGCCTGCTCGGCCCGCATCGCTTGCGCCATCGCTTCGACGCTCCAGAGCGGCTCCTGGCTCATGCCACTCCCTTTCCGGCGAGCGCAGCGGCGACCGCTTCGTGGTCGCTGAATGGAAACACCTGTTTGCCGACGATTTGGCCGGTTTCATGGCCCTTGCCGGCAATCAGCAGGACGTCGCCGCGGGCAAGCTCGGCGATCGCCGCGCGGATCGCCTTGCCGCGGTCGCCGATCTCGCGCGCGGGCGCGTCTGGCGCGTCCGGCATGCCCGCAAGAATCGCGCCGCGGATTTCTGCCGCCACTTCGCTGCGCGGATTGTCGTCGGTGACGATGACGCGATCGGCCTTCTCGGCGGCGATCCGCCCCATCATCGGTCGCTTGCCCGGATCGCGGTCGCCGCCGGCGCCGAACACCACGACCAGGCGGCCCGACACATAAGGACGCAGCGCTTCGAGCGCCTTGGCGAGCGCGTCGGGCTTGTGCGCATAGTCGACGAAAATCGGCGCGCCGTCCTTTTCGCCGACGAGCTCGAGCCGGCCCTTGGCGCCCTTGAGCTTCTCCAGCGCCGCGAAGGCGGCCGCCGGCTCACCGCCGGTGGCGATGACCAGGCCGGCGGCCAGAAGGGCATTCTCGATCTGGAAGTCGCCGACCAGCGGCAAGCGGATCTTGTAGTCGTTGCCCGCATGCACGGCATGCAGCAGCTGCGCGAAGCCGTCGATCCGGTTCTCGACCAGGCGGATGCCGGCGCCCGCGCGGCCCACGGTCAGCAGGCGCAGCCGCCGCTCCTTGGCGCAGGCGACGACCGCATCGGCGTGCTCGTGATCGACATTGATCACCGCTGCGCCGCGGCGCACGACCAGATCCGAGAACAGCCGCAGCTTGGCCGCCAGGTAGTCGGCCATGCTCGGATGATAGTCGAGATGATCGCGGCTGATATTGGTGAAGGCGCCGGCCGCGATCCGCACGCCGTCGAGCCGATGCTGGTCGAGGCCATGCGAGGAGGCCTCCAGCGCCAGGTGGGTCACGCCCTCGCTCGCGAGCGCCTCGAGCTCGCGGTGGAGCGCCACCGGGTCGGGCGTGGTGAGCGAGCCGTAGACCTCGCGTCGCGGCGAGACCAGCCCGACGGTGCCGATGCTCGCCGCTTCGTGCCCGAGCGTCGCCCAGATTTGGCGGGTGAAGGCGGCGACCGACGTCTTGCCGCTGGTACCGGTGACGGCGGCGATGACCTCCGGCTGATCGGCGAAGAACTTGGCGGCGGCGCGGGCGAGGCTCGCGCGCGCGTCGTGGACCCGCACGAAGGCAATGCCAGGGGGAAGCGGCGTCTGCGGCACCCGCTCCGCCATGATGGCGGCCGCGCCCGCCGCGAGCGCGTCGGCGACGTAGCGCAGGCCGTCCTCCCTGGCGCCGGCCACCGCCACGAACAGGTCGCCGGGCTTGACGGTGCGGCTGTCGGCGCTGACGCCGCCAAGCTCGAGCGTGGCGAAACGCGCGTCGCTGACGGAATCCACGGTGAGCAGGCTCTTGAGCTTCATGGGTGCGAAAGGCGAATGGCGAGTGGCGAATAGCGAGTAGCGGGAGCGGATTCTACACTATTCGCTACGCGCCATTCACTATTCGCCTATTCACCTGCTCGCGGTCGAGGTTGCAAGGATCAGCTGGTCGGCCGGCAGCAGATCGAAGCGCGGCTGGATACCGAGCAAGGGGGCGACCCGGCCGATGACCAGGCCGCCGGTCGGCACCGCGTTCCAGCCGGAGGTGCGAAAGCCGTGGGTTTCCGGCAGCGGCTGCGGCTCGTCGAGCATGATCAGCAGCAGATAGCGCGGATCGTCGGCCGGCAGCACGGCGGTAAAGGAATTGAGCACGCGGTCCTTCGAATAGCGCCCGCCGAAGACCTTTTCCGAGGTACCGGTCTTGCCTCCGACATAATAGCCCGGCACGTCCGCCTGCCGCGCGGTGCCCTTCTCAGCATTGAGCCGCATGAGGTAGCGCATCTTGTCGCTGGTCTCAGGCTTGATCACCCGCGTGGCGAGCGCGCGCGCCTGCTCCTCGCTGCGCTGCAGGAAGGTCGGCGCAATGAGGTAGCCGCCGTTCATGAGCGCACAAATCCCCATCACGGCCTGCAGCGGCGCGACCGAAAGCCCATGGCCGAACGCAATGGTGATGGTGTTGAGCTCGCCCCAATGCCTGGGCACGATCGGCTCGGCGCTTTCCGGCAATTCGGTGCGCAGCCGATCGAGCTGGCCGAGCTTCTTCAGGAACGCCTTGTGCTGATCGACCCCCATGGCGAGCGCGACGCGCGCGGCACCGATATTCGAGGAATACGTGAAGACCTCCGACAGGGTCAGGAAGCGGCCTTCCGGGTGGGAATCGTGAATCTCGAACTTGCCGAAGTGCAGCGGCACGCGGGCATCGAAGGTGGAATTGAGGTTGATCTTGCCGGAATCGAGGGCCATCGCCAAGGTCAGCGCCTTGAAGGTCGAGCCCATCTCGTAGACGCCGGTGGTCAGGCGGTTGATGCGATTGGGATCGAGCGCTTCGCGCGGATTGTTGGGGTCGTAATCCGGCACCGACACCATCGAGACGATCTCGCCGGTTCGCACCGCCACGATGATACCGGCCGCGGCCTTGGCCTTGTATTTGTCGCGCGCCTTCATCAGTTCGTCGCGCAGCGCATGCTGCACGCGCAGGTCGACGGCGAGCTTGACCGGTTCCTGCAGCCGGTCGGTCGCCAGCCCCGCCAGATGCAGATCGGCAAGCCCGCTTCCGTCCAACCATTTTTCAATGCCGGCAATGCCTTGATTGTCGATATTGACGTGGCCGATGAGATGCGAGACCTCGGCGCCGTTCGGATAGACGCGCTTGTTCTCCGGCAGGAAGCCGATGCCCGGCAGGCCGAGCCGGTAGATCTCGGCGCGCTGCTTGGGCGTGATATCGCGCTTGAGCCAGACGAAGCGACGCTTCGAGGCGAGCCGCTCGCGCAGCTCCACGGCATCGAGATCGGGCAAGACGGAGCTTAAAAGCTCGGTCGCCTCGTCGACGTCGATGATGCGGTTGGGCTCCGCGAACAGCGAGGGCGCGCGCACGTCGGTTGCCAGGATCTCGCCGTAGCGGTCGAGGATGTCGGGCCGCGCGGTCGCCACTGCGTCCTGCGTGCTGGCGCGGCGCCCCAGATGGCCCTCGGGCACCGCTGCGAACGTGATCAGCCGCCCGGCGATGACGGCGTAGCCCAGGCCGAAGACCAGGATGGCAAGCCGCAGGCGCGCCTTGGTCTTGGCGGCGCGATCGACATTGCGGCCGTAGAGCAGCGTGCGCAGCAGCGCGTGGCGCCAAGAGCCCTTTGCTTTTGCGGCCTGTGCGGGCGGGAACGGCACGGGCACCAGGGCGTGGGCGCGATCGATCGGCGTCATTTGGGGCTTCTCGGCGATGCAATACTGGCGGTCGGCACGTCCCGGCCCTCCAGCAAGTTACCAATAGGATCAGGCGAATTCGGCGGCGGCGCATCCGCCGGCCGCTCGGGCAGATGATCGAGCGGGTCGAATTGCTTGGAGTCGATCATCCGCAAGGTCAGGTGCCGCTGCGCCAATTCCTGGATGCGGATGGGGTTGTCGAGCTTGGACCATTGCGCACGCAGATCCGCGATCGCGTCGTGCTCGTGGCGGATGTCGAGGCGCAGCCGCGCGACCTGCTCCGCCTTGCGGGTCGATTCGAACTTGACCCGATAGACGTAGGCCGCGGCGGCGAAGAGGGCCACGATCACGCAGATGTTGAGGAGGCGGATCATTGCGGGCGCCTCCGCAAGACCTCATCGAGGCTCGGCAGGCGCGGAAGCGGCGGCACGGGCCGCTCTTGCGCGGGCGCCCGCGTGCGCTCGGCCGCCCGCAGCTTGGCCGAGCGGGCGCGCGGATTGGCGGCGATCTCCTCCGCGTCGGGCGTGACCGGGCGTCCGGTCAACAGACGGAACGTCGGCGGCGGGCCCGCGGCCTCCGGCAGATGCCGCGAGGCGCTGCCAGGCCTGCCGCGCGCGACCAGAAAGGTCTTGACGATCCGGTCCTCGAGCGAATGAAACGAGACCGCCACCAGCCGCCCGCCGGGCTTGAGCACCGCTTCGGCCGCCGTCAGCGCGTCAGCGAGCTCGTTGAGCTCCTGGTTGAGAAAGATGCGCAGCGCCTGGAAGGTTCGGGTGGCGGGATGAATGGCGCCGGGCCGCGCATGTGCGACGCGCTCGATCACGGCGGCGAGCCGCAACGTGGTCGTGATCGGCGCTTCCCCGCGCGCCGCCACGATGGCACGGGCGATGGCGCGGGCATGACGCTCCTCGCCGAGCGTCGTGATGATGGTGGCAAGGTCACGCGCGGAGGCGGCCGCGATCAGGTCGGCGGCGGTCGGGCCGGAAGGACTCATGCGCATATCGAGGGGACCGTCGCGGCGAAACGAAAAGCCGCGCTCCGCCTCCTCGAGCTGCATGGAGGAAACGCCGAGGTCGAGCACCACGCCGTCGAGGAGGCTATGGCCGTGCTCGCGCGCGACCTGCGCCAGATTGGAGAAGCGGTCCTCGTCGAGCGTGAGCCTGCCGCGGGCTTCCCTCACCAGGTCGGCGCCGCGCGCGATCGCGCGCGCATCCCGATCGATCGCGATCACGCGCGCGTCAGCATCGGCAAGAATGGCGCGGGAATAGCCGCCGGCCCCGAAGGTCGCATCCAAATAGATGCCGCCGTCGCGCACCGCCAGAAACGCGACCGCCGGACGGACGAGCACGGGAATGTGGTGGGCCAGTCCGCCAGCGCCAGCGGGAGTTCCGCTGTCGCTGCCCCCCGTCATTCCCGTGCTCCGTGCGGGCCATCCGCCGCGACCCGGGAGCTCAATTGCTTTCTGAGCGCGCGAACCTTCGCTGTGGCCTCGGCGAGTTCGGCGCGGAAGCGTTCGGGCTCCCAGATTTGAAACTTGTGACCCAGACCCGCAAACGCCACCGCATCCGCTATTCCGGCATGCGACTTGAGGGCATCGGTGAGGATCACCCTCCCCTCGCCGTCGATCTTCAAGACCTCGCTGGTGCCGTAGAGGGCGGCGGAGAACTGCTCGCGCTCCTCCGAATAGGGCGGGTAGAGCGCAATCAGTGCCTCGATGTCCGCCAGCAACGCATTGCCCCCGGCATCGAGCGCCGGCCGGTCGAGCGTCCGATAGCAATAGAGGCCGTCGAAGCCGTCGCGGGCCAGAACCGCGCGGAAGGATGCCGGGATCGAAACGCGTCCCTTCGCATCCAAGCGCAACGTGTAATGCGACACGAAGCGGTCCATGGCGCCCCTTGGTCACCCGTTCCGCAGCAGACGGCGCGGACGAGAGCGAATCCCCTGCACCCGCAACGCGACAGCCGATCTGAGAAGGCGTGTCAGCGTGTGGGATACTATGGGCTACCATGGGACTACTTGGGCGTCAATGAACAGCCGGGCAGCCGCCCCCGCGGCTACTCCCGGTCGGCAACTGCTCATTAACGGTGCCCGGACTTAAGGAATCGTTGACCCCTCGGGAGGGTTCTCCGGGCGATCGGTTCGATGTCGAACTGTGGCCCGGAGGTAACATGCACCGGCAATTTAAGGGGATAAACGGCTTCGCGTCTTTACTTTCCGCTGCCGTTCTTGCGACATGGGGATCAGCTCGTGGCGGTGGTCCAGGGTGGTCTTTGGGGCCTGCCGTGCGCGATGGCCGCAGTTGAGTCGCGTCTGTACTGCGTAGTTGCGTCCTCTCACACCGATGGTTTGGCGGTATGGTTGCGCTCGTGTCAGCGTTGCGACCCGATTCATGCGTGGTGGCCGAGGTACGGGAATCCCCGAACCACGGCGAGCGTCGGAACGACTCCAAGCCCGACATGATCGTGCTGCACTACACCGGCATGCGCGATGCCGAGGCTGCAGTCACGAAGCTCTGCTCTCCCGGAACCGAGGTCTCGACCCACTACGTGGTCATGGAGGACGGCTACGTCATCCAATGCGTGCCGGAAGCGCGCCGCGCCTGGCATGCGGGAGCCGCCGTGTGGGATGGCGAAACCGATATCAATTCGTGCTCGATCGGGATCGAGATCGCCAATCCGGGACACGATTTCGGCTATCCTGATTTCCCCAAGCGCCAGGTCGCGGCCGTGACCGCGCTCTGCCGCAGCATTTTCACCCGCTACCGCATTCCGCCCTGGCGCGTGCTCGGCCATTCGGACGTGGCCCCCACGCGCAAGCAGGATCCGGGCGAGAAGTTCCCCTGGCGCGTGCTCGCCGAATCCGGGATCGGCTTCTGGGTCAATCCGGCGCCGATCACGCAGGGCGGACAGATTTTCGTGCTCGGCGAGAACGATCCCGCGATCAGGGACATGCAGGAGCTGCTCGCCAAATACGGCTACGACGTCGCGCCGTCCGGCAATTTCGACGGCATGACCCGCGACGTCATCGCGGCGTTCCAGCGCCACTTCCGCCCCGCCCGCGTGGACGGGGTCGCCGATGCCTCGACCGTGGCGACCATCAAGGCGCTGCTGGCGGCGCGCGCCGCGCGGGCTGGATGACGCGCGAATAGAGCGCCGGCGGCATCATGGATCGGCGCTTGCGATGAACTCCTGAAAGCCCTACCAGCGGACGCATATCCTGGGAGCCGCGTAGTTGCCGCATAGCGTGCCGAATTGCATTTGCGATCGCGCTTGCCCTTGGTCCATGGCTGGGAAACGCCAATGCGGCCGAGTTCATTCGTGAAGATTTGCGAATAGCCATGCCGCAGGCGGGTCCCCGCGGCCTCGAAGCATTATTGGTGCGCGCGGACGAGCCGGAGCGCCATCCGCTCGTCCTCATCAATCACGGCTCGCCGCGCGACGCATCCGAGCGTCCCGAAATGACGCCGCTTCGACTTCTTTTGCAGGCGACTGAATTCGTGCGACGCGGTTGGACGGCGGCCATTGTCATGCGCCGTGGCTTCGGGGATTCCGCTGGCGGCTTTGCTTCCTCCTAGATCAGGACGCCGCCTTGGCCTTGAGACGCCAGAGCTGAAATCCATTGGCATCGATCGCCCTCTCGATCGCAGGGCGGGAAAGGTCGTGGGGAGGCGCGCTCTCGGGCCCGACTGCGCCAATGACATGCCAGGGCCGAAATTGCTCCGGGAGCTTGCTGCCCGCCGGATCGCCGGCAAAGGCGCGCAGCTCGGTGTTTGTATCTGATTTGAAGATATAGAGTCGCATTGGATAACCTCATTGCGGGCTGTCTGAGGGACGCGCCGACCCGCGCTCATTCTATGTTTCGTTCTCTATCTCTCGCCGGAGAGCCGATCGAAATCGTCGAGAACGGCTTTGATCAACATCTTCCGCCGCGGATCTTGCCCGATCGGCGTAGCCGCAAAAGCGGATAGCAGATAGCGCACCTTGTCCGCAACCTCTTCCCAAGTCGACGCTGGCGCCGCGATCAACTGCGCTTCCAACTCATCTTGGGTCGAGCGCAACGCCTGCTCATTGGCGGCGACTTCTGCCAACAGACGACGAAGGTCAGTCGCCTTCTGTGCGGCCATTCCCCGGTGCTGGTCGAGATCGACCGGTTTGTCTGTCATGGTGCACCGTCTCTATCACGGTGCAGCGTCTCTATCCAGCACGGCCCGAAATCCAGCGCGGCCCGGAGATCGAGAGCGCCCTATCGCCAGCGACCCGGTTTGTTGTGACCCTGCGCTTCGGCGGATTCCGGGTCGAGCCTTGATCGGCGCGGTGCGCGCACGATTTCGTGACCGGCCGAGCCTCGTTGAGGTTCGCATCACGTGCTTTGCAAGATTTTAGTCTTGATGCGACACAGTTTGGTGCGAGGCTATACAAGACGGAATCGCTGTGTCATGTTGGAGCGCAATGAGCAATTCGGATAAAGGACCGACTTGGAGGCTCATCGTCTTTGGGGGCTCATCGTCTTTGGGGGCTCATCGTCTTTGGGGCTCATCGTCTTCGGCTTACTATCTTCGGCTCACTCGCCCTTGCCCTTGTGGGACTAGTGATTACTTACAGACATAGGGGCGACTTTACCGGCCTCGCGACCCTGGGAACCAACAGGCAAATAGCTCCTCGCTAGTGCGCGGCTAGCCAATAGGGCAGGAAAAGTTGCCCCCGAGGCGTGCCACGAGGCGGTTGCTGGAAAGGCTGCAGGCCTGAGCGGCTTGGATATCCGCGGCTTGCACATCGTCCTGATCCCACCTCGTTCCTTGAAAGGTGCTGCGATGGCCGATTTGAAGAACAGCCGAGTCCAATCGCGCTTGGAGAAGGCCGCGCGGGAAGGCGGGAATACGTGGGTGGGTTATGAGGCGGAAGCCAAGGCTGTTCGTGAAAAGACTGCTCGGTTGAAGGCTCTTCGCATCGCCAAGGAAGCTGCGGACAAAAGTGCGGCGGCGGTTGCTGAAAGTGCGGCCGCGCGAAAGCCGGCCACCAAGCGAGCCGTCAAATCAAGCGGGGCGCCGCCGATGTCGGCGGATCGATCAAAAGGCGGACGGCGCGACTGAAGGCCGAGCAGCCGCCGCCTGATCCAGTGCGTCAAGCGAGAGCGCGAGAAGGCGGACGCAGGCCAAGGCACGGCTGCGCACGCGAATGACGCTTCCCTTAAGAAGGTCGCTCCACAATGGCAAAGCTTAGCGACGACGGGCTCAAGCACGGAGCAAGAGTGCGACAAAGCAGGGCACCGGCAAGCCGGCGCCCCGGAAACCAAGATGCGCAGAGCGGCTTGAACGGAACGGCCGTGCGGCGGCGCGGCGACCCATCATCCGAGGAGAATCATGAAATGGCAGCGCTAAAAGGAACTAAGACAATAACTTTAGGGCCCGACCACGATGAACCGGCGCCGGAATTCTTCGGGCAACGCAAAAGGCCGGAAAACGGCCAATTCCGCCTCCAAGTGGATAGACAATTCAAGGCGTCGTACAAGACCCGCGAGGCGGCCGAAGAGGCGGGAATGGCAATCAAGAAAACATATCCCATTCTTCAAGTCGTGGTGCACGACGCCGCAGAAGGCGTGCATAAGACGATCGAGTTGCCGAGCCCATAGGTGCGTGGGCCTATGACTTCCATCGGCGAGCAGGTGCGAGATGTCCGGCCCGGGCCCAGAGGCCGCGGCAACGGAAGGCAACTGATGAGACGTCATCTCGCCGCCGGCACGCTCGCCGCGCTCGTCGTATTGCTCATCGGCTACAGCGCCTCGTTTACGGTCTACCAGACCGAACAGGCGCTGGTGGTGCGTCTGGGGCAGCCGATCCGCACCGTCACGGAGCCAGGGCTGAGCTTCAAGTTTCCGTTGCTTGACCGCGTCATACGTATAGACAACCGCATTCTTGATCTTGAAAATCCGCAGCAAGAGGTGATCGCGGCCGACCAGACGCGCTTGGTGGTCGATGCATTCGCGCGCTATCGCATCACTGATGCGTTGAGGTTCTATCAGACCATCGGCACGGTCGATGATGCAAATTCGCGGCTCTCTGTTTTGCTGAATTCGGCGCTGCGCCGCGTCCTCGGCGAGGTCATTGCGACCGATATCGTGCGCGACAAACGCACTCAGCTCATGACGCTGGTGCGCGAGCAGCTTGAAAACGAAGCGAAGACCTTCGGCATTTCGGTGGTCGACGTGCGGATCCGGCGCGCCAACCTGCCGACGCAGAATAGCCAGGCGGTCTATCAGCGCATGCAGACTGAACGCCAACGCCAGGCGGCCGGTTTCCGCGCCGAGGGTAGCCAGCACTCTCTGGAGATCCGCGCGAGGGCCGACCGCGACGCTACCGTGCTGATCGCACAGGCCACGTCGACGGGCGAGCAGGTGCGCGGCGATGGCGACGCCCTGCGCAACCAGATCTACGCCGCCGCCTATGAGCGCGACCCCGACTTTTTCGCCTTCTATCGGACGATGCAGGCTTATGAAAATGCTTTGCCGGCCGGCAACACGCGCATGCTGCTGACGCCCGATTCGCAGTTTTTCCGCTACTTTGACGACCCGATGGGGAAGGCGCGCGGATCGAAGGAGCCGAAATGAGGGATCCCCGCGCCACCTTCAGGAACGATCTCGTCCCCATGGTGGTCGAGCAGACTATCCGCGGCGAGCGCACCTACGACATTTTTTCGCGGCTCCTGAAGGAACGCATCATCTTCATCACCGGACCGATCGGGGACGGGGTGTCGACGCTGGTGGTTGCGCAACTCCTTTTCCTCGAGGCCGAAAATCCGAAGAAGGAAATTTCGATGTATATCAATTCCCCCGGTGGCTCCGTCACCTCGGGGATGGCGATTTACGACACAATGCACTTCGTCCGTCCGCCGGTGTCGACCATGTGCGTCGGCCAGTCGGCCGCTATCGCCGCGCTTCTGCTCGCCGCCGGAACCAGAGGGCTGCGCTTCGCCCTGCCCAATGCCAGCATCTTGTTGCACCAGCCTTCAGGGGCATTCCAAGGCCAGGCAACCGACATTATGGTGCATGCCCAGGAAATTCTGAACCTGAAGAAGCGCCTCAACGCGATCTATGTCCGGCACACCGGCCAGCCGCTGAAGAAGATCGAGGAAGCGCTGGAGCGCGACTATTTCCTGACCGCGGAGATGGCAAAGGATTTTGGTCTCGTCGACACGGTGATCGCAAAGCGCCTCACCCAACCGGCCGAGAAGGTGGCGGGCTGAAGCCGCGGCGCCGCCACTGCGGTGGCTCCGCCACTGCGGTGGCTTCGATCATTCTCTCGGGTGACGATCCGCAAGCCTTAAGGCAGCGGACCGGTCGATATAATCATCGACTTTGTCGCCAGAAGAGCGCAAACAAGGATCAAAGTGCCGGCTTACGCCCGCGCGCCCGATGCAGACCCCCGAACGGGCCGCCTCGCGCGCGGGGTCTCTTTCCAGAGCCAAGCGCTAATCGCTCGACATCCGATCGCTCTACAGAAGAGAGGAATGACTGTGCAGATTCTCGTCCGTGACAACAATATCGACCAGGCGCTCAGGGTGCTGAAGAAGAAGATGCAGCGCGAGGGCGTCTTCCGCGAGATGAAGCTCCGCAGCCACTACGAGAAGCCCTCTGAAAGGAAAACGCGGGAGCGGGCGGAAGCCATCCGCCGCGCCCGCAAGCTCGCGCGCAAGAAACTGCAACGCGAAGGCCTGCTGCCGATGAAGCCCCGGATCGTTCCGGGTGCCCCGGGAAGAGGCGGCCCCGCACGCGGTCCCCAGCGCTGAGCAGACGCGCCAAGGGAGTGATCCATTTGCCACAGGTCAGCGCCGCCCAGGAGCTTGAGATCAGGGCCCAGGCACGCCTCGCCTCTTTGATCGAAGAAAAATTAGTAACGCGAATTTCCGTTCTATCCACCTTGCGCGGAGGCGGCGAAACCACCGAACGACTTCTCGTCCGCATTTCCATTGAAACACACAAGACGTCACCGGATTTCGATCAAACGGCCTCCGACAAGGCGAAAAGCAGGATCAAGCAGGCGTTGGGCGAAATCGGCTGCGACGTCTTCATCGAAACGGATCGATAGGCCGAGGACGTAGGCCCGCCGTTCCAAGACCGGCAAGCGAGACGCATGGAGAAATGCCATGGTTGAGCACATAAGCATATCCACCGCCGAGGCTGCGATTTTGACCGAGAGCGCGCTCGATGGTGACGGCTTTGCCCATCTACGTCGGCCATACAACGGTGTTTGGGTCGGAGACATCAAGATGTTTCGCAACCTCGAGCAGCGCAATCTGATGCAGTTCGTTGACTATCAGGAGGTGCTTCCGGCTAAGGATCGGGTGCGTCGCTCCCGCATCACCGATGCCGGACGAGCCGCGCTCGCGGAGCTAACCTCCAAGATTGTCGACGTCGCGACGCCCTGAAACATCCAGATTTGCAGGCCTATTGTCGGAGCAGCGGCCGGTTTTATAAAGATTCGTTCGGCGCAGACGCGCCAGGACGGCACGATGAAGGACGAGCCTGAGGCGGCAGGGTTTCTCACGGGTTGCGACTATTTGCTCAGCTCGCTCTCCCGCGCCACTCGCGTATGCGGCTCGCCCGAATGTTTGATATGATATTCGAATTCACCGTCTCTCTCGGGCAGTTGCTTGGTCACTTGATAGGCACCAGCCAAGGCTTCGCGATTGAAGGTCGTCCGCTGTAAGAATACAGATATACCGACCTTGAATTTGTGAGCAGACATCCGTGTTCTCCCTTCATGGCTGGTCAGCCCCAGTCTGTTACATAGCACGCCAGATCACGAAGTCCGGATTTTTTTGATTAGAGGCCGAACAAGGGCGCGCGTGAACCGCAGGCGTAATCATCGAAGCGGGCGCGGCCTCAGAAGTGTCCTCAAATGGAAAAAGGCCCGGATCTCCCCGGGCCTTTTTTGTACTAGAGCGTATCCCGATCGAATGGATCGGGATGCGCTCCGTCCTTTTTGCGCTGGCGTATGTCCCCCGCTTTCGCGGGGACTTGCGCTAACGATAAATCGCTTCGATCAATAATCCATTCCGCCCATGCCGCCCATGCCGCCGCCGCCCGGCATCGCCGGGCTATCCTTCTTCGGCACCTCAGCCACCATCGCCTCGGTGGTGATCAAGAGGCCGGCGACGGAAGCGGCGCCCTGCAGCGCGGCACGCACCACCTTGGTCGGGTCGATGATGCCCTTCGACATCATGTTGACGTAGTCGCCCGACTGGGCATCGAAGCCGAAGTTGTACTGATCCTTCTCGAGGATCTTGCCGACCACCACCGAGCCGTCCTCGCCCGCATTGAGGGCGATCTGGCGCGCCGGCCAAGAGAGCGCCTTGCGGACGATTTCCACGCCTGTCTTCTGGTCGTCGTTGTGGGTGCGCACCCGCTTGAGCGCCTCGGTGGCGCGCAACAGCGCGACGCCGCCGCCGGGCAGGATGCCTTCCTCGACCGCGGCGCGGGTCGCATGCATGGCGTCATCGACGCGATCCTTGCGCTCCTTCACCTCGATCTCGGTCGCCCCGCCGACCCGGATCACCGCCACGCCGCCGGCGAGCTTGGCCAGCCGCTCCTGCAGCTTCTCGCGGTCGTAGTCGGAGGTGGTCTCCTCGATCTGCGCCTTGATCTGAGTGATGCGGGCCTCGATGTCGGCCTTCTTGCCGGCGCCGTTGACGATGGTCGAGTTCTCCTTCTCGATCATCACCTTCTTGGCGCGGCCGAGCATGTTCACGGTGACGTTCTCGAGCTTGATGCCGAGGTCCTCGCTGATCGCCTGGCCGCCGGTCAGGATGGCGATGTCCTGCAGCATGGCCTTGCGGCGATCGCCGAAGCCGGGCGCCTTGACGGCCGCGACCTTGAGGCCGCCGCGCAGCTTGTTGACCACCAGGGTGGCCAGCGCCTCGCCCTCGACCTCTTCGGCGATGATCACCAGCGGCTTGGAGGTCTGCACCACCGCCTCGAGCAGCGGCAGCAGCTCCTGCAGTCCGGAGAGCTTCTTCTCGTAGATCAGAATATAGGGGTCTTCCATCTCGACCCGCATCTTCTCGGCATTGGTAACGAAATAGGGCGAGATATAGCCGCGGTCGAACTGCATGCCCTCGACCACTTCGAGCTCGGTCTCCAAGGACTTCGCCTCCTCGACCGTGATCACGCCCTCATTGCCGACCTTCTTCATCGCCTCGGCGAGGAAGCGGCCGATCTCCGCGTCGCCATTGGCCGAAATCGTGCCGACCTGGGCGATCTCCTCGTTGGAGGTGACCTTCTTGGAGTTCTTCTGCAGATCGGCGACGATCGCATCGACCGCGATATCCACGCCGCGCTTCAGGTCCATCGGATTCATGCCGGCGGCGACCGCCTTGCAGCCTTCCTTGACGATGGCGGCGGCCAGCACGGTTGCGGTCGTGGTGCCGTCACCGGCCTGGTCGGAGGTCTTGGAAGCCACCTCGCGCACCATCTGGGCGCCCATGTTCTCGAACTTGTCCTCGAGCTCGATCTCCTTGGCGACGGTGACGCCGTCCTTGGTGATGCGGGGCGCGCCGAAGCTCTTGTCGAGCACCACGTTGCGGCCCTTGGGGCCGAGCGTCACCTTGACCGCATTGGCCAGAATGTCGACGCCGCGCAGCATCCTGTCGCGGGCATCGACCGAGAATTTCACGTCCTTGGCTGACATCTTGTCCTACTCCGGTTTGATCCGCGTCCTTGCGACGACGGGCGCTGCCCGCGTGCGGACGCGATCGATGAATTGAAGTTTTCCTGCCTCGAATGCCCCGCGCTGCCGCGGCGGCAGCCGAGGCCGCGTCGCGTGATCAGGCGGCCTTCTTCTTGGCCACGGTGCCTTCCAGCACCCCCATGATGTCGCTCTCCTTCATGATCAGATACTCGATGCCGTCGATCTTGACCTCGGTGCCGGACCACTTGCCGAACAGCACGCGATCGCCGGCCTTGACGTCGATCGGGATGAGCTTGCCGTTCTCGTCGCGGCCGCCGGGTCCGACCGAGACCACCTCGCCCTGCGACGGCTTTTCTTTCGCGGTGTCGGGAATGATGATGCCGCCGGCGCTGCGCTCCTCGGCATCGATGCGCTTGACGACGACGCGATCGTGAAGCGGACGAAACTTCATGGGCTTCTCCTCGGACTGAAAACTGGAAGGGGTTGGGGTGAAGCGGTGCCGGAAGTTGCCTGCCGCCGCCGCTTGGTCGCCACATAGGCCGAACGATTTTTGCCCGCAAGGGGCTAGCCCAAATTTTTTAGCACTCGATTTATCTGAGTGCTAGCAAAGACCGTAAATCGCTGGATTATTTGGTTAATTCAGGCCGCGCGGCGGCCCCCAGCGGGGTACCGCACGGCTGTTAGCAGCCATGCCAAAACGCTGCTAATGCTTTGATATTCAACATTTAATTTATCTTTTGGGCTTGCAATAGGAACGCTGTTCCCGCGACATTCATTGTCCGGCCGGAAGGAGAGGACAGCATGATCTCGGACGACTTCAAGCGACAGCTCCAGGGCTACGGGCTGACCACCGCCCACATACTCTATCGCATGCCCGACCATCCATCCTTCCTGCAGACCTATGTCTGGCAGGACTACGATCTGTGCCCGAGGTTTCCGCTGCTCAATAGATTTCTGGCCTTCTGGCTCGAGAAATTGGAGGGGCCCCTGCATTCGGTGACGGTGGCGCATGCCCGCCTCATCAAGCCGGCGGAGATCCGGGCCATCGGTGGCGAGTTCCGCCTGAACTAGCCGGGGGTTCGGTTCAGCGCTTCTTGAAATATCGCAGATCAGGTGGCGGCTGGTCCTTCTTGGCCGGCATCAGCAGCCCGTCCGCGCTCAGCATGTAGTCGTCCTTGCCGATGGAGACATGATTGTTGTCCTCGCAATATTCCTCGGTCCAGTTCGGCTGTGTCTGCGGGCTGCGGCGGTAGTTCTTCAGTACCGTCCATGGACGGGTCAGGGCATGGTCGTAGACCGTGACTTCGTCATGCGCCACGTTGGGGTCGGCCTTGTCGAGGAAAATGCGTTCCTTGACGACGGTTTCGTTGTCGTGGTGCAACGGAAGCCCGCTGGCGTCGAAGGAACGCGGGCCGCGGAAGCCGCGGGTCTCGACGTCGAGCTCGTCGTGATGGCCGTCGCCCTTGCTATCGATCCAGTGGCCGATCGAATAGCCGAGCAGCGTCGGCTCGAGATCGGCGGGCCAATCGCGTCCGTCGGTGAAGATGCGGCGATCGTCCAGGATATGGTCGACCAGAATGTAGGTCGTGTCCGGCGTGATGATGAACTCCATCTCGCCATAGCCGTTGGTGACGCGCGGCATGCCGGGCGAGAGGCATTTGTAGGTTGGCGTCGTGCCCTGGCCGCCGGAGGCCTGGTCCAGGAGATTGGCTTCGAAGATGGCCTGATACTCCGCCGTCAGCGGCGCTTGCTGTCCGCGCCCGGCGGGCTTGCTGATGTCGAACCGCCCCGGGCCGCCGATCGAGCGCCACTGGCCCTTGAGGTCGGGGTATTTCGCATCATCCCAGGCCCGGCACGCGAGGGTCGTGGCGCAAAGCGCCGCCGCGAGCGCGACAGCACCGAGCAAGCTTCGCTCCAGCATGGCTGATCTCCGGTCTCGGCCTTGAAAAAATGCGGCCGCTTGAGGAGGGGATGCCCGCCGACGGCGTCTGCGCTGCCGTTTCAAAAAAAAGCGGGATTTCGGCTCGTCCCGCCGGCAGCTCTTCCGAGAAGCGCGATGTCCGCGATGATACAATATTGATCGGGGTGCGAAAGGGGGCTCGCCTAGTTCAGCACCCCGACGATCGATCCGATGAGGCAGGTCGACAGCGTGCCCGAGACGATCGCCTTGAGGCCCAGCGCAGTGACGTCCGCGCGCCGCTCCGGCGCCATGGTGCCGAGCCCGCCGATCATGATGCCGAGGCTGCCGAAATTGGCAAAGCCGCACATGGCGTAGAGCATGATCAGGCGCGAGCGTGGATCGAGCGCCTCGGGCGGCAGCTTGGTCAGCTCCACATAGGCGATGAACTCGTTGAGCACCGTCTTGATGCCCATGAGGGAGCCGGCGGTGGCGGCATCCTGCCAGGGAATGCCCATCAGCCAGCAAATCGGCGCCATCAGGAGCCCGAGCACGCGCTGCAGCGAGATCGGCGCGCCGCCGATGTCGGGCAACAGTCCGAGGATGGAATTGGCGAGGTGGACCAGCGCCACCAGCACGATCAGCATCACGCAGATATTGAGCAGGAGCTCGAGCCCGGTGATGGCGCCCTGGACGATCGCATCCATCGTGCTCGAGGCGGCCTTTCTGCCGTCGCCCAGCGTGGCGCCGGTGCGCGCTCCCTCCGGATCGGGGACCATGATCATGGCGATCAGGATGGCGGCCGGCGCATCGAGCACGGAAGCCACCACCAGATGCGCGGGCGCATTGGGGATGATCGGCGCCAGCATGGTGGCGTAGATCACCAGCACCGTACCGGCGATGCAGGCCATCCCGACGGTCATCACGATGAAGAGCTCGGCGCGGGTGAGACTGATCAGATAGGGGCGGATGAACAGCGGCGCCTCGATCATGCCGAGGAAGATATTGGCGGCTGCCGACAGCCCCACCGCGCCGCCGACCCCCAGCGTGCGCTCGAGCACCCATGAAAGCCCGCGCACGATCGGGGGCAGGATGCGCCAATGGAACAGGAGCGACGTCAGCACGCTCATCACCAGCACCAAAGGCAGCGCCTGGAAGGCGAGGCTGAACTCGGCGCCGGGGACCTTCAGCTCGAACGGCAGCGGGCCGCCCCCGACATAGCCGAACACGAAGGCGGTGCCGGCTTTGGTGGCGTCCGCAATGGCATCGACCGCATGATTGATCCCGGAAAATGCCGCGGTGACGCCGGGCACCTTGAGGAAAAGTACGGCGGTGGCGAAAGTGACGGCAAGGCCGACCGCCGCCTGCCGCCATGAGACGGCGCGGCGGTTTTCGCTGATCAGCCACGCGATCGCCAGCAAGGCGATCATGCCGAACGCCGATTGCAATTGCTGCATGCCCCGTGCCCCTGTTCAGCGCCGCGCCTGCGCGGCATGATCCCCGACCGCGATCATGATAATGTAGAAACAAGGGCCGCCGCCATGCCACGCATCCGCTTTGAGTTCGGTACGCTCGTGCTCGATGCCGAGCTCCTCGACACGCCGACCGCCCGCCTGGTGGCGGCGGCGCTGGCCGGCCCCCCGCTCGTCTCATCCGCGCAGACCTGGGGCGAAGAGGTCTATTTCGAGGTGCCGCTCGATGCGGCGCGCGAGAGCGACGCCCGCGCGGTGGTGGTTCCGGGTGAGATCGCCTATTGGCCCGACGGCCATTGCATCGCCATCGGCTTCGGCCGCACCCCGATCAGCCGGGGTGACGAGACGCGGCTCGCCAGCCCCTGCAACATTTTCGCCGAGGCAGCATCGGACGTGAAGGCGCTCGCCAAGATTGAGGCCGGCACCCGCATCAAGGTGACGATGGTCGAGGGCGGTTAGCCTCGCCCGACGAACGGCATGAGGTTTGCCATCACCGTCATGAACAGCACGTTGGTGTCGAGCGGCAGGCCCGCCATATAGACCACCGCCTTGCCGACCGCGTCGACATTCATGCGCGGCTCCGGCCGCTTGCTGCCGTCGGGCTGCAGGACGCCCGCGACCATCCGTTCGGTCAGCGGTGTTCCGGCATTGCCGATGTCGATCTGACCGCAGGTGATATCGTGGCCGCGGCAATCGAGCGCCGTCTGCTTGGTCAGGCCGGTGACGCCGTGCTTGGTGGTCGTATAGGCGACCGCCTGCGGGCGCGGCGTGTGGGCGGAGATCGAGCCGTTGTTGATGATGCGGCCGCCGCGCGGCTGCTGCGATTTCATCAGCTTGATGGCTTCCTGCGTGCACAGGAACATGCCGGTGAGATTGATGTCGACGACCTTCTTCCAGGTCTCGAGCGGCAGCTCCTCGAGCGGCATGGCCGGCGCCCCGATGCCGGCATTGTTGAACAGCACGTCGAGCCGCCCGAACGCAGCCTTGGTCTTGGCGAACACCGCCTTGACGGAATCCGGGTCGCTCACGTCGGTCGCGACCGCCAGGCTCTGGGCGCCGATGGCGTGGCCCTCGGCCGCGGTCTCATCGAGCTTGTCCTGCCGCCGGCCGGCGAGCGTGACCGCATAGCCCTCCCGCATCAGCGCCAAGGCGACGGCTTTTCCGATCCCGGTCCCGGCACCGGTGACGAGGGCAACCTTGGTCGACGAGGTCATGGGAATATCCCTGCGGAGCGATGGGCGTGAGGAGGGCGCCATCCTGACGGACCGGCGGCGCGGCCGCAATCGGGATCGGGAGTCTCAGCCCGCCAGCGCCAAATCGGTCGGATCGTCGCTGATCGTGAAGGAGGCGGGCATGGCGATGCGCTTGTCGATCTCGGCCGCGCTGCCAGGCCGGCCGAAGCGGTAGCCCTGCATCAGGTGAACGCCCGCCGCGCGCAGGAACAGCTGCTGCTCGGCGGTCTCGACGCCTTCGGCGGTCACCTTCATGCCGAGACCGCGGCCGAGGCTGACCACGGCGTGAACGATGGCGGCCGCGTCCGCCGCCCGCTCGATCGAGTGCACGAAGCTGCGGTCGATCTTGAGCTTATCGAAGGGAAAGCGGCGCAGATAGAGCAGGCTCGAATAGCCGGTGCCGAAATCGTCGAGCGCGAGCCGCACACCGAGCGCCTTGAGGCGGAACATGGCGAGCTCGGCGGTGTCGACATTGCCGAGCAGCGTGCTCTCGGTCACCTCGAGCTCGAGCCGCGTCGCGTCGAAATCGGTCTCGGCGAGGATGCGCTCGACCACGTCGACGAAGTCGGCGCGGCGGAACTGCAGCGGGGAGACATTGACCGAGATCGTGATGTCCGGCCAGGCCTTGCCGTCGAGGCAGGCTTGCCGCAGCACCGCCTCGCCGAGCGGGATGATGAGGCCGCTATGCTCGGCGATGGGGATGAACTCGCACGGCGGGATCTCGCCCCGCTCCGGATGCGTCCAGCGGCACAGCGCCTCGACGCCGACCACGGTCTCGCCGCTATTGCTGACGATCGGCTGATAGGCGACGTGCAGCTCACCCTTCTCGATCGTGGCGCGCAAGTCGTTCTCGACCAGCTTGCGCTTGAGGAGACTGTCGTCCATCGCGGTGTCGTAGATGCAGGCCCGGTTGCGGCCCTCGTTCTTGGCGCGGTAGAGCGCCATGTCGGCATGGCGCATGACGTCCGACACCGCCCCGGCGTGCTGGTTGACCATGGCGATGCCGATGCTGGCGCCGATCACGATGGTCTGGTTGTTGATGGAGTAGGGGGCGCAGAGCGAGGCGATGATGCGGCTGCCGATCGTCTCCAAGGTGGCTTGGTCATTTCCGGCCGAGGTGATGACGGCGAATTCATCGCCGCCGAGCCGCGCCACCAGATCGTCGCCGCGCAGAGCTTGCGTCAGGCGCTGCGTCACGCAGCGGATCAATTCGTCGCCGATCGGGTGCCCGAGCGTGTCGTTGACTTCCTTGAAGTGGTCGAGATCGATGTAGAATATGGCGGCCGGGGGCGCGCCGTGCCTGACATTCTCGATCATCGCCTCGAGCCGCTCGCTGAAAAAGATGCGGTTGGGCAGGCCGCACAGCGGATCGTGCAGCGCGAGATGCCGCAGCCGGGTCTCGCCGGCCGCGATGGTGGCGGCGGTCTTGCGCATGTGGCGCAGCACCAGGCCCGCCAGCAGCACGAAGCCCGCCAGCGCGACGCTGATGAACGGCGTGACGTTGTTGAGAATCTCGGCGCCCGGTTGCTTCGGCGTCCAGGCGAAACGGGCGAGCGACTTGCCGTGCGTGTCGTTCAGGTTGAAGACGTAGTCGCCGGGGTCGGGCGCGCGTTCGGCGACATTGTGCAGATTGTGCAATCCCAACCGGGAAGCGATCTCGGCCAGGGTGTCATCGTCGATGAATTTCACGCTCAGGATGACCGGAGCGTTGGCTTCCACCTCGGCGCGCGCCTCGTCGCTGTTGGCGACCGCGACGGCGGCCACGATCGCGGGACGGCCGAGAAACGACTGCAGGCGCGCGGCGCGATGATTGCCGAGACCGGTCACGTCGATGGCCACCGCGTCGCCCGGGTCGGCGCCGCCGCGCATGACGTCGAGCACCGGCCGCAACTCCGATTGGACCGAATTGAACCAGTTCGGATCGACGCTGCGGCGGCCGAGCGAGGCGTAGAGGAAATGATTGGACGGGTCGGTGACGAAGACGAAATCGTGATCGAAGAAGGACTGCAGCCGCAAGCCGACCGAGATCTGCACCCAGTCCGAATCGAAGCTGACGCGGATGCGGCGATAGGCCGCCTCCGAGGTCGCCACCGCCGAAATGTCGCGCAGCACCCGTTCGCCCTGATTGGCCAAGGCGCGCGAGAACAGCTGCCGCTCGTTGTCGAGCGCCACATAGTCCGCGCGCTGGGCCGAGGAGAGCGCGGCCAGGATCACGCAAGTGATGGCAACCGCGACGATGACGCCGATCGGCACCACTACGATCAGGCGCATGTGGCTCCAGCCGGCGTATTTGCGGGCGCCCTCGATATTGGACCGATCTCCGGTCAAGTGTCCCATCCTCAAGGGTTTTTCGTGCCCCCGGGATAGGTGAGAATGATTGCCGTTTCGCTTGCGCGGTGCGCGCGACGGCGATTTGCCCCGTAAAAAGACGGGCTTTTGCGCCGCGCCGTTAATCCTTGGTAAAGAGCGGCGCTCAACTTGGCCGCGCTAGCGTAAGTAATCAGCGATTGGTCTTGGAGGGTGGCCGCGGAATGGCGGCATGGGCGGCGCGCAGCGCCG
>DATDGG010000028.1:0-2770 GCA_036522235.1 Xanthobacteraceae bacterium
GAAGCGGCGCTGCTGGCGGCGTTGCGCGAAAAGAAGATCGCCGGGGGCGGCTTCGACGTTTACGACGTCGAGCCGCTGCCGCTCGACCATCCGCTGCGCAGGCTCGACAATGTGGTGCTCACCCCCCACCTCGGTTACGTCTCGCAGCAGAACTACCGCGCCTACTTCACCGGCATGGTCGAGGACATCCGCGGCTTCCTCGACGGCAAGCCGGTGCGCGTGATCAGCGCGGGCTGACGCAGGCGTCATCGGCCGGCCAGCGGGTGGTCTCCGCCAGGGGCGTGCCGGTTTCCAAGAGGCTCTTGAGGCTCGCCAGGATGTGCGGCCAGCCGTTCGACACCGCTTCGATGAATTTCGAGCCGTCACGCTCCATCTCGTGGGTGACGGTCAGCTTCACCGTGTCGCCGACCCGCTCGAGGTCGAAGGCGGCGCGCGAAAAGCCCTCGCTCTTGAGTTCCGGCCGAAATTCGTTGCGCCAGGAGAGGACCAGTCGGCGCGGGCGGTCGATCTCCAGGACCTCGCCGCTGTCGGCCACGCGGCCGTCGGGAATCATGATGCGCCAGGACGAGCCCGCTGCCCAATCGCTCTCCTGCCAGGTGCCGCACCAATAGCTGCGCGTGAACTCGGGCGTGATCAGGGCATCCCACAGCTTCTCGGGTGTGGTGCGGATATAGGTGACATACACGAATTTCTCGCTCATCGACCTTCCCTTTCCAGATTCTTCTTGAGATCCGAAAGCGCGCGCAGGCGCCCGCGCTCGAACTTGCCGATCCAGCGCTCGGCGATCTCGCCGATCGGAACCGGATTGAGGTAGTGCAGCCGCTCGCGGCCGCTTTTCTGCATCACCACCAGATTGGCGGCCGCGAGGATGGCGAGATGCTTGGTCACGGCCTGCCGGGTCATGTCCGCGCGCTCGCACAATTCGCTCAAGGTCTGTCCGTTGCGGGCATGGAGGCTGTCGAGCAGGCGCCGCCGCGTCGGATCAGCGAGCGCCTTGAACACTGCGTCCATGCTCATGTCCGCAATATGCAACCTTTTGGTTGCCTGTCAAGTAGCGCGTCGAGGCCGGCTCGGAGCGAGCGCCGCCGACTTGCGCGATGATGTGCGTGCGTTACTTCACGAGCCGCAGATTGGCCCCGGTCTCGGGCGCGCCTTGGTGGTGCTGAAAATCCGCAAGGATATAGGCCGCGACATCGCCAGTAGGCAGCGGCCGGCCGAAATAGAACCCCTGCGCCAAGTCGCCGCCGGCCTTGTCGAGAAAGGCCGCCTGCCTGGCGGTCTCAACGCCCTCGACCGTCACCCGCACGTTGAGTTCGCGGCCGAGCCTGATGATGGTTTTTACCACCGTCTCGGCGTCGCGGCGCGAGCCGTCGAAGCCCTGTATGAAGCTGCGATCGATCTTGATCTTGTCGAACGGGAAGCGCCACAAATAGCCGAGGCTCGAATAGCCGGTTCCGAAATCGTCCATGACGATGGCCACGCCCATGGCTTTGAGGGCCTGCAGCTCCGCCAGGATGGCGTCGGTATTGTCGAGCAACAGGCTCTCGGTAATCTCGAGCTCGAGCCGATGCGGCGCGAGGCCGCTTTCCTTGAGCGCCGCCGCCACGACGGCGCTGACGCCGCGGACCGCGAACTGCGCCGGCGACAGATTCACCGCAATGGTCAGGTGCAGCGGCCACAGTGCCGCCGTGCGGCAGGCTTCCCGCAGCACCCAGGCGCCGACCTTGTCGATCAGCCGCAGTTCCTCGACCACCGGAATGAACACCGCCGGTGCGATCAGGGTGCCGTCCTCGGCCGGCAGGCGGATCAGGGCTTCGAAGCCGACCAGGCGGCGTCCGGAGATCTGGACCATCGGCTGGTAATGCAGCACGAAACGATCGTGCAGGACCGCGTCGCGGACCATCCGTTCGAGCCGGATGCGATCGATGAGGGCCGCGTCCATCTCGGGCCGGAAGAAGCGGATGCAGTTGCGGCCGTCGGCCTTGCACTTGTACACCGCCAGATCGGCGCTTTTCAGTAGGCGCTCCGGATTGTGGCCGTCCGCCGGCGCCAAGGCGACGCCGATGCTCATCGTGGGCGTCAGCGTGTTTCGGTTGAATTGCATCGGCGCGGTCAGAGCGCAGTTGAGCTGGTTCGCAAAGTCCTCCGCCGCGGCCTGACCGTCGACCTCGGATTGGAGCACGACGAACTCGTCGCCCCCGAGCCGCGCCAGCACATCGCCGGGCCGCAGCGCGGCGCGCAGGCGGTCGGCGATCGTGATGAGCACGAAATCGCCGCCGTCATGCCCGAAGCCGTCGTTGATCTCCTTGAAGCCGTCGATATCGATGAAATGCACCGCGAAAGCGCCACGGCCGCTCGGCAATGCGGCGAAGAACGCGTTCAATTTTTCCACCAGGCGGGCGCGGTTCCCCAGGCCCGTCAGAGCATCGTGGCGCGCCAGGAAGCGGATGCGCCGGTCGCTGCGCTGCTTCTCCCTCGTACGGCGGTACAAGGCGATCGCCGGAACCCCGAAGCACAATCCCGACAAGAGGCAAAGCGACACGGCCGCGGTCAGGAACGCGCGGTGGACCCGGTCGCGCTCCTGCGTCTGATCCACATAGGCGGCGACGATGGCGATGGGCACATGATTGACCACGACCGGCACGTAAGCGAGCGCGTAGAACGACGGCAAATCGGGTAGGCGGCCTTCCTTGGCCTCGACCACGGGCCGGCCGGTGCTGCCGGCGCGCGCCGCCGCGGGGCTGAATTCCGACAAGGTGAGCAGCGCGAT
>DATDGG010000029.1:0-3425 GCA_036522235.1 Xanthobacteraceae bacterium
CCGTTCGAGCGCGCGGGCACCCGCGCCATCGCGGGCGGCGGCGGCCTCGCGCCGATGCTCGGGATGCTCGCCGGCGCGGTCGCGCGAGTAGAAGAAGGCGGCGGCCGGCGGGTCGGGCCCGCCAAACGGCTGGTCGTCGCGCACATAGGCCCATAGCCGACCGGTGCGGGTCTTGCCCTTGGCCAGCACCGGCACGGTGGTGTCGTCCGCATGGATGCGCTCGGCCGCAAAGACGTGAGCCCGGATCGTCTCGACCAGCGGCATCAGGGTCGCCGCACAGGCGCCCACCCAGTCGGCCAGCGTCGACACATCAAGATCGATGCCTTCGCGCGCATAGACGTTGCTCTGGCGATTGAGCGGCAGATGCAGGCCATACTTGGCGAACAGCAGATGGGCGAGCAGACCCGGCCCGGCGCGCCCGCGTGCGATCGGGTGCGAGGGCGCCGGCGGCTGCGTGATCGTCTCGCACGACCGGCACGAGAACTTCTCGCGCACGTGCTGGATCACCGTAAGCATCCGCTCAGGGCCGCGGGGGTGGCGGGTAGCGCTTATGAACACATGCGATGGCGGCGCCATGGTCAGGCGGCGCGATCGACTCGAGCGAGGCGCCAGTTCCAGGGCAACAGCGCGGCGAGATCGGTGCTCTTGTGATCGGCGATCCGCGCCAGCACGTCGGCGAGCCAGGCTTGCGGATCGACGTCGTTGAGCTTTGCTGTGTGAATCAGCGTGAACATGATCGCAGCGCGTTCGCCACCGCGATCGGACCCGGCGAACAGCCATGCTTTGCGGCCGAGAGCAATCCCACGCAAGGCGCGCTCGGCGGCATTGTTGCTCAGGCAGATGCGCCCATCTTTCAAGAAGCGAGTGAACGCGTCGATGCGCTTGAGCATATAATCCATGGCCTTGGCCACGTCGTTGTGGCGCGAGAGTTTCGCCCGCTCGCGTTTCATCCATTCGATCAGGTCGTCGACCAGCGGTGCGACATCTCGCTGGCGTATGGCGACGCGCTCGTCGGGCGACAATCCGTTGATCGCGCGCTCCGCCGCGAACACGGCGTCGAACTTCTGCACGGCCGCGAACGCAATCGGCGAGATTACAGCCGATGTTTTGTTACGTGCCTTCGAGGCCACGTCGGCAAGCTCAAACAGCTTGCGTCTCGCGTGCGCCCAACATGGCGCTTCCGTGATCGGGCCCGGCTTGCGCTCCGGTTTGTAGAGCGCGTTGAACCCGCCATAGGCATCGGCCTGAAGAATCCCGGAATATCCGGCGAGATGCTGCTGGGGATGCGCGCCGACGCGATCCGGCGAGTAGAAGAACGCCGCGGCCGGTGGCGCGGCGCCGCCGAAAGGTCGATCGTCACGCACATAGGTCCACAGTCGCCCGGTCCGGGTCTTCACCTTGGCCAAAACCGGCACGGTGGTGTCATCGCCATGGATGCGCTCAGCGGCGAACACGTGATCCTTGATCAGCTGGTAGAGCGGCAACAGCTCGGCCGCGCAGGCGCCGACATGGTCGGCCATGGTCGAGACCGAGAGATCGACGCCCTCACGCGCAAACTGATCGCTTTGCCGGTTGAGCGGTTGATGATTGGCGTATTTGTCGACCACGATCATCGCCAGCAGGCTCGGCCCGGCGAAGCCGCGCGCGATCGCATGGAAGGGGGCGGGCGGCTGCGTGATCTTCTCGCAATTGCGGCAGCTGAACTTCTCGCGCACGTGCTCGGTCACGAACAATTGCCGCGGCACCGCATCGAGCGTCTTAGTGACATCCTCACCAATCTTCGACAGCTTGCTGCCGCCGCAGCACGGGCAGCAGGTCGGCGCGGGGTGAACGATCCGTCGGCGCGGCAGGTGATCGGGAAAGTCCCGACGCACGCTCTTGTGCCGGGTAAAGCCCTCAACCTGGATGCCGGCCGTCTTGGCCTTGGCTTCATCCTCGGCCGCCGCCGCGACCAATTCCTCGAGCTGCAGCTCCAGTTGATCGAGGATGCGCCGGCTGCGCTCGGAGCGCGGGCCAAACATCTCGCGCTTCATCTTGGCAATCACCAATTGAAGGTGCTCGATCAGCACCTCGGCGCCGGACAGCTTCGCGCGCGCTTCGATCAGCGCTGCCTTCAGCGCATCCTTGTCGTCCGGGAGAGGATCAGTTGCCGTCGCCATGACGCGACTGCATCACAATCGCGGGTGATTCGCAGCGCTAATTGCGCGACATGAGTCAACGAGTCGCACTCAACCCGCTACCGAAGGCCGCCAGGTGTGAAGCGGATTGCGCCAATCGATTCCTTCCAGCATGTAGCCGAGTTGCGCCGGCGTAATCACCATCGCGCCGTCCGCCGCCGAGGGCCAAATGAACCGGCCCCGTTCCAGCCGCTTGGCGCAGAGCGACATGCCAAGACCATCGTGCCAGAGAATCTTGACCAGTTTGCCGCTTTTCCCCCGGAACACGTAGAGATCGCCGCCGTGCGGATCACGCCGAAAGGCTTCCTGCACCAGCAAGGCCAGCGAGTTCATGCCGCGGCGCATGTCGGTGTGGCCGGTCGCGATCCACACCCGTACCCCCGATGCAATTGGAATCATCGCCGCCGACCTTCGGCCAGGATCGAAACCGCCGCCGTCAGCGTGGCCGCGTCGACCGCGCCCGTGATCCGCAGCCGTGCCCCGGTCGCAAACTCGATCTCGATCGTTCCGGGGCTGGCTGGCGCGGCCTGCGGCGCAATCCGCACCCGCGCAAAGCCCACTGGCGCCCGCAACTGGCGTCGCCATCCATACAGCTGGCTTGGATGAATCCCAGCTTCCTGCGCCACCGCCGATACGCTGGCACCCGGCTCCAGCGATGCGGCCACCAGCTGCGCCTTCTCCGCCGAGCTCCAGCGCCGCCGGCGCTGAACCGATGTGATGACCTCAACTCGCCCGTTCGTCATGTGACTATTCCTATGAATAGTCACATGACTCACACCCTCAGCTAACCCGCAAGGCGGCCGCTATCGGATGGATACCCAGCACTTCCATTCCGACTAATATCATAAGAAAGCGGGTTTTGCCCTTGATTCGTGGCCAGCGAAACTTCGCGCTGCAGATAGGCCGCCAACTCATGCACTGTGATGGTTGATCCGTTTCCAGCGTGCCCATCTAGGGCCGCAAAGAATTTTTCGAAAAATACACTGCCTGACCCAACTTCTCCTTTGTGCCATGTAAGTTCTCCGGTCCCTCCAGCTAATATAGCGTGGGCGCCTGGATTTCGAGGTACGTATCCGGCATTGTTTTGGCCGAATGGACGTTGTGCAAACGCTCCACTGTAGCAGGCGTTGATAAGAGCGAGGACGTCAAATCCTGTATCAACTACTTCTTGGAACATAGTGCGCAATGTCGCCATCGGAATAATGTTATAAGGGTCGCTCAAGCTTGTTGCATCAGAAGTAAGCAAAT
>DATDGG010000030.1:0-2843 GCA_036522235.1 Xanthobacteraceae bacterium
TGCTCATGAATCCGCGCAGCCGGTAGCAAAGAAGGCCTCAGCGCGTCGCGCAGAACGCGTCCCATAGGAAGATCGCGGGCGGCCCGAACACCGTGTCGAACAGATTGGCCATGCGCGAGGAAAGCCGGTCGGCGGGATCGAGCTTGCGCCGCACCTTGATGAAGCGCGCCCCCACCCGGCGTGCCAGGAGACCGTCGGTCAAATCCTTGTCGCCGATGACGATGAGCGCCCTGCCCTTGCGGTCGAGCGCGGCGACCGCGGAGGTGCTCGGCTTACGGAACGGCACCGGGCATACCGCGACCTCCAATTGCGCCGCCAGGCGCGCCAGGCGCGCCGCATAGTCGCTGCGGCGGCTGTTGGAGCACAGCTGGATTTCGTTGCCCTTGGCCTTCAACGCACGCACCTGCGCGAGCACCGCGGCGGACGCGGTGTCTGCGCTATCCGCGACGATCGTCCCATCGACATCGAGCGCCACCAGGGCGCCGCTGAAATCGAAAGCGTGTTGCTCGAAATAGAGGAGCTCGCTCATCGGCCATTCTTCTTGATAAGGGTGCGAATCAGCCGGTGCGGCCGCACGCGGCCTCGCCCAGAAGCGCCACGATCCGCGCCGGCGTGATCGGCGCCTCCGCGATATGGACCGAAAACGGCGCGAGCGCGTTCTCGACCGCCGACAGCAAAGCGGCGATGGCAGGGATGGTGCCGCCCTCGCCCGCGCCCTTGAGGCCGAGCGGATTGAGCGGGCTCGGCGTCGTCATGTGGAGCACCTCGACATCGGGAGCATCGGTCGCCAGCGGCAGCAGATATTCGCCGAAATTGGTCGATACCGGCTGTGCCTGGTCGTCGTACAACATCCGCTCGAAGAAAGCGTTACCGACCCCGTGGATGACGCCGCCGACCACCTGGCCTTCCACCACCATCGGGTTGATCACATGCCCGCAGTCGTGCATCACCACATAGCGGAGGATTTTCACCTCGCCGGTCTCGATATCGACCTCGACTTCCGCCACATGGGTGCCGTTGGAATAGGTCGACTGGTCGGGCGTAAAGTGGCTCGACGCCTCGAGGCCGGGTGTCGGTCCGCCCGCCATGGAATAGCCCGGCATACCGACCGCGCGGACCGCGATCTCGCGGAAGCTCGCCTTGATATCGGACCCGGCGATCTTGGCGTGGCCGTCTTCCAGCACGATGTCCTGCTCGGCGGCCTCCATCATGTCGGCGGCGAATTGCTTGATCTTGTGCGAGAGCTCCTGCGCGGCGAGATGGACCGACGATCCGGCATTGACGGCGGTGCGGGCCGCAAAGGAGCCCACGCCGAGCGCGGTCGTGGCGGTGTCGCCGGTCACGACGGTAACGTCGTCGGGGGTCAAGCCGAGATGATCGGCGGCGATCTGGGCGAGCGTCGTCTTGTGCGACTGGCCCTGCGGGGTCGCGCCGGTATAGACCGTGACCTTGCCGCTGGTCGACACGCGCGCGGTCGCGCTCTCGTAAGGGCCGAGCCCGGTCGCCTCCACCGCGTTGCCGATGCCGATCCCGATATAGCGCCCCTCTTGCCGGGCCCGCGCCTGGCGGGCCGCAAAGCCCTCATAGCCGGCCGCCTCCAGGGCCTTCTGCTGGCAGGTCGGGTAGTCGCCGCTGTCGTAGGTCACCGGCCGGCCGTCGCGGAAAATGATCCCGACCTTGTAGGGCATCTGCGACGGCGTGATGAAGTTGCGCCGGCGCACCTCGGCGCGATCGAGCTTCAATTCGCGCGCGACGCGGTCCATCAGCCGCTCCATGACCACGGCGGCCTGCGGCCGCCCGGCGCCGCGCACCGGCGAGGTCGGCACCTTATTGGTGAAGGCGACCGAGACGTCGAGATGAAAGCTCGGAATGACGTAAGGGCCCGGCACCGAGGTGGCGGCGATCCACGGCAGGACCACGCCCCACGGCATATAGGCGCCGGCCTCGTGGACGAGCGTGCCGCGCACGCCCAGGATGCGGGCGTCGGGGTCGACCGCGATCTCCATGTCCCAATGCTGATCGCGTTCCTGCTGGGTGGCGAGGAAATTCTCCCGCCGGTCCTCGATCCATTTGATCGGCGCCCGCAGCTTGAGCGCGGCGGCGGCGAGCGCGCCATACTCGGCATAGAAGCTGCCCTTGGGCCCGAAGCCCCCGCCCACATCCGGCGTCACGATGCGCAGCTGATGATCCGCCCAATCGAGCAGATCGAGCAGCACCCGCTTGTGCCGATGCGGGCCCTGCGAGGACACGTAGATCGTGAGCGCATCCGCCATCGGGTCCGGCGCCGCGATCATGCCCCGGCACTCGATGAAGAACGGCCCGCCCCGATGCTGGAACAGTTTCTCGCGGAACACGTGCGCGGCCTGCGCAAAAGCCGCATCAACGTTCCCGACATTGACCGGAATCACGGCCGCGAGATTAGAAGCCACGCCACGATGCGCGGCCGGCGCGCCGTTCTCGAGCGCCGCCACGCAGTCGGACACCGCCGGCAGCGGCTCGAAATCGATCTCCACCAGCGCGGCCGCGTCCTCGGCGAGATAGCGGCTGTCCGCCACCACGATCGCGATCGGCTCGCCCACAAAGCAGGCTTCGTCCTTGGCCAGGCAATACGGCATGCAGGGCTGCTTGATGGCCGGGCTCGGCACCAAGAGCGGCACGGTCTGTCGTTGCATCGCGGCCGGAAGGTCGGCGAAAGTGACGACCGCGCGCACGCCCGGCAGCGCGAGCGCAGCACGTTTGTCGATGCCGCGGATGGCCGCGTGGGCATGCGGGCTGCGCAGCACCGCGGCATGGAGCATGCCGGGCAGCGCGATGTCGTCGACATAGCGGCCGCGCCCAGTCAG
>DATDGG010000031.1:0-9078 GCA_036522235.1 Xanthobacteraceae bacterium
GAGAACAGGGTTTGCTCGGGGCCCTTGAGCCGGCTCCCGCGGCTTTGCTTCACCAGGTCGATGAAGCCTTGATGAATGTCCTTCTGCAGCGCCTTGAGCCGTTCGACGTCGTCGGGATTCTCCGGCAGGAACGGATCGAGCCTGGCCTTGTGCTCGCCGGCCGTATAGAGCCGCCGCTCGACGCCGAGCCGCTCCATCAGCTTGGGAAAGCCGAAGGAGCCGCCCACCACTCCGATCGATCCGACGATCGAGGAGACGTCGCAGATGATCTCGTCGGCCGCGCAGGCCACCATGTAGCCGCCCGACGCCCCGACATCCTCCACGAAGGCCAGGACCGAGCGCATCTTTTCGGCGGCGAGCTGGCGGATGCGGCGGTAGATCAGATGCGACTGCACCGGCGAGCCGCCCGGCGAATTGATGATGAGCGCGACCGCGCGGGCGTTGCGCATGGCAAAGGCCCGCTCCAAGGGGCGCGCCATGCTGCCGATCGTGACCCCGGGCCGCAGCGGGGTCGAGAATCCGATGACGCCGCTCAGGCGTACCACCGGCACCAACGGGATGTCGCCGCGGAACCGCTTCGGGATCAGGGGCCGCAGCACGCTGCGGGCGCCCGCGAGAAGCTTCTCCGACATGCCGGTCTCAGCCATGAGGACCAGATAGGCCTCGCGGGCGGACCGCTCAAGTCACCATTTGCTCAACATTGGATCGCAATTTGCATTCAAGGCTGCGTCGATGATGGTTGCATCGATGATCGGTGCCGTAGGGGTGGCGCTGCAAGGGCTAAAGCTGGGCGGGCAGGAAACGGTGAACGGTGCAATGAAAATACTCATTTTGATGGCTCTTTTCAGCGCGATTGCGGCAGCCTCCTATCGGGCCGACCGGCAAGAGCAGCCCAAGCCTGCCGCCTGATGCCTGCCGCCTGATCTTCCCTACCCCCCGACGGGGCGATGCCACGCACGCAGGCAGCCTGCACAACTTGCGGGCAGGGCCGATATTGTCGGACACGCAGCAATAGCCTTCAGATCCGTGGAAACGGGAGGCTTGCACCCCCGCGCAGCACCGCCTCGGCTTGCGCGCTCGGCTGGCCCGACGCGTCGTTGAGAAGAAGGCCCGGCATCACGGCGAGCGGCGCCCGGCTCGCCTTGATGGCCCGCACCAGGATGCGGATCGCCGGTGCTTCGGGCTTGGAATAGACCGGCAGGATCGCGACCGCGCCGAAGAGGGGATCGAGCGCGCGGGTGAGATCGACCAGGCCCTCCGGCCGAAAGATGAGGGTCAGGGTGCCGCGCGGGCGCAGCAGCCGCGCCGCAGTCCTGATCCAGGCCGCCAGCGCCTCGCGCGGGGCGGCGTGGGCGAGCCGCCGGCGGCGGTCGGGCGACGATTTCTGCCGCACCGGATCGTTGAAAGGCGGATTCATCAGCACATGGGCGACCGATTCCGGGGCAAGGCCGGCGGCCGCGAAGGCGCGGGGGGGAGCCAGCACGTCGAGGGTGATGGATTTCACCCGTGCTGCCAGGCCGTTGAGCGCGGCGTTTGCGGCCGCGAGCGCCGCGAGATCGGGATCGACCTCGACCAGCGTGACCGCAACCGCAGGCGCCCGCAGCGCGACCGCGAGGCCGGCGGCGCCGACGCCGGCGCCAAGGTCTACAACGTGTCCCTCTTCGCCGCCCTGGACCGGGCAGGCCGCCGCCAACAGCACCGCGTCATGCCCGACCCGATGTCCGCGCCGGGGCTGGCGCAGGCGCAAAGCTCCGCCCAGGACCGCGTCCTCGGTCAATGCGCCGAGATTTGATTCAGCAAACATCGGGGCGCAGCTCGTGGCCGAGCCCCGCCGCCTCCAACAGCCGGCGCGCCGCGGCCTCGTCTTCCTCCGCGACCAGGACCCGGCGCGGCAGAATTCCGATCGAGCCCTCGAGCACGCTCATGTTCTGGTCGAAAACCAGATGAGGGATCGAGGCGCCATCGAGCAGCGCACCGATCGCGGACACCAGGACAGCATCATTGGTGCGTACCAGCTCGCGCAATGCTCCCTCCCCTCACGGCCGGCGACGGTCGCCCTCGCTGCCCGGCGCCCGCTGCGCCAGATAGGCGATGAGCTTCATCTCGCGCCGGCCCCGCGTCACCGTATCAAGAATGAGGCCTGCGACCAGGAAAAGAAAGGCCAGCAGCATCAGGCCGGTCGAGAGGATGGCGGTGGGAAAGCGGGGAACCAAGCCCTGCTCGAGATAAGTCGCGAAGATCGGGATCGCCAGAACCACCGAGGTCAGCGCACAGGCGATGCCGAGGCCGGCAAAGAAGGAGAGCGGACGCTCGGTGCGGTAGAGATTGACGATGGTCCACAGAATGCGCAGCCCGTCGCGCCAGGTGCTGAGCTTCGACGCCGATCCGGCCGGGCGCGCGTAATAGGGTGTCGCGATCTCGGCCGCCGGCAGCTCGAGCTCGAGCGCATGCACGGTGAGCTCGATCTCGATCTCGAAGCCCCGCGACAGGACCGGGAACGACTTCACGAAGCGCCGCGAGAACACGCGGTAGCCGGACAGGATATCGGTGAAGGTCGCATCGAAGACCCAATCGACCGCCGCCGAGAACAGGGCGTTGCCGAACCGATGCCCGGCCCGGTAGGCGGCCTCCTCGCGCTGGATGCGCGCCGCCACCACCATGTCGAGCCGGTCCTCGATGAGCCTGGCGATCAAGCCGCGGACGCTTCCCGCATCATAGGTGGCATCGCCGTCGACCAGCACGAGCACGTCGGCGTCGACATCGGCAAACATCCGCCGCACCACATGGCCCTTGCCCTGGTGCGCCTCGCGCCCGACCACGGCGCCGGCGCGGCGGGCCACCTCGACGGTGCGGTCGGTGGAATTGTTGTCGTAGACATAGACCGTGGCTTCCGGCAGGGCGGCGCGGAAGTCCGCCACCACCTTGGCGATGGCGACCTCCTCGTTGAAGCAGGGCACCAGCACCGCGATCGCCCGACCGCCGGCCAGATCGAGCCCCGCCGCATCCGGGCGCGTCTCCTCGGCTTTCAGCATCGAAACATCGACCATTCTGGGCTTTGGCGGATTACTTCGCCTTTACAACAACCCCGGGCGACCCGGGTATGACATTTTGCGTACTTGCCCCCCCACCATAGCGTTTCTATGCTCGCACGTCCCTCCATCTGGAGCGCCGCTTTGGCCGTCATCGTCCCCTTCGAAAGCCATTCCTCACCCTCCATCGCCCAGCTGATCAGGCTCGTGGCCGCCGACATGGAACGGGTCAACACCACCATCCTGTCGCGGACCGGATCGGAAGTGACGATGATTCCTGAGATCGCCAAGCACCTGATCGAATCCGGCGGCAAGCGGCTGCGCCCGATGCTGACCTTGGCGATGGCCCAGCTCGCGGGCTATGGCGGCGACGGCCATGTCAAGCTCGCCGCCGCGGTCGAGTTCATGCACACCGCGACCCTGCTGCACGACGACGTCGTCGACGAGAGCGAGATGCGGCGCGGAAAGCTCGCCGCCCGCATGGTCTGGGGCAACGAGGCGAGCGTGCTGGTCGGCGACTTTCTGCTCGGCCAGGCCTTCAAGATGATGGTCGAGGTCGGTTCGCTGCGGGCGCTCGAAATCCTCTCGACCGCGGCCGCCATCATCGCCGAGGGCGAGGTGATGCAGCTTGCCGCCGCCAAGAACACGGCAACCACCGAGGACGAGTACCTCTCGGTGATCCGCGGCAAGACCGCCGAGCTGTTCGCGGCGGCCTGCGAGGTCGGGCCGGCGCTCGGCTCGCGTCCCAAGGCGGAGCAGTCCGCCTGCCGTTCCTTTGGGATGAATCTCGGGATCGCCTTCCAGCTGGTCGACGATGCGCTCGACTACGGCGGCAAGGCCGCCAAGCTCGGCAAGAATGTCGGCGACGACTTTCGCGAAGGCAAGATCACGCTGCCGGTGGTGCTGTCCTTCCGGCGCGGCTCGGAAGACGAGCGCACCTTCTGGCGCCGCGCGCTGGAGGACGGCGACGCCGCCGAGGCCGACCTCGAGCACGCCATCGGCCTGATGGCCAAGCATCGCGCGCTCGAGGACACGATCCAGCGCGCGCGCCACTACGGGGCGATCGCCAAGGACGCGCTGGCCCTGTTCCCGGCCTCGCCCATGAAAGAAGCGCTCGAGGAGACGGTCGAGTTCTGCATCGCGCGCTCGAATTAGATTTACGACTCGTTGGATGGGGAGTCATGTTCTCCAGACGGAGTTTGCTCGTCGTACCGCTTTCGGTTGCCATGGCGGCCGGCGCGGTCGCCTCGGCCGCGGCGCAGACCTATCCCGACCGTCCGATCAAGATGATCGTGCCGTATCCGGCGGCCGGGCCGATCGACACCATGGCGCGTCTGCTCGGCCAGCAATTGTCGCAGCGGTTCGGCCAGCAGGTGGTCATCGACAATCATCCGGGCGCGGGCTCCATGCTCGGCACCAAGGCGGCCGCGGGCGCCGAGCCCGACGGCTACACCTTGCTGTTCGGCTCGTCGGGGTCGCTCGCGGTCGCGCCCGCGCTTTACGCCAATTACGATCTCGACATCCTCAAGGCCTTCGTGCCGGTCGGCGCGGTCGCGCTGCTGCCGCACGTGCTGGTGGTCAATCCATCGGTCCCGGCACGCACGGTCGGCGAACTCATCGCCTATGCCAAAGCCAATCCGGGCAAGCTGAATTTTGGCGCTTCGATCGGAACGCCGCCACATCTGCTCTCGACGTTGTTCGGGACCAAGGCCGGAATCGACGTCGTCTACGTGCCCTACAAGGGCTCGGCCGCCTCGGTGACCGATCTCCTGTCCGGCGAGACGCAATTTACGATCGATGGCCTGACCGGGCTCTATCCGCTGATCCAGGCCGGCAAGGTGCGCGCGCTCGCACTGGCGCGGGCCGAGCGCTGGCCGCAGCTGCCCGACGTGCCGACCCTGGTCGAGAGCGGCTTTGCGGATTTCACCGTCGATGCCTGGACTGGCGTCGCGGCGCCAGCCGGCACGCCGACCGCGATCGTCGGCGTGCTCAACCGCGCCATCAATGAAGGCCTCGCCACCGCGGAGGCGAAAGCGGGCCTGGCGCGCTTCAGCGCCATCGCGCAGACCGGCTCGCCCCAGGACTTCGGCAAATTCGTCGCGGCCGAATTGCCGAAATGGGCCGCGATCGTGAAGCTGTCCGGGGCGAGGATTGAACAGTGATCAGTAGCCTGTAGTCAAAAAGCGCTGGCCTTGCTGTCTGATTACTGATTACTGATCACTGATGCCTGTATTGCCTGTCTTCCCCACCCTGCGCGGGCTCTCCGCCAAGGATCTCAACCGCGACCTCGCGGCCGGGCTGACGCTCGCCGCCATCGCCATCCCGGAACAGATGGCGACCGCGCAGCTCGGCGGCTTCGCGCCGCAGATCGGTTTCTTCGCCTTCATGGCCGGCGCGCTTGCTTTCGCGGCCTTCGGGTCGAGCCGCGTCCTCTCGATCGGCGCCGATTCCACCATCACGCCGATATTCGCCGGCAGCCTGGCGCTGATCGCAGCGGCGGGCTCGCCCGAATATGCCGCGCTCGCGGCGACGCTCGCGCTCCTCAGCGGCGCGATCCTGATCGTCGGCGGCCTCATTCGGCTCGGCTGGATCGCGGATCTGCTCTCGCGGCCGGTCATCACCGGCTTCCTGGCGGGCATCTCGATCCACATCGCCATGTCGCAGGCGCCGACCGTTCTCGGCGTGCCGGGCGGCGGCGGCAACATGTATGAGCGCCTGGCCGCGCTCGCGGCCCATCTCGGTGAGACCAAGCCGCTCGCGCTCGCCATCGGGCTTGGCGTGCTGGCGATCACGCTCGCCTGCGAGCGGTGGAATCCCCGCGTTCCGGGCGCCTTGATCGCGCTTGCGGCCGCGACCGCGGTGGTCATCCTCTTCGATCTGGAAAAATACGGTGTGGCGGTGCTGGGCGACGTTCCCTCCGGGCTGCCGCGTTTCGCGCTTCCCGCCGTCGATCTCGCGCAGGTCTACCGGATCGCACCGCTCGCGATCGTCATCAGCCTGGTCGTGATGATGCAGACCGCCGCGACCACGCGCTCGTTTCCGCCGCCCGGCGAATTGCCGGACGTCGACCGCGACTTCATCGGCGCCGGCTTCGGCAGCCTGCTGGCGGGCTTTGCCGGCGCGTTTCCGGTCAATGCGAGCCCGCCGCGCACCGCCATCGTGGCCGAGGTCGGCGCCCGCTCGCAGGCCGCGGGCCTGGTCGCGGTCGCGATCATCCTGGCGCTCGCGGGCTTCGGCACGGCGCTGCTCGCGCATGTGCCCGACGCGGCGCTCGCCGGCATGCTGCTGTTCGTCGCGCAACGCATCTTTCGGCTGCAGACATTCATGGAAATCTATCGGCGTGCGCCTTGGGAATTCGCGCTGATCCTGGCGACCATGACGGCGATCGTGGTGCTGCCGATCCAGACCGGGGTGGTGATCGGCGTCTTTCTGTCGCTGTTGCACGGCGTCTTCATCACCACGCGCGCACAACCAATCGAGTTCGAGCGGGTCGCCGGCACCACCGTCTGGTGGCCGCCGCACGCCACCATGCCGGGCGAGAAGGTTCCCGGCGTGCTGGTGATGGCCTTCCAGGCGCCGCTGTCGTTCCTCAATGCCCAAGACTTCCGCCGCGGCATCGAGGCCGCGGTCGCGCGCCAAAGCGATGCGGTGCGCCTGCTGGTGCTGGAGGCGAGCAGCATCGTGGCGGTCGACTACACCGCCGCCGAGGTGCTCGCCGACGTGGTCGGCAAATGCCGCGCGCGCGGCGCCGATTTCGCGGTGGCGCGCCTCGAATCGATCCGCGCGCAGGAATCGTTCCAGCGCTTCGGGCTGATGGAGCTGATCGGGGCGGATCACATCTTCCACAGCGTCGAGGAGGCGATCAGGGGGCTCGGGGGGAAGCGGAAGGAAGATTAAACGGTTGCGCCGCGATGCAGCCGCCCAGGCGATCTACTCCCTCTCAGGCCAACGGCGAGCGCCATGGATGACACGCAAAACCTGAATCGTCTCACCCACGATCCGGTACGGCAGAAAGTACGGCGAGCCGACCACCACGAGCTCGCGGGTGTCCGGCACGCGGCCCACGCGGCCGGACTCCGGCATGCGCGATAACTGTGTCTCAGCGAGGAGAATGATCCGATTGAGCATCGCATCGGCGGCAGCGGCGTTGTCGGCAGAAATATGCTCATGCAGCGCCGCGAGATCCGCGAGCGTCAGTTCAGTCCAAAGCAGCTTCATTTGGCGCGCGCGCGCCGACGACGATCGGTTGCGATCGATTTCGCCCAGGCCTTGACCTGCTCATGCGGCACCAGTTCGCCGCGGTCGGCCGCTTCCATCCCGCCCTTGATGGCTTCGATTTGCCATTCCTGAACGGCGAGGTATTCCTCAATTGCTTCAGCGGCAAGAAACGACTTGCTACGGCGCACGCGTGCAGCCGCGGCTTCCAGCCGCTTCTTCACAGATCGGTCGAGACGAACAGTGAGCGTCGTACTGTCAGTCATATCCTCGTCCTGTGCACCTTTGTTCATTTGTACACATCTTGGCATGAAATCGTCGCCACGTGCAATGGGGCCGAAAACGCTTGCGGACGAAACCGGCTGCAACCCAGTCGATAGGCCGTAGCTCCTGCCCGGCAATGTAGAATGACGGGCTTCCTTTGGACCGGCCGATGAGCGCCGTAACATTCCATCTGCGTGATATTAACCCCGATGTTGTTCGGGCGCGGAAGAAACACTTCAGGGGCGTAGACAACGTTCAAATTTCCGAAGGGGATATCTTCGAGTCGGCAGCTGACGCCGTTGTCAGTCCCGCCAACAGCTTCGGCCACATGGATGGCGGAATCGATCTTGTCTACATTCACCGCTTCGGATGGGAATTGCAGCACCGTTTGCAATCCCACCTCAGGGAACAACACGACGGAGAATTGCCAGTCGGCCATGCCACGATCGTGGAGACTCTAGACCCCGCGATACCCTATTTGATCAGCGCACCAACAATGCGCGTTCCAATGAATGTGTCAAAGACACTGATCGCCTATCTGGCGTTTCGCGCCGCGATCCGCGCGGTCAAGCAGCACAATGCGAGTAACGGCAGATCGATACGATCGCTGTCATGTCCTGGCTTGTGTACCGCTATTGGTAGGATGCAACCTGATGTCGCTGCCAAACAGATGGCTGCAGCGTATCGCGTCTGTGTGCTTGGTGGGAGCATAGGCCCGAGCAGCCATCACGAGCTACTGGGAGACTGATCGCGCTCGATACGCTAGACACCCGCGCCTGCCTTTTGAGTCAGGCTTCGTCCGCCGCGCCGCTAGCGCTATCCTCCCAGCATCGTCGGCCTGATCCACCAACCCGGCTGCGCCTGCCGCAACGCGCGCGCGGCCGCGGCGGCGGCACGTTGCGAGTCAAAGAGCCCGAAGCAGGTGGCGCCCGAGCCCGACATACGGGCGAGCGCGCAGCCGGGCAGCACGCGCAGCGCCGCGAGCGCCTGCGCGATGGCGGGATGGAGCGAAATCGCCGCCGCCTCGAGATCGTTGGGGTGGCGGGCCAGAAAATCGATCAGATCGTGCCGGCTACCGCCGGCCCAGCCGCCCTCGCCCATCGCCGACGCGTGCTGCTGCGCCAGCGCCGGCGCGCGCAGCGCCGCGAAGACGTCCTTGGTGGCGACGCTCACGCCGGGATTGATCAGTAGCGCCGGCAGGGTCGGCAGGCGCCAGGGCGGCGAGAGCACCTCGCCGATTCCGCGCATCAGGCGGGGCTGCGGATCGAGGCAGACCGGGACGTCGGCGCCTGTAGCGCGTGCGGCCGCCATGAGGCGGGGGTCGTCGGGCGCGATGCGGTTGTGGCGCGCCAGGAGCCGCAGCGCCGCCGCGGCATCGCTCGAGCCGCCGCCGACACCCGCCGCGACCGGCAGGCGTTTCGACAGCACGAAGCGGCCGAGCCGGAGGCCTTCGATCCGCTCCGCCAGCGCACGCGCCGCCTTGAGCACCAGATTGTCGGCGTCCTGGCCGGCGGCGGAGGCGGTTGGGCCGCGCACCGCGAGCGCGAGGCTCTTGCCGGGCGTGAACGCC
>DATDGG010000032.1:0-6656 GCA_036522235.1 Xanthobacteraceae bacterium
GGCTCATCGACCTCACGCTCGCGGGAACGCGCTACGACGCCATGAAGGCTGCGCTCGACATCGTGACCAGCGCGCCGGAGTTCGATCTGGTGCTGGCGGTGGTCGGCTCCTCGGCCCGCTTCCATCCCGAGCTCGCCGTCAAGCCGATCATCGACTGCGCGGGCTCGGCCAAGCCGCTCGCGGCTTTTCTCGTTCCTGATGCAGCGGAGGCGCTGGCGGCGCTGAGCCAAGCCGGCGTGCCGAATTTCCGCACCCCGGAGGCCTGCGCCGATGCCGTCGCGGCGGCGCTCAAGCGGCGTGTGCCGCGTGTGCTTGCAGCGCCCAGCGGTGCCGGCGCACGCGGTGGCGGCACGGAAGGCCGCTGGCTCGACGAGCTCGAAACCTATGCGCTGCTTAAGCGCCTGGGGATCGCCCACGCGCCGGCGATCGCGATCGACGTCGCGCCACCCGCCCTGCCCTTCCCTTATCCGCTCGCCGTTAAGGCGCTGGCGGCCGGGATCGCCCACAAGAGCGACCTCGGCGGCGTCGTGCTCGGCGTGCGCGACCGCGATGGGCTCTTGGCCGCGATCAAGCAAATCCGCGCCAGCGTGGCGGAACGCTCGCCCGGCACCCGCGTCGATCGCGTGCTGGTGCAGCCGATGGTCACAGGCCTGGGCGAGGTTCTCATCGGCTATCGGATCGATCGCGACGCCGGCCCTATCGTGATGGTGGCGGCCGGCGGCGTGCTGGCTGAAATATACCGCGACCGCAGCCTGCGCCTGGCACCGGTCGATCTCGCGACCGCGCATGAGATGATCGCCGAGGTGCGCGGCCTCGCGGCGCTCGCCGGCTATCGCGGCCTGCCCAGGGGCGATCTCGCCGCGCTCGCGCAGGCGATCGTCGCGCTTTCGGGACTTGCCACGATGGCGGGGCCTACCGTGCTCGAAGCCGAGATCAACCCGCTCATTGTCCGGCCCGCAGGCCGCGGCGCCGTCGCGGTCGACGCGCTGGTGAAGCTTATGGTGTAATGCCAAAGGCCTGTCAGAGTTATTGATTGGAACACTTCATGTCGTCCGTCGAAGCCACCCACCTCGAGCCGAATGAGGAAACGGACGCCAGCGCAACCGATGCGCTGGCCGGTTTCGTGAGCGCGCTCCGCTACCAGGACCTCAGCCCCGAGGTGCGCCACTTCGCCAAGCGGCATCTCCTGGACACCGTCGGCGTGATGATCGCGGGTGCGGGCGGCGAAGTCGCGAGCCGCGCCGAGGCGATGCTCGCGACGGTACGGCCGGCGGGAAGCGTCGTGGTGCCGGGGCGCGCGCGGCGGGCCGATCTGCTCGATGCCGCCTTTCTGGGCGGCACCGCCGCGCATGGCATCGAGCTCGACGATGGCTATCGGCAGGGCTCGGTGCATCCGGGCTGCGCCGTGGTGCCGACCGTGCTGGCGCTGGCGCAGGTCGACAAAGCGACCAGCGGCCAGGCGCTGATCGAGGCGGCCGTTGTAGGCTACGAGATCGTGACCGCGATCGGAGGCGCCTGCCATCCCGATCTGCGTCAGCGCGGCTTCCATCCGACCGGGGCGGTCGCGGTCTTCGGCGCCGCCATGGCGGCCGGCAAGCTGCGCGGCCTTTCGGCGCGCGCGCTCGCCCATGCGCTGGGGCTGGCGGCGAGCAGCGCTGCGGGCCTTTTCGCTTTCGTCAATGGCGGCGGCGATATCAAGCGGCTGCACGCTGGCCACGCGGCGCGCGAGGGATTGCAGGCCGCGCTGCTGGCTGAGGCGGGCGTCGAAGGGCCGCCCGCTGTCATCGAGGCGCGCGACGGCTTCTTGCAAGCCTTCGCGTTCGGTGAGGCCGGTCGCGTGCGCAACATCGCGCTGCCGCCCGCGGCGCCATTTCGCATCACCGACTGCTACATCAAGCCCTATCCGTGCTGCCGCCACATTCAGCCGGCCGTGGAGGCCCTGATCGGCCTCCTGGCGGACGAGAGCATCGCGACCGCGGAGGTGAAGCAGGTCGCCGTCGAGACCTATCGCATCGCCGCCGCGCATGCGCAGACCGGTTGGGACGATTTTGCCAGCTCGCAGCTGAGCTTTCCTTACCTGATGGCGCTCGCGCTCCAGTTCCGCGCCATCAGGCTCGAGCACTTCAGCGCGCAGAACCGCGGCGATCCGGCGCTCGCCGCACTCGCCGCCAAGCTTAAGGTCACGGCACCGCCCGAGATCGACGCCCTCTATCCGCGCTTGCGCCCGGCGCGCGTCACCGTGACCACGGCGCGCGGCACGTTCTCGCGCCAAGCCGATGAGGCGCTCGGCTCACGGCTCGTGCCGCTCAGCGACCAAGGGCTGCAAGCCAAGTTCCACGATCTCGTCGCACCAGCGCTCGGTGCCGCGCCCGCGGCCGAGCTGGCGCGCCGCCTGTGGGCGATCGAAGAAATCGATGATGTCGGGGCACTCGTGGCGGCGATGGCAAAGCCATCGCGTTAGGGACGTAGGGCCTCGCACTCCTTCTCCCCACCCGAAGTCGGATATATCCGACTTCGGGCATGTTCGGTGGCGAAGTCGGATATATCCGACTTTGCTACCAAATAGTGCGCAGGTCGAGCAAGCTCGACTTGCGATGGCGAGGAAGTGAAACGCCGTGCGCACATCACGATGCGCGTCCTCGTCCACTTCGCCTATCGCCGCGCGGCTTCCCGGATCGTGGACGGCGTCTCGCCGAAGTATCGGCGGAAGGCGCGATTGAAATGCGACGGGTCGGTGAAGCCGACTTCCCGGGCGATCGCGCCGATCTTCCGGTCGCGCGCTTGCGGGTCGCGCAACAGCGCGGCCGCGCTCTCCAGGCGTCGCACCAGCACATGGTTGGCGAAGGTTCGGCCGGTTTCCTCGAGCAGCAGGTGGACGTAGCGCGGCGTAATGCCGAGCCGAATCGCAATGCCGGCGGCGCTCAGGGTGGGGTCGCCGACGCGGCGCTCGATCTCGCTCAATATCGCGCGGCGGCGCAGCGCGCGCGCACCGCGCTGCTCCGCCAGCACGCGCGCCTCGCCCTCGGCACCGAGCACGAGTGCGAACAAATCGATGATATGCTCGTCGTAAAGCTGCGCCGCGCGCCCGCCGCCGCTCACATCGATGTCATGGGCGGCGCCGAGATACCCGAACAGCAGCCGCAGCGCGATCGGATCCTTGTCCAGCTTGACACCGGCCAGCGGACCGACATGAGGAACCAGGCTGGTGATCCGGGAGCGGGGAATCTTTACGCTCCAGAACCGTGAATCGACGGTCACGTCGAGCGCACCGACGTGGCCGCTGTCACAGACGATTCCCTCGCCCTTCCGGAGGCTTTGAAGGTCGCCGCGTTGCGTCTGGAAGGCGCCGCCGCTGAGGCATAAGAAGAAGCAGAGCGCGTCGTCGCCGTCGCGTACGAGATCCGAGGTACGCTCGTAGCGCAACGGCGTCGTGGCAATATGGCCGATGCCGACCTCGCCGACGCGCTGCAGATCGATGAGCCCGCGAAAGTCGTCGTCATCGCGAAGCACGATGTCGAGCGCCGCGTAGCGGCGCATCATTTCCTCGCAGAAGGCGGGAAACCTATCGCGCTCGGAGAGGGTATCGGTATTGAAGATGATCCGCCCAGGCTCGCTCTGAATCATGACAGCTCTGACTCATGATGTTGCTTCGCGGCCGCACAATTATCACCCGGCACTGGCGAGAATAACCTCATTGCGCCGGGAGGCAATTCAAAAAGGGCACTTGCATGCGCCTTTTCCGATCAAGGCGAGCCGAAGGCTTGCTCGCGCAGCTCGCTCGGAGAGGCACCGTAGCGGCGGCGGAACGAGCGGTTGAAGTAGGAGAGATCGCCGAACCCGACCTCGAACACGATCGCGCTGATCCGGCGATCGCGCCAGCGCGGATCGGTCAGCAGGCGATGCGCCTGCGTCAGCCTCTGGTCCAGCACATAGTCGGAGAACGAGGTGCCGTCGCGCTCGAACAGCTTTCGCACATAGCCCGTGGAGATGCCCTGCCGCTGCGCCACGGTCGCGAGCGACAGCTCGCGCATGCCCAAATTGGCGGCGATGTCCGCCTTGACGGCGCCCAGCCGGGCTGACTGCAACCCGCGGCCGGCAGCGGCCGCCGCGACATCACGCGGCGCCCCGATGGTCAGAGCAACAAGATCATGAATGTGGGTGACGACGAGATGGCGCGCCTCGACCTGCGCCAGCACATTGGTTTCCTGCACGGCCGCGAGGTAGCTCACCAGCAGCGACAACGCCGGCATTCCGGCCGGGATTGGCCGGCGCAGCGCGGCGTCGAGATCGGCGAGCGTCGGCGCCAGCGCGCTGAACGGCATGCGGATGCTGAGCCATCGTGAATCCGGATGGATGTCGCAGATGCCGGCGGCCGCGCTGGTCGACAGCAGCGCCTCGCCCGGGCCGGCCGAGACTTCCCGGCCCAGTTGGCGCAAGGTTCGGCCACCGGCCAGCGAAATGCTGAAGACGAGGTCGTCGCTCTCCACTTGCGCCGGGGTCCGCAGGGTCCGCACCGCGGAGCTCGCCATCGCGGCAAGGCCGAGGCCGGGTACCGTCCGCAGCTCGCCGCCGCAGCGCAGCGGGTGGTCCGCAAACGGCTCGATGTCGTGCTTGATGATCGCGCGCCCATAGACCTCCCGCATGTACTCGAGGCGGTCACGTTGCGGAATGTCCTCGCTGGAAAATTTCAGGATGCGATATTCCTCGCTCAATTCGACTCTCCCGCAAATCCTAATTTGTTTGTATCATTTCGATTCGTCGCCGGGGAGCGGCATGCCGTTCAAATCATCTGATGCGGATCGTTAAATCGCAACGCTGCCCACAACGCAATTGGCTGTGAGCGAAACGATTTCACTGCCGGCATGAATTTGAGAGCGAATTAGTTGCTTGGTTGCAACACGCTGCGGAAACCGTCGTCGCAGGGGCTCTCCGTCCTAGTGGTTGTCGCGCGGCGTCCAAGCCGAATTGTTTCATCACGACTAGGTTGCGCCGCGAATATCCCGGCGGTCGGGACTGTTGAAAGGGGCCATGATGTTCTCGCGACAACACCGCGCTTGTGCGTCGATCGCCGCGGTATCGATGCCAGCCGGCGTGACGCTCTTCTCGATGCTGGTCGCAACGTCGCCTGCGCGGGCCAACTGCACGCCCGTGGCCGCCAATGGCGTCACGGTGACCTGCACGGGCACCGACACGACCGGGGTCGGCACCGGTGCCGAGAACAATGTGACGGTCAATGTCCTGCAGGGGGCCTCCATCACGGTGGGCAACTTTACTCCGGACATTTATCTCAACAGCGGCAATACCGTCACCAACAACGGCACCGTTGTGACCGGCACCGGCGCGTTCGGCATAGACGGGCAAGGCAGCAACAATACCTTGATCAACAACGGCGCGATCACGGTTGGCGCCGGCGCGATCGCGATGGGCGCTGTGGCGGGCACCACTGGCACCATCGCCACAAACAGCGGAACGATTCAGATCGGCGACGGAGCCGTCGGCATCACCATCGATGGCGGCATCGTCACCAATAGCGGCACGATCACGGCCCGCAACAGCAATGCCTACGGCATCGTGATAAATGGGGCCAACAGCAGCGCCACCAACAGCGGAGCGATCATCGTCGGCAATGGCAGCTTCGGTATTTTGGGGGGCGGCGCCAGCCAGGCGATCACAAACAGCGGCACAATCGCGATTGGAAGTCAGTCTTTTGGGATATCCGCAGGCGGCAACGGTAGCGTCACCAATAGCGGCAACATCATCTCGACCGGCACGATGGCTGTCGGCATTTCGGCAAATGGCGCCGGCCAGACGATCGCGAACACCGGTTCGATTTCACTGGGTGACAAATCATTCGCGATCGGTGCGGTCGACCACGATACCGTGAGCAATAGCGGCGCCATCCGGGTGGGTTCTTTCGGAGCCGGCATCGACGCCGGAAGCAACAACGTCATAGTCAATATTGGGATGGTAAAGACCGGCGCCGACGGAACAGCCATCAGCGGCTTCTTGAACAACACCGTGATCAACAACGGAACGCTGGACGGCGTCATTGCCCTGACGTCCCCTGGCAATGCTCTCACCAATTCCGGGCTGATCGCAATCACGGATCAAGGCACGGCGCTGTCGCTGCCCGACTATTCGGTCGCGACGTTCACCCAAACTCCCAAGGGAACCCTGGGGCTGCGCGTCAACAATGCGGGCGCAAGCGATCACCTGGTTGCCGGCACCGCCAATCTGGGAGGCACGCTGGGTGCCGTGGTCCAGCCTGGCCTCTATAGCGCGTCGACAACGTTCACATCGGTCGTCACCGCAACCAATCCGATCGTGACGAAATTTGCCCAGTCGCAGGCCTTCGCGACCGGCACCACCGCGCCGCTCGCATTCTTCACCGCGACCGCGGCCTACAACGCCAACGCGGTCGACCTGACGCTCAACCGCACGCCGTTCGGCGCGGTCTCCGGCGAGACGCTGAACCAGCAGCAGGTGGGCAACACTCTCAACGCCAGCTATTCAGTGAACCTCACGGGCAATCAGGCGACACTCTACACCAGCCTGCTGCAAGCGACCTCGGTCGGCGCGCTCGATATGTTGTCCGGCGAGGGCACCAGCGGCACCCAGAACATGGCATTCTTCGCCAACAACACGTTCGCTACCCT
>DATDGG010000033.1:0-2169 GCA_036522235.1 Xanthobacteraceae bacterium
GTTTCCCGGCGTGGTCGTCATCCATCATCTGCCCGGCTGGGACGAATGGATCATCGAGGTCACGCGCAAATTCGCCCATCACGGCTATGCGGCCATTGCGCCGCACCTCTATTTCCGTGACGGCCCTGGCAGCCCCGACGATATCGGGGCACGGGTGCGGGGCGCCGGCGGCGTCGCGGACGAGCAGGTGGTAGGAGACGTGGCGGGCGCGGTCAGGTTCTTGCGCGCGCAGCCGCATGCGAACGGCAAGGTCGGCGTCATCGGCTTCTGCTCGGGCGGCCGCCACGCTTACCTGGCGGCCTGCGGCATTCCAGGCCTCGACGCCGTAGTGGACTGCTGGGGCGGCAACGTGATCGTGAAGGACAAAAAGGCGCTCGATGCCAAGCGGCCGGTCGCGCCAATCGACCTGACCGACAAGATCACGGCCCCGCTGCTCGGCATTTTCGGCAATGACGACAAGAACCCTGACGTGGAACAGGTCAACGAGATCGAAGCGACGCTCAAGCGGCTGGGCAAGAACTACGAGTTCCATCGCTATGACGGCGTCGGCCATGCCTTCTTCAACACCTGGCGCGAAGGCTACGGGGCCGCGCAAGCGATCGACGGCTGGCAGAAGGTCTTCGGCTTCTACCAGCGCTACCTGGCGGCCTGATGTCCGCGCCCGGCGTGCTTTACGAGGTCGACGGGCAGGTCGGCATCGTCACCCTCAATCGGCCCGACAAGCTCAATGCCCTGAGCATGGAGCTGCGTCTCGCGCTCGAGCAGGCGCTGCTCCGCGCCGACGACGAGGCCGCGACCAGCGTCATCGTGCTGCGCGGCGAAGGCCGCAGCTTCTGCGTCGGCTTCGATATCGGCGGCGGCGGGGCGGACCGCGCGCAAGCGCCGTGGCGCCACGACGCGCTCAAATATCACGAGCGGCTCGCGACGAGCCTGCGCGCCCTGATGACGCCTTGGCACTTGCGTAAGCCGGTGATCGCCTCGGTGCAGGGGCATGCGCTCGGCGGCGGCTGCGAGCTCGCGATGTTCTGCGATCTCACCATCGCGGCCAACGATGCGCAGTTCGGCGAGCCCGAAATCCTGTTCTCTCAGGCCGGCCCGGGCATCGTCATGCCGTGGATCATCGGCCACAAGCGCGCCCGCGAGCTTCTCTATTTCGGGCAGCTGATCGACGCGCAGACCGCGCTCGAGCTGCGCATGATCAACCAGGTGGTACCGCGCGAGGAACTGCGCGCCGCGACCTTGAAATATGCCAAGCGCCTTGCCTTGATCTCGCCCGAGGCGCTCAAGGCGACCAAGCTCGCCATCAACCGCGGGATGGACGACGCCGGCTTCGGCAATGCCCTGCAGTCGGGCCTCGACGTGGTCGCCCCGCTCTATGCGGCGTCGACGGAGGTCGGCCGGCAATTCGACGCGATCCGGGCCAAGGACGGCCTCAAGGCCGCGCTCAAATGGCGGCGCGACCAGTTCCTGGACGAGTGAGCGGCTGCGTCGGATCGTCAAACGTCCGGTGCCGTGCTCGGCGCGAGTTTGGGCAGGTTGTTCGGATGGTGGATGTGCCAGTCCGGAATCGGAATTCGCGGGCCCTTGCCGAACAGGCCCTTCATGTAGTCGACCAGCAGCGTGCAATAGGCCGGGTCGGGATCGGGGCTGGTGAAGGTGTCCTCATATGACCCGCCGATGACCACCGCGTCGGCCCGGGGGAACAGGTAGCCGTCCTGGCCATACAGATATTGCAGCCGCGGTTGCGCCGGCAGCATCGCCAATTGTCCCTTGATGGGCGCCATCTGCGCGTCGTTCCACAACTTCTTGGATCCGAGCCCGCTGCAGTTGACGATGATCTTCTCGGGCAGAGTGAGCACATCGGCCGCATCGGAAAATGTCCGCGGCACGAATTGCACGTTCCTGGCGCGCAAGTCAGCGTCAAGCCGGGCGAGAAAGATCGGGGGCTCGATCAACAATGTCTGATACATGAATCCCGGATAGGTGTGGTTCTCGAAAGGCATGCGGGCGAGCGGCTGCGGGGCCGGGATGAGATCGGGAGAGAGCTCGAGGACGATTTCGAGGTTATGCGACGGCGTCTTGGTGTAGTTCGGCTGTTCGGAGACGCCGAAACCGTCAGGGATGCTCGACTTGAATGTGTTGTAGGCGACCTCCAGTATTTCCTTGAAC
>DATDGG010000034.1:0-3747 GCA_036522235.1 Xanthobacteraceae bacterium
GTAGGCGTTCTCGGCAGCGCCCTGTAGGGCCGCCACAGCTTGGCTGGCGCCGCTCATAGGAGGCACCCGCAGGAGAGAGGGCCAGCCTTGTGGAGGGGCTGGACCCCCGCTCCTATCGCCGGATAATCTTGATCGACAGAGCGATCTTGATTATGATCAGCGGCAGGGACCGGCCATGGGTTCGAGCCATGGTTTTCCCCTCCTGTGGTATACGCCGGCAGCCAACCTGCCGGCGTTGCCGTTATAGGGGGAAAGTTCGGGCGATCCATCATGCTGCCTCCGGCGGCGTCACCAGGCGCGGTGAGCGCTTGGCACGGGGCGCGCGGACCTGGCGTATCCAGACGTGCGTCTTGGCGTTCTCGAGGTGGATCGCTGCCACGAATGCCCGCGTGGCGGCCGCGAACTTCTCGTGCAGCTCGGCTGCCTGCACGGGGTCATCAGGCAGGCGTAGGCTCATGCTGAACCCAATTTCCTGGGCCATTATCGTGGCTCCGGCAGTTGGCATTCGTCGATCTTGTCCAGCAGCGCTTTGGCATCGATGCGCCAGTGCGCGGCGCCGTCCACGGCAGCCTGCAGGGCGAGCACCAGTTCCCAAGCCATAGTCTCGGCCGTTATTTCCTGCAGGCGTTCGTGCGCCTCGCCGAGCTGGTGCAGGCTGCCGGAGACGCGCATCGCGCGGTCCAGCGGATCGTCGTGGCGGTTCATCGGTCGTCGTCCCTGTAATAGTCTGGGACGAAGTCATCGCAGCGCTCGCAGAACCACGTCGTGAACGGCCACGCGTCCTTGGTCAGTGGGCCGCCGCACTTTTCGCAGCAATGTTCCTCTTCGTATTCGGGCGGTGTCGCTAACTTCCAGGCATCGTATCCGGGGATGCTCATGCTGCCCTCCTCAGGCTGCGGGTTGCTGCGGCGTGCAGTTCGGCGCGTCTGGCATTGCGGGCCGCGCGCTCGGCGGCGAGCAGGCGCAGTGCGTGGCGCCGGTCGATGCCGCGCTGTGTGCCGTGCGAGGTGCGCGCGTCGGCGATCGCGGCAAGCAGGGCCTCGGTGCGCTGCTGGGCGAACGTGTAGGCCACGGGGTAGCCGCTCATGCCGCGAGCTCTGCCAGCGCCGTCGGATCGAGCCCGCGGCGCTCCAGCGCCTCCAGCACGCGCACGGCGTACATGTGCCAGGTGACATCCAGGTCGCAGGCATCGCTCAGCGTGTCGGTGATCAGGTCCACCAGTTCCAGCCGGCATTCGTCGATGCGCAGCCCGGAGCCGCCGCAGTAATCGCACATGCGCGCCGGGAAGTGAGCGTGGTGGCCGCTGCCGAGGCAGGCGCCGCAGGTCACCGGCTGCGGCCGTTGTCGCGGGTCAGCAGTCGGCCCAGAGTGGAGGCCAGCACTTGAAGCTCCGCCCGCACTGCCCGCGGCAGCCGTGGCGTCTCCGAGATCCTGAGAAGCGCCAGATATGTCTGCTGGATGGCGGCCAACGCCGCCCTGTAGGTTGGGGCAGCTCGCCGCGCCATGATTTTCTCCAGAGACATTTGTTTTGATGTTTGCAGGCGACGTAACCGTCGTATCACGCCGGCTGCAACGCCTGATTACCGTTGGATTAACGCCAACCAACTGCTGATTGTGCGGATTGCGTTCCGACAAATCACTGGACTCGTGTAACGGCGCTGCCACAATTCTGCCGATAGAAGCACCGGAACGGGGGGGACCGCCGTGCCGAACCGTGCCGCCGTCTGTATTGTATGTCGTCAAGATAGCCTCACGTCGGTTGATGACGGAGGCAGTCTTACGACAATTAGTCGCGCTAGTCAACGGCCGTCTGTCATGGACGGCGAGAAAAATTACGGGGCTGATGCGCCCCTGGAAATCTGCTCTAGGCTAGGAGCCTGTCCTTGCGAGGCTCCGTGTTTATGGGGGCTGCAAGTTCTGGATGACGTGCGGCAAGCTGGATGGCCAGTTCCCGCTCCACGCCTTCAAGCGATCCTTCAAGAAGATACGCATGGCTGATCTTGAGTTTCGCGATCAAGCGGGCGGCGGCGAATTGGTCCGGCCACCGCTTGCCTAACTCGTACAGGCTCCACGTGGTCTGATCGATGCCGACTGCTTCCGCAATCTGATGTTGCCTCAGGTCGAGCGCGTCCCGGACCCAGCGTAGCCGCATACCCATAGCGGCCATCAGCGCGCGATCCGCCTCCGTTCTTTTCGGCCTGCCCTTCATCCTCACAATCTGACGTTTTGTCGCAGATTCTGCCAACGGCAGATAATCGGTTGACGCCACGACCGGAAGTCGTAATATGGCGGCATGCTGGCTCATTCGCACGTCATCGAGGCATTTGGCGGTCTCACCGCCTTGGCAAGGGCCATTGGCGTCGATCCGAAACTCACCACCCATTGGGGCCGCCGCGGCATCCCGGCCAAGTACTGGCCGCGCATCGAGGAGACGGAGATCGCCCGCAGGCTCGGCATCACCGCCGGCCGGCTGATGCGGGCAGCCGCCGCACTAGAACCCGCCGAGGCCGCCTGATGCCCGTCTACATGATCCAAGCGGGAGGCGAGCACGGCCCGGTCAAGATCGGCGTCACCGACGACGTGGAGAAGCGCCTCATCGGGATGCAGACCGGGAACCATCAACGCCTGGTCGTGCTCCGACTGTTCGAGGGCGGTGCGGCGGAAGAGCGTCTGCTTCATGAGCGGTTCGCCGACCACCGTCTGGATGGTGAATGGTTCTCCTTCAGCAAACAGATGCTTAGCGACGTCGAGTTAACCGAAATGACCGCGCTGACTGGCGAGTCTTTGAACGTTTTCAACCGCATGAACGAATTGTGTGCGCGTCGTAGGGAGATTGGGGACGATGCTCGATTCCTTGAGGAACTGACGACCAAAGACAGCGCGATGCTGCACCAGCTGGCCCGTCGTCTGAGAATGCCACTCTGGCAGCATCTCGGGCTTCCTAATCCTTTTCCGACGGACGAGGCGTAGCCATGGCCGCGGCCGCCCGCCACGCCCGCGCTACGCATCCGCTGATGACAGAACCGCTGCACTAACGCGTCAACCGCGCGTCGGGGGACGGCGCGCCAGGGGAGAAACGCTATGGCCATGCCAGGAGGTAAGCAGCCCGGAGCAGCGCCGTGGCGTTGAACGCCACCGACCCCCCCAGCGAGATGCAGGCGATCGTCCGGCTCGCCGCCGAACCGCGCCCCGCTGGCGATAGCACCAAAGGCGCCATTGGCCGGGCGGCGCGGGCGCTCAAGCTGACGTACCGCCGCGCGTATGCGTTCTGGTATCTGTCGGAGCGTGTCCGCGTCACGGCCGAGGAGGCCGACCGGCTGCGCGCCGAGCGCGAGCGCCTGCACCTGCTGCGCCTGGAGCGCCTGCGACACGAGATCGCTGTGACCGAACGGCTCCTGGCAGAGGCGAGGCAGCGCGATGCAGTGGCTCAGGCAGCGGCTGAGGCGGGCGCGGCGCTGGATCGGCGAGGTGGCGGTCCGGGTAGGGCGCTGGGCGGCCCGCTGAGCGACTGTGCCGCATGAGCCCGCGCCCGGCCGCCTGGATGAGCGCGCGTATCGTGGCCCGGGCCCGCGCGCTGTGGGACGCGGGGGTGAGCGCGAGAGAGATCGCATTGCGCATAGGCGACGGCACCACGAAGTCCGCCATCGTCGGCTACGCGCACCGGCAGGGCTGGCCGCCGCGGCCCTCTCCGATCAGGCTGCACCGCGGCGAGGTGCGGGACGCGGCCGCCAGGGCGCCTGCGAAGCC
>DATDGG010000035.1:0-2399 GCA_036522235.1 Xanthobacteraceae bacterium
AGGACGTCACCCATGTGGAGAACCGCATCGATCCGATCGCCGACATCGCGACCATCGAGACCGAGCTGATGCTGGCCGATCTCGACAGCCTGGAGCGGCGCGTGGACGCCCTGGAGAAGAAGGTCAAGGGCAGCGACAAGGAGGCGGCCGACGCCAAGGAGACGCTGGCGCTGGTCAATCGCGCGCTCGCGCTGCTGCGCGTCGGCAAGCCCGCCCGCCAGGTCGAGCGCAAGCCCGAGGAGCAGCGCGCCTTTCATGCGCTCGGCCTGCTGACCTCGCTGCCGATGCTCTATGCCTGCAATGTCGAGGAGGCGGCGGCCGCGACCGGCAATGCGTTCTCGCGGGCGGTCGAGGCGCATGCCAAGCAGGAAGGCTCAGGCTCGCTCGTCATCTCGGCCAAGATCGAGTCGGAGATCGCGGTGCTGCCGAGCCAGGAGCGCGCCGAGTTCCTGGGGGCGGTCGGGCTTACGGAGACCGGCCTCGATCGCCTGATCCGCTCCGGCTATGCGCTGCTCGACCTCGTGACCTTCTTCACCGCCGGGCCCAAGGAGACGCGGGCCTGGACGGTGGCGCGCGGAACCCGCGCCCCGCAGGCGGCCGGCGTCATCCATACCGATTTCGAGCGCGGCTTCATCCGCTCCGAGACCATCGCCTATGACGACTATGTGCGGCTGCGCGGCGAAGCCGGCGCCCGCGACGCCGGCAAGCTTCGGCTCGAAGGCAAGGACTACGTGGTCGCCGACGGCGACGTGCTGCATTTCCGCTTTGCGCTGTAGCAGGGATCAGTAATCAGACCACTGATCCCTGACATCTACATCTGGCCCCGGTTCCGGATCGCGCCCAGGTGCTCGTTGATGCGGAACGTGATCAGCACGAATTCCGCGACGATGCGCATGAAGATCACGCCGGCCAGCATGCCGATCACGCTGGATATGACCAGGAACAGGCCGGTGACCGGCTGCAGCATCATCAGCGCCAGGCCGGACAGGATCCCCGACAGGCCGAACACGACCGTGATGATCACGGCCAGCCAGTAGAACACCTTGATGATCGAAGGCGTGATGAAGCGTTCCCACTGAAAGAGGTCGCGCAAATCGAACATATGTCCTCCTCGCCCCGGCTCCCGGCCAAAGGTCCGCGTGGATTTGTTGAGCTAGCCCCAGATATGCGACGTGTAAGAAGCGTGTGAGGAACATGTGAGGAAAGTGCCGCGTCCGCTCGGTCCGAGCGGGGCCGTCCGCGGCAAGCTCGTCACAGTTCTATCAGCTGTGAGACTGCACTTTCGATCTCCGGCGGTCAATCGATCGGTTCACTTCGACGGTTGATGACGGTTGATGATGTGGGGCGATCGGCGCCGCATGCGCGCGCTCGCATGTCGGCCGGCGCGGCCGCTGCAAGCTTGCCGTAACCATGCTCGATCACGGCGCCATAACCATTCCCGATCACATCGGCGTAACCATCCTGGCAGGCCGCAACGGGGGCGGCGGCCGCGCGTTAACAAAGCGGGAGGGGTCGCGCTTCTACCTTGAAAACATCGTTTCCGGGGAGAGGACAATGCGACCTTTGTTTCACAGCGCGGCTTTACCCTGCGGGCTCGCCGTGGTGGCAGTCGTTGCGATCGCGGTCGGCAGCATCGGCATGCGCAGCGGCGAGCTATGGGGCGCGGCCGACATTGGTGACGACGGCGACGTTACCGGCAGCATCGGCATTGCGGCCCGCTTGCCGCTGAGCGACGAGCAGCGCGGCCACATCTTCGACGGTATCATGAAGGTGCATGACGCGCCGGTCGCCGATGTGGCGGTGCCGGAACCCGCGACCGCGCTGCCGCGCTCGGTGACGCTGCAGGAATTGCCGGCGAGCGTGACGCAGGATGTGCCCCTGGTGCAGGGCTACAAATTCGTCAAGCTCGACGACCGAATCCTGCTGGTCAGCCCGGTCGACCGAACCGTGGTCGCCGAGATGCCGCGCTACCGGATCCTGGTGGACTGAGCCGATTACGAGGGCACTTGTCCCGGCCATAGCGCGTCGCAGACGCGCGTAAACGCGCTCATGGAACCAAGACCGTTCCACATTCCCGCGTTTGGAAAGGTCCCGGCTCAAGGCCGGGACAAGGAAGCCATCGTATCGAGATCGTCCGATGCTCAGCTACGCGCCCGCACCGCGCCCTCGGCCTTCCACTTCGCCAGGCTCTCGGTGATGATCTTGGTCGACTGCATCGCCGACTGGCTCAGATGGGCGTATTCGGTGATCTCGCGCTGAACGCGCGCGCCCTCGCTGTGCAGCAACTCGCGCAAGGTGTGCAGCTCCCCCATCAGCCGATCGATCTCCTGCACCGAGGAGCCGGCGACGCGTTGCAGCAATGTGTTGATATTGTTGGCCACCACCTCGCTTTCGGCCTC
>DATDGG010000036.1:0-13882 GCA_036522235.1 Xanthobacteraceae bacterium
ATGAACGTCCATTCCAATCTCATGCGCGGCCACATGCTGATCGGCGGCGAGCTGGTGCCGAGCGAAGCGGGCGAATGGCTGGAATCGGTCAATCCCGCCAACGAAGAGACGCTCGGCCACGTGCCGGCCGCGACCGCAGCCGACGTCAATCGCGCGGTTGCGACCGCGGAAGCGGCGCAGCCGGCCTGGGCGGCGCTCGACCCCAAGGCGCGCGCCAAGCTCCTGCGCCAGCTGGCCGCGAAGCTGCGCGAGGCGACCGACAATATTCTGCGCATCGAGGTCATCGATACCGGCAACACCATCACCAAGATGCGGGCGGACGTGTCGAGCGCCGGCGACACGCTCGACTATTACGCGGGCTTCCACACCGAGATGAAAGGCGAGACCATCCCGGCGAGCGCCAAGAACCTGCACATGACCTTGCGCGAGCCCTACGGTGTGGTCGGGCGCATCATCCCGTTCAATCATCCGATCAAGTTCGCCGCCAACGCGCTGGCGGCGCCGCTGATGGCCGGCAATACGGTCGTGCTCAAGCCCCCGGAAACCAGTCCGCTGTCCGCCACCATGCTGGGCGAAATCTGCCGCGAAGTGCTGCCGGCGGGCGTCGTCAATATCGTGACCGGCCTCGGCATGCCGGCCGGCGATGCGCTGGCGCGCCATCCGAACGTCAAGCGCATCGCCTTCACGGGCTCGGTGCCGACCGGTCGCGCCATCCAGCGCGCCGCCGCCGAAGGCGGCATCAAGCATGTGACGCTCGAGCTCGGCGGCAAGAACCCGCTGATCGCATTTCCCGACATGGACCCCGACAAGGTCGCGCAGATCGCGGTCGCCGGCATGAACTTCGCCTGGCAGGGGCAGTCCTGCGGCTCGACCAGCCGTCTCCTGCTGCACGAGTCGCTCTACAAGGGCGTGCTCGAGCGCGTGGTCGACCGTGTCGCGGCGTTACGGCTCGGCGATCCGCTCGACGACAAGTCGCAGATGGGCCCGATCAATTCCAAGCGCCACTACGAGCGTGTCTGCGCCATGGTCGAGTCCGGCCGCAGCGAAGGGGCGCGGCTGATGACCGGCGGCAAGCGCCCCTCCGGCGAGGACTTCAAGCGCGGCTATTGGCTCGAGCCGACGGTCTTTGCCGACGTCCAGCCGAACATGCGAATCGCGCGCGAGGAAATCTTCGGGCCGGTGTTGTCGGTGTTCAGCTGGCGCGACGAGAAGGAAGCCCTGACGCTCGCCAACTCGACCGAGTACGGCCTGACCGCCTCGATCTTCACCAACGATCTCGACGCGGCCTTCCGGGCGGCGCGGGCGGTCAAGTCCGGCTATGTCTGGATCAACGGCGCCTCCGGCCATTTCTACGGCACGCCCTTCGGCGGCTACAAGAACAGCGGGCTCGGCCGCGAGGAAGGCATCGAAGAGCTCTTGAGCTATACGGAGACCAAGACCATCCATCTGATGCTCGGTGGCGGCGCCGCGAAGGAGTGACCTCATAGAAATGGGCTGCGCCCGCTTGAGCGCAGCCCTTCAGCTATGCCGATGGTCGGCAGGACCGACCAGCCGGCCGATTGTCGGAGCCTCGTCAGCGACTAGTTGCGGTCGCGACCACGATCGCGGTCGCGGCCATGATCGTGGTCACGGTCATGGTCGCGGTCACGATCCTCATCACGGTCGAAGGTGAAGAGATTCATGAGATCGCCGATGGCCGGGCCGTTCTTCGGCACATAGGGGTTGTCGTCGTCGGTGCGCGGGTTCGGCAGATTGTCGCGGCTGCGATCCGAAATCTTCGGAAGATCCCAGTTCTTTTCGATGAACTTCAGCAGCGAGACATGGTCGTAATAGGTGTGGTCGACATGGCCCTTCTTTGCGAACGGTGAAACCGCAAGGAACGGAATGCGCGTGCCGTCGCCGAAGAAGTCGAGCGGCTGGATATAGCCGGAATCGTAGTAGCCGCCGCCTTCGTCGGTGGTGATGAAGATCGCCGTCGACGCCCACAGCGCGGGATCGCTCTGCACCTGACTGATCAACGCCTGCAGGAACTTTTCGTAGAGATCGGTGGTCGAATCCGCCGGATGTCCGGCCAAGGATTCGAACGGACGGACGAAGGAGACTTCGGGCAGCGTGTGGTTCTGAACGTCCTGCAGGAACGCGCCGTAATTCTGCAGCTTTGCTTCCTCCGACGGCGTCTTCATGATGCTCAGATAGCCCGTGAGCGGATCGCAAATACCGCAGTAGGAATGGAACAACAAAGGCACGCCTGACACGGAGGTGGCGAAGACGGTCGGATCATTGCCACGATCGCCGCTGTAGTACTTCCACGACACGCCATTGGCGGTCATCACGTCGGCGATGGTCGGGTTGCTTTGCGGCGGCAAGGTGAACGAGGTCGGCCCGAGCGTTCGCGGGTTGCTGCTCGTCTGGTTCCAGTACATGTTGTAGTTGTTGACCAGATAATAGTGGCCGTCCGCGCAGTTGGGTTTCGATACGTCGTGGCGACGGAGCTGTTCGTTGACCGAAGCAACGCCGGGGGCCGTCGGATCGGAGCAGTTCACGTAAGAACCGCCGCTATAGCCGTCCTGGGTGTAGTAATTGTTCGATCCCATGACCGGGTCGGGATTTTCGATCTGGTTGCTGAACGGCACGGCAGGGGTGCCGTCGAGGTTGGTGTTGGTGAAGAACGCCGCATCGCCCGAGATCAGCGCCTGGAAATTGGCGCCCGTGCCGCCCATGATGGCCTGGTGGTAGTTGTCGGCGAGTGCGTATTGATCGGCAAGCGCTTTGAAGAACGGCGCGTCGCCGGGCTGCGCATTGCCCGCGGCATCGGTGAACGGGTTCATGTTGTAGAAGCCCATCGAAATGGCGCCCTCCTTGGGATTGAACCCGCCGGGGAAAACGGCTTGCCGTTCGAGCCGGTGCCGATGGTTTCCTCGACCCAGACGAACTTGTCGTGCCGGCCGCCATCGACGTCCTGCCACATCTGGAAGAAGCGATGGACGGGATCGCCCGTATAGGCGGCGTAAGGTACGTATTTGCTGATCTGATAGGGCCCGTTCGGCAGGTCCGCCGGGAACCTGGTATCCGGAACGCCGGACGGCAGGCCGATGCCGGAAGTCGTGTAGGGCTGCGGCAGCGTCGGGTAAGCTTGGGTCGAGAACGTCTCCGCGCTGTAAAGGTTCTCGTCGCGGCCGATCAACTGCTTGCCCCTGCCGAAATGCGGGCCCGGCGTGCCGTCGGCGTTGACGATGCCTTTGCTCAGGAGATTTTGGATCGTTTGGCCAGGCTTCGGCCGATAGGTGCCAAAGAGATTGTCGAAGGTGTGATTCTCGCCGACGATGATGATGATGTGCTGGATCGGGGTTGTCGGCGACTTGGCGAGCGCCGGTGCCGCTGTCAGCGCGCAGAGCGCACTTGTCGCGAGGCACAGCGATTTGAAAAGCGAATCGCGCTTCATGAAGAGTTCTCCTGTAAGTTTTGTGAAGTCTTTGCGGCCGACGGTAGGATGATGATCCCGAACGACTCGGGTCCTGTGCACGGGCGAGTATCGGCAGGCACGTTTCAGGGTTATGTCGGGGACGCCTCAGTTTTGTGAATTGCCGCCTGCTGCCCGTAGTCGCCTCAAGCGATCACGGGGCGGCCGGCGCAAACCGCGACAGCGTCACTTGAGCCTGCTGGCGGTCAGATCGAGGAAATCGTTCAAGGCGCGCGTGGCCTCGGCGCCGAGCGTTTCCTCGAGCCGTTTTTGCGCCCGACGCCAGAACGGCACTGCCTTGGCGAGCTTCGCGCGACCTTTGCGGGTGATGGTCACCGCGCGGACGCGGCGGTCGGTTGCGTCGACCCGGTCCGCGATCAGGTTCTGCCCCTTGAGGGGCTTCAAGTCGCGATTGAGTGTGGTCGGATGCATCCCCAGCCGTTCGGCCAGGACGCCGATGGGCAGGCCGGTGCGGCCCCCTTGGGTTGCCCCGTAGAGCTTAGCCAACACGCCGAACTGGTTGACCGTGAGCCCAACGGGTTGCAGCGCCCGGTCATAGCTTTGCGTCAATTGCCGAGAGACGCGGCGGGCCCGCAGACAGGTGCAGCCGGAAACCTCGCGCAGATCAATCGGATCGGCCATCGTCACAGTCTAATGGTCGGCCGGTAGGGTTGACCATGGGCAGTTATCTGCATATACAGATAATAGGGGATTTGGCTTCGAGGCCAGTGGATTGAGGGCAGTCATGAGCCTGGCGTGGATCTTGACCACTGTCGTTGCATCCCTCGTCGCCGTGGTGGTCGTCTCCTATCTGGTCGAATTTTTGCGCGCCGCTCCGGCAGCGCCGGAAAAATTGGCCTGGGCTCCCGACATCCCCATCCGCCACCTGGACATCGGCGGCGGCAAGGTCCGCTACATCAAGGCGGGGGCCGGCCCAAATCTCGTCCTGCTCCACACCTTGCGCACGCAGCTCGATCTGTTCGAGAAGGTCGTGCCGGACTTGGCGAAACATTTCACGGTCTATGCGCTCGACTATCCGGGGCATGGCTATTCGGACATTCCGACAGCGCGCTACGACGCGGAGTTCTTCGTCCGCTCGGTGACGAGCTTTCTGGACGCCCTTGATCTTCGCGATGTGACCTTGAGCGGGGTCTCGATCGGCGGCGCTATTGCACTGATCATGGCCTCCGGCCGCAATGCGCGCCTCGCCCGTGTCATGGCCATCAATCCCTACGATTATGCCAAGGGGCGCGGGATGGCACGCAGCTCGCTTCTGGGATGGATGATCACCGCAACCTCCGAAATCCCGTTGCTCGGAGAGACGGTCATGCGGCTGCGAAATTTCATCATCATGAAGGCCATTCTCCGGGGCGGTGTCGCCGATCCCAAGAGCATCCGACCCGGCTTGCTGAGAGAAATGTATGAGGTGGGAAACCGGCGCGGCCACTACCAGGCCTTCATCAGCCTTCTGCGCAATGCCGCGAGCTGGGAAGCCGCAACCGAGACCTACGGCAAGATCAACGTGCCGGTCTATCTGGTCTGGGGCGACCAGGATTGGTCGCGGCCCGGCGAACGCGAGCATGATCGCAGGCTCGTTCCGGGAGTGCAGGTGGCGACGGTCGAAAATGGCGGACACTTCCTGCCGCTCGATCGCCCGCGCGAATTGCAGGAACTGATCGTCCGCTTTGCCGGCGCGTGAGCCGGCATGCAAGAGGAGGCGCTGAACATGACGGTCAACGCGCTGTTCGGGCTCAGCGTCCTGATGAGCTTTCTGGCCTTCGGGATCGTCACCAGGCTTTACATCTGGCCACGCCTGCGAGCCATGCCGCGAGAGGATGCCCTCAGAGGGTTGGCGGCGCCCCACATGTTTCGTTTCGTCGGGCTGAGCTTCCTGGTCCCCGGGGTCGTATCCCCGGCGCTGTCGCCGGAATTTGCGGCTCCGGCAGCCTACGGGGATCTGGGTGCCACCATCCTGGCCATCGTCACGACCTTGGCACTCTCTGCGCGAGCGTCCTGGGCCATTCCGTTGACGTGGGTGTTCAACCTCTGGGGCGCCGGCGATCTCTTGTTCGCCATCTACCAAGGCCAGATCGGGGTCGGCATCGGGCCTGAATCGCTGGGGGCTGCCTTCTACATCCCGACGGTCGTGGTGCCTCCGCTGCTGGTGATCCACGCGCTGATATTCTGGTTGTTGCTGCAGCCGAAGCAAGTTCGCGCCGATTGAAATCGTGCGCCAGCCGCCGGCATCAAGCGGGATCGAGCCCCATCTTGCGCGCGGTCGGCACCACCTCCTTCGAGGTCAGGAACTTGGCGAACGTGTCGGCGGCCGCGGTTTCCTTCGCGTTGGTCGGCCGGGCGGTCGCGTAGACGATGGTGGTCTGCAGCGTCGGCGGCAGCGGCCCGACATAGTCGATGCCTTTCATGGCCAAAAGCTCCGTGATCTGCTGGACGCCGATCTCGGCCCGGCCGTCCGCGATCACCAGGCCGACGCGCTGGCCGGGCGCGGTGAAGATCGCCTTGGCCTTGACGGCGTCAAGGATGCCGAGCCGCTCGAGCAGGCTCAACATGTAGATGCCGCTCGGCCCCTGGCTGATGCCGACCGACTTGGCGGCGAGCAGCGCATTCTTGAAGGCCTCGGGGGTGCTGATATCGGGCTTGGGCGCGCCCGCCCGCACCGCTACGCCGGCGCTGGAGCGGATGAAGTCGAGGCGGCTGCCGGCCACGAGCTTGCCGGCCTTGACCAGGTCGTCGACGGTCTCGGGCGTCGTGATGATGAGATCGGCGCCCACGCCTTCCTTGACCTTGACGGGCAAAGCCGAGCCCGACAGGAAGCTCGCTTTCACCTTGTGCCCGCTGTCATGCTCGAACAGCGGGGCGACGGCTTCGATGAATTCCGTCATGGCGGTGGAACCGATGACGGTGATCTCGGCGGCCCGCGCGCCGGTCGCCATCATGGCGGCGCCGAGGGCGGCTGCGACCATGGTTGCGAGCTTCATCGATCGGGTCATCGATCTGGTCATGGGATTTCCCTTATCTGGTTCCAAGGTAGATCATCGCCGTTGACGGCGGACACCGGTCACCGCTGAGCAGCACATCATCATTCGAGGAGCGACACAATGCCTTTGGTCCGCATCGATCTCATCCGCGGCAAGTTGGCCCAGTATCGAAAGATGGTGGGCGAGATCATCTACAACGCGATGGTCGACCTGATCAATGTGCCGAAGAACGACAAGTTTCAGATCATCACCGAACATGCGCCGGAGGATTTGAACCTTGCCGAGAGCTATCTCGGCAATCACTACAGCCAGGACATCATCCTCATCCAGATCACGCTCAACTCGGGACGGCCGGTCGAGCTCAAGCAGGCATTCTACAAGCGGATCGCCGACGAGCTCGGCGCGCAATTGAGCGTGCGGCCGGACGACGTGGTGATCAACCTGGTGGAGGTCGGCAAGGAGAACTGGTCGTTCGGGGGCGGCATCGCGCAATACGTGACGTGACTCCGACGCTGGAGCGTATCCCGATCGAAATGGATCGGGATACGCTCAGTCCTTTTTTGCGCTGGCGCATGTCCTTTTCGTAAAACCGGTATCCACCCCCGCCTTCGCGGGGGCAGGCTTTTTCCGGGACATGCCCTAATGGATGGCGGACGCGTGCCTAAGAATCCGCCCCGCCGAGCGGGAATTGAATCGCCCGGCATCCACGGCCACGTTGCCATTCACGATCACATACGGAATTCCGCTTGGATGGCGATGTGGGTCCTCGAAGGTGGCCTGGTCGCAGACCGTTTCGGGATCGAATAAGGCCAAATCAGCGAAATATCCCTGGCGCACGAGACCGCGCGACCGCAGATCAAGCTTCGCCGCGGGCATCCCGGTCATTTTGGCGATTGCGGCCTCGTGGGAGAAAAGCCGTGCATCCCGGACGTACTTGCCGAGAACGCGGGGAAACGTCCCATACATGCGCGGATGCGGACGACCCGTGTGCGGGCCCGCCCCGTGTGACAGACCCAGTGAATCCGAACCAATCATAACATAGGGTTGCTTGAGCGCCTTTTGGACGTTGTGCTCCGCCTGCGTGAACAACACCACGGACACCGCCCCTTCATGTTCGACCAAAAGGTCCAGCATGGCATCGGCAGCGCCCTTTCGCCGCCGCGTCGCGAGCTCGGCGAGGCTCAATCCTTCCATTTCCGGGCTCGGACAGGTGGCGACCTTGATCTCATCCCATCCGATGGCCCCGTGCGTGGTTCCCCAGCGGTCGCCCGGCTGGGAATTTTCGGCGACGATGCGTCGACGGATGACCGGATCGGCAATGCGCTGCAGAAACTTCGCAATGCCGCCCTCATGGACCCATTCGGGGATGAGCGCGGTCATGAACGTGCTGCTTGCCGCGTAAGGGTATACGTCCGCGGACGCTTGGACGCCGCGTTGGCGGGCCGCTTCGATCAGTTCCAAGGCGTGATCGAACAGAGGCCAATTCTCACGCCCCTGGGATTTGAGATGCGCGATCTGCAATGCGACGCCGGCTTTCTCGGATATCTCTACCGCCTCCAGGATCGATTCGAGCAGGGTATCGGCCTCGCCACGCATATGGGTGAAATATTGGCCCCCGCGACGCGACATTGATCCGCACAGCGCGATCAGCTCGTTGGTCTCGGCGAAAGCACTCGGCGCGTAGACAAGCCCCGAAGACAATCCGAACGCGCCGGCGCCCATGGCCTCTGCGAGCAGGCTTTTCATGTTCTCGAGCTCAGCGGCGCTGGGCGCGCGCTTCTCTGCCCCCATGGCGGCGTAACGGATCGGACCGTGCCCGACAAAATGCACGATATTGACGCAGGGGCGGGCTTGTTCGAGAGCGTTGAGGTACTCCTGGAAACTGGACCAGCGAACCTCGAGCGTGGCGCCCAACGAATGCGCCGCGGCTTCCACCTGATCGCGGCTTTCGGCAGTGCAGGGGGCGGGAGAAAAACTGCACATTCCGACGACTTCGGTCGTTACACCCTGGCGAATCTTGGATTCGGCCGACGGGCACTGGGCGTAGAAAAAGTCCGAATGCGAATGGATGTCGATAAAACCCGGCGCAACGACGAGCGCCGTGGCATCGATGACGCGCGCGGCGTTCTCCGGGAGCTGCGGCGCAACCGCCACGATCGTGTCTCCGGCAATTGCCACATCGGCCTTCTCCCGGACCGCGCCGGAGCCGTCGATCACCGTCCCGTTCTTGATCAGCAGCGACCAGGACACGATGCGGTCTCCTCAGATGCCGCCCGGCCGCGGGCCGGGGTCGGCTTCGGAGAAATGCGCGTGCACGACCCGCCAGTCGCCGGCTTCCTTATGGAACACCATGGTCGACCGGGTGATGAATTTGTCCCCCTGGTAGTGAATGTCGCGCGGGGGCTGGTCCTTGCCCACCCAATGACGATGCGAATCGCGGTGGCACCAGATCACCGCCATCTCGCCGGTGATGACGCCGCCGATGTCGAACGGCGTCCAATAAGACCCCTCGACGTTGTCCTTGTAGAAAGCCCACAGGCGACGCCAATGTTCAGGGCCATTGTAGGTATGACCGTTGAGATTGAAGAACGTTGCCGCAGGCAGTGCGCTCCAGATCGGCTTCAATTGATCCCAGTCAAAACGGCCGTTGGCCACGATATATTCGTCAAGCAGCTGCAGAAGCTTTTTGCGGTCGCTTTCGGAGCCGCCAAGGAGCTTTGCCTCGCTCAGTTTTGCCTCGCTCGGTTTCGACGCGGTCATGCATGGGTCTCCGGCGCCACGGTGCTCGCCTATTGGAGCCTGAGCTAATCCGCGCGGGCGCCGGATTTGTCAACCACGGCGCGCCATTTGACCGATTCCTGTCTGACAAATTCGCGCGCCTCTGCCGGCATATCGCCCATCGCTTGAGCCCCCATCCCCGCCACTCGCTCGCGGAATGCCGGGTCCGTCGAAATTCGCCTGATCGCCGCTGCAAGCTTGCTGGTGACATTCTCCGGTGTGCCGGTTGGTGCAGCGACCATTTGCCACGAGTAAGCCGCGAAGCCCGGCAGTCCCGACTCGGCGATGGTGGGAAGGTCCGGCATCAGGGGAGAGCGGCTTTCGGTGCTGATCGCGAGTGCATGAACCTGTCCGCTGCGGATGAGCTGCACGATCGGCGGCAGGTTGTCGATGACCAACTGGACCCGCCCCGCCACCAGATCGACCAAGGAGGGGCCGGTTCCGCGATAGGCGACGTGTTGGATGTTCACCTCGGCCATCGATTTGAACAGCTCGGCGGCGATATGCGAGGTGGAACCGATGCCGGCCGAGCCATAGTTCAGCCCGCCCGAATTGGCTTTGGCGTAGGCAATCAGCTCCCGCACACTCTGCGCCGGAACGGACGGGTGCACGACCAGCACATTTGGCAGGACGGCGAACAATGAGACCGCTTCCAGATCCCGGTCCGGGTCGAATGACATTTCGCGATATAGGCTCTTGTTGTAGGCGAGCACACCGGGCGCCGACATCAGCAATGTGTAACCGTCCGGCGGCGCGGCGGCGACCGCGGCGGCGCCGATATTGCCGCCGGCCCCGCCGCGGTTGTCGACGACGAACGGCGCGTTGAGTTGCAGCGCGAGTTGCTCGCAGAGGAGGCGCGTCAACAGGTCGGTGGCTCCGCCCGCCGCGAAGGGGACGACAAAGTGGACCGGCCGCGTGGGCCATTCTTCGGCGACGCCGGGAGCTGATAACGTGAGTGCGGCCGCGATTGCGAACAAGCCGGTGCGGATGCGATTCAATAAACGATCCTTCGTGCCGGCATGCAGTCTTGAGCGGTCGACCCTAGTCAAGTTTCGCACCCGTCTTGGTGATCACCCTTTGCCACTTGATCGATTCATCCTTGATGAAGGCCCGCGCCTGCGACGGGGTGCCGACCGCAGCCTCGGCGCCAAGCTCGGCAATGCGGGCACTGAAGTCCGGATCGTCGGTGATCCGCTTTGTTGCCTCCGCGAGCGCCGCAATGATGCCCGGCGGGGTGCCTTCCGGCGCCGCCAACATGATCCAAGAGGATGCTTCGTAGCCCGGCAAGCCGGCTTCGCCGATGGTCGGCAGCGACGGGAAGAGCGGTGAGCGGGCCGCCGTGCCCATGCCGAGCGCCCGCACCTGGCCGTCCCGAATGATCGGGAGGAACGACGTCAGGTTGTCGATCACCATCTGGATTCGTCCGGTGATGAGGTCGGTCAACGACTGCGTGGTGGCGCTGTATGAAACGAATTGAATGTCCACCCCCGCCATCGACTTGAAGAGCTCGGCGGAGAGAAAGGAGGTCGCCCCGACCCCGATGGCGCCGTAGTTGAGCTTGTTGGGATTTGCCTTGGCATAGGTGACAAGCTCCGCCACATCGCGCGCTGGAACGGAGGCGTTTATGACCAGAACGTTGGGAATTCGGGCGTAGAGCGCGACCGGCTCAAGCTCCCGATCGGGATCGAACTGCGAGTCTCGATAGAGCGCCTTGTTGTAGGTGAGCACGCCGGGCGCTCCCATCAGGAACGTGTAGCCGTCGTTGGGCGAACCCGCGACCACGGCGCCGCCGATATTGCCGCCGGCGCCGCCCCGATTTTCTACGATGAATGGTACATTCAGCTGCGCGGCAAGGCGCTGACACAACAGACGCGTCAGGACATCGGTGGCGCCGCCCGCGGCGAACGGAACAACGACGCGAACTGCGCGTGTGGGCCACTCAGCGGCGCCAACGGGTGTCGCCATCGCCACCGCGAGGACGATTGCCATGAACGTTCTGCAGAAGCACATCATGGAGCGCAGCGCCACTTTCTCTGCTTCTTCTCCGCTTTCCGGGCTCGGCCGCTGACGGAGCTTCGCAAAAATGATTTTGCACCGTCAAGGGAACGGCCGCCCAATCTTGCGTCGCCAAGCCTGAAATATCAGCTCGTTTTCAACGCTTGGCCGAGATACGCGATGTCGGCGGCGGGATGCGGGCCGACAAACGTCAACACCAGCTCGGTGACGCCGGCGCGCCCATAGGCGCTGATTCGATCAAGACATTCATCGGCCGTGCCCGCGATCGCGAATGCGTCGACGAAGCGATCATCGAGAACATTCTCCGGTGGTTCTCCGCCGGCGATGCGATCGATTGCCGCCAGAAGCTCTGCATCCGGGATGTTGCCGTAGCGCATGGCCTCTTTGGCGGACGGGGCCGCCCAGAACTGTCGCATCATCGTTGCCAGCGTCCGCTTTATGGTCGCCCGCGCCTGCGTGCCGTCGGGGCTCGGGATGCAGGGCACGTATTGAACGACGTTTGCCGGAGCCGGCCGGCCGGAGTCGCGGGCAGCCTGGCGAACAATTTCGAGGGCGCGCACCGTGTAGCCGGGCGGACACATGTTTGATACCAGGAGCCCGTCAGATATCCGTCCGCACAGCTGCAGCGCCTTGTCGCCCCGCGCCGCCATGAAGATCGGCATGTCGGGGCGTGGCGGCCGATAGCCGAGCCGGACCCCCCGCGTCGAAAACACCGCCCCGGTATGGGTGATTTCGTCCCCGCGCAGCAGGCCACGTACGATGTGGAACGTGTCGCCAAGCGCGGCGAGCGGTTTCCGGTCGCCCAGCTCGAGTTTCGCAATCGCAGCGGTAAGCCCCGAGCCAATTCCGAGATTGACGCGACCCTGGGCCAGTTCGTCGAGGGCTCCGATCTCCATGGCGATCAGGCTGGGATGGCGATTGTAAGGGTTCCACACGCCGATGCCGATGCGAATGTGTCGGGTCGCGACCGCACAGGCGGCGGCTGTCGGCAGGACGCCGCGCTCAAACGGATTTTCGGCAAACCAGACGGACACGAAGTCGTTGGCCTCTGCCGCCTTGGCCAGCTCGACACAACGATGAGAATCGAGCCCGCCATGAAGCCGCAGGCCCACATTTGGCATGTTGTTCATCTCGTCTCGCTCTTCTGCCGCGACGACCCTGGCGTGTGGGGCGACGCGCGTCACATCGCCGCGCACTTGCGCCCGGAATCAATTTCTCCAAATCGGTACGAGACCATTGATTTATCCTTCTTGCTTGCAAATACTCAGGCGTGGCGCTCACGAACGTGCTTCTTGGGCCGCCAACATCGCGGCTGACCGATGGGAAAGCCGGAGAAAGTGCAAGTCGCCCATATGGGAAAACACCATGAGCAAATCTCGACAAAATGAAAGTTCGATTCCGCAAGTGGCGGGCAATGGTCTGCTCGACCGCCGTGCGCTGCTTGGCCGCGGCGTCATGCTCGCCGGCGCCATGGGGGCTGGCGCGGCCGGTTCGCTGACCGGCGCCGCCGCCGAGCCCCTGGCCGAGGCTCCCTGGAGCCTGCATCCCGGCGCTGTCACGGCGCCCTACCAGCGTCCCTCGCGGTTCGAGGACGGCGTAGTTCGCACGGTCGACAATCCCAACAACGAGCCGAGCGGTTCGCGCGCCCGCACCCCGCACCATCTGCTGCGCGGCATCATCACGCCGAACGGGCTGCACTTCACCATCATGCATGCCGGCATTCCTGATATCGATCCGGCGCAGCACAAGCTCCTCATTCACGGCATGGTCAGGCAGCCGCTGGTGTTCACGCCCGAGACGCTGTCGCGCTATTCGATGGTGTCGCGCGTCGGCTTCACCGAATGCGGCGGCAACAGCGCGCCCTTGTTCTCCAACGAGCCGATCCAGGCCGATGTGCAGGCGCTGCATGGCCTGACGTCGTGCGCGGAATGGACCGGCGTGCCGCTGGCGGCGTTGCTCGATGAAGCCGGCGTCGACCCGAAGGGGAAATGGATCATCGCCGAGGGTGCGGATTCCCCGCATCTCACCCGCAGCGTGCCGCTCAAGAAGGTCATGGATGACGCCATGGTCGCCATGTACCAGAATGGCGAGCGCATCCAGCCCGGCCAGGGCTATCCGATGCGCCTGTGGCTGCCCGGCTACGAAGGCAACATGAACGTCAAGTTTCTGCGCCGGGTGCAGGTCACCGACCAGCCCGGAATGACCTATTTCGAGTCGAAGATCTACACGGATCCGCTCCCCGACGGTCGGGACACGCAGTTCTATTTCGTGCAGGAGGTGAAGTCCTTCATCACCTCGCCGTCACATGGCCTCGCCCTCAAGGAGCCGGGCATCTACGAAATCACCGGCATCGCCTATTCGGGCACCGGGCGGATCGCCAAGGTCCTGGTGTCGGCGGACGGCGGCAAGAGCTGGGCGGAAGCAGCCCTGCAGGAGCCGCGGCTGCCGAAGGCCTTCACGCGGTTCTCCATGCCGTGGCGCTGGGATGGCGGGACGGCGGTCCTGCAGAGCCGCGCTTGGGACGAGGCCGGCAACATGCAGCCGACCCGGGAGCAGTTCGTCGCGTTGCGCGGCCAGACCTCGAAGCCACCGAACGTCCGCGGCTTCCCGGGCCATCATTTCAACGCCGTCA
>DATDGG010000037.1:0-7145 GCA_036522235.1 Xanthobacteraceae bacterium
GCGCAACATTGGATGCAAGCTGTCACGCGTCGCCACGTCAACAGCCACACCGAGCGAACCTTGAAGAAAGCGCTTGATGCCGACAAGATCGACCAGCGAAAACTTCTTGCCCGGGTCATAGTCGATGAAGAGGTCGAGGTCGCTATCGACCTTTGCTTCATCGCCCACCGCTGAGCCGAATTGGTAAAGGGAGGTCGCGCCGCGCGCCTTGATGGCATCAGCGCAGCCCCTGAGCTTGGCGACGGCTTCATTCCGGTTCATGGCGGTGCGCTTTACGCCCGGCCTTAACCTCCGATCGCCGCATTGATCGCGGGCAGCACCTTCTCGGCCATGAGGATCATGGAGCGGCGGCCGCGCTCGCGGTCGAGCCAGTCCTTGCCGGCATAGAGCAAGGTGCCGAAATCGCCGACCTGCTCGCGGAAGGCCAGGATCTGATCGACCACCTTATTGGGCGAGCCGGCGATGACGACGCTGTCGCAGACCGAATCGGGGGTGAGCTCGGAATCGGGCTGGTCGCGGCGGGTCTTGAACACTTCGGCGCGGCCGCTGCGTTTGAGCTTGGTCAGGAGCTGTGTGTAGTAATACCGATAGGGACTGTTCGCCGCCGTGACATAGGCCTGCGCGGTGGCATCGTCGTCGGCCACGAAGATGCTCTTGGCGACCCGCCAATTGGCCGGATCGGGCTTGCGGCCGGCGCGGCCGCAGCCTTCGACATATTTGGGCCAGTGCGTCTTCACCCATTGCGGCAGCAGGAAGTTCGCCGAGATCGTGTCCCAGCCGCGCGCCGCCGCCTCGGCGATGCCGGCCGAGAACGGCGCCACCGCGGTCACCACGATCGGGGGATGCGGGCGCTGCAAGGGCTTGGGCAGATAGCCCTGCCCGATATGGGGCACGAGCTGGCGCTCGATCGTGATATTCCAGAACTGGCCTTTGATATTGTAGGGCGGCTCGCCGGCCCAGATCGCCAGCACGTGATTGATCGCCTCCAGGAACATCGCGCGGCGGTCGGCATCGATATTGCCGAACGCCTCCGCATCCGACATGAGCCCGCCCGGGCTGATGCCGAAGATGAAGCGGCCGTCGAGCAGATGATCGAGCATGGCGATCTGTGATGCGGTCGCGGCCGGATGGGCGTTGGGCATGTTGATGGTGCCGGTGCCGAGCTTGATGCGCTTGGTGGCGTCGATCAGCGTGGCGATGAACACCGCGCAGGAGGTGATGTTCTCGGCCTTGTCGGTCGCATGCTCGCCCACATAGCCTTCGACATAGCCGAGCTCGTCCGCGAGAATGAAGGCTTCGCGATCCTCGCGCAGGCACTGCCGCCATTCCTTGTCGAGGGGATGGATCGGCATGGTGAAGAAACCGAGCTTCATTTCAGATCTCCGATCGTCGCCGACTTGGGGCCACGTAATGGTAATACCGCGTCGCCGGGAACCCCCTCATCCCTCCTTCTCCCCTCCGGGGAGAAGGAGTGAAACGCCGTGCCTTCCACACCAACAATTCGAATTTGTTGATGCGTTGGCGAAATTCAGCCCCGCCCCTGGTGCCGGCGAGCTCCCTCGCCCCGAAGGGGAGAGGGTCGGGGTGAGGGGGTTGCGCCCTCTGTTGTGTTACCCGCCGCGCCGAGATTGGCTCCCGCATTCGAACAATTCATCACCCTGCCCTCACCGGATACACGGGAGGCTCGCCGCTGAGCACGCGCGCCACGTCGGCGGCGCACTTGCTCTGCAATTCGTCCAGCGCCTCGACCGAATAGAAGGCCGTGTGCGGCGTCAAGATGACGTTGTCGCGGCCGATCAAGGGCGAATCCTTCGGCAACGGCTCGCTCACAACGACGTCGAGCGCCGCGCCGCCGAGCTGGCCGCTGTCGAGGGCGGCCAGCAGCGCCGGCTCGTCGATGAGCGGCCCGCGCGCGGTATTGACGATCGCGGCGCCTTTCTTCATCTGCGCGAAGGCGGCCGCGTTGAGGAGACCGCGGGTCGCGGACGTCAGCGGCGCATGCACCGAGATGAAATCCGAGCGTGCCAGCAAGGCCTCGAAGCTCACCGGCTCGACCCCGCAGGCCGCAAACGCGCCCTTGGCCGCATAGGGATCGTGGGCAATGACTTCGAGCCCGAATGCCTTGGCCTTGGGGGCGACCGCGCGCGGAATGTTACCGAACCCGATCAGGCCCAGCACTTGGCCGGCGAGGCGCCGCAGCGGCACCACCGCCGGCATCTCCCAGCGGCCCGCCTGCACCAGCTTGTTCGACAACGGGATCTTGCGGGCGAGCGCGAGCAGGAGCGCCATGGCGTGGTCGGAGACCTCCTGCATGCAGTAATCAGGCACATAGGTGACCACGATGCCGAGCTCGGCCGCGGTCTTGACGTCGATATTGTCGACCCCGAGGCCGAAGCGGCCGATCACCTTGCAGCGCGTGAGCACCCGCAGCAGCTCACCCGGGAGCTTGGCATAGGTAACCAGGATCGCGTCCGCGTCGCGCGCGACCGCCAGGATGTCCTCGGCCGCCACGCTCTTTGCCATGCGTATCTGCGGATCGACGCGCGCGAGCGCCGCCATGGCCGGGTCGAGCGAGGGGAAGACACTGTCGGTCACGGCGATGACGGGTTGGGCCACGGGCGTGCACTCTCTCTCACAAATAATTCAGCGCAGCCAACGCACGATGCCGGCGACACCGTCGACCGCCACCTGCGCGCCGTCGGGAATCCGCAAGGTCGCGTCGAGCACGCCGAGCACCATCGGAATGCCGCGTTCGCGGGCGAGCGAGGCGAGATGCGAGGTCGAGCCGCCGAGCTCGGCCACCACGCCGGCGACGCGCGGCAGTATCTGGCTCAGCGCCGGACCCGCCACTTTCGTCACCAGGATGTCGCCGGGCGCGACGCGGGCGAGCTCGCATTCGCAGCTCACCACCACCGCCCGGCCGGAGCCCCAGCCGATCCCGGCCGGATGACCGCTGAGGCCCGGATGTTGCAGCCAGATTTCGTCCGGCACCAGGGTCGGCTGCACATGCAGGGGCCGGGCCTGCAGCAACTTGAAGCCTGCATCATCGAGCGCCCACTCGATCTCGACCGGCATGTCCATGACGGTCTCGGCCTTGCGCAGCAGGCGCCCCAAGGTCACGGCCTCGCCGGCCGCGAGGCAGGGCTTTTGGACGAGGTCGCGCGGCACCGCTTGTGTCACGGTGCCCTCGCCATGGGTGCACGTCTCGCGGCGATCCTTGCGGCCGGCTTCGATCGTGCGCACGAAGCCCTGGCGGCTCAGCACGATGCGGTCGGGCACCACCTCGCCTTGCGCGATGGCCGAGCCGAGCCCCCAGGTGGCGCTCAGCAGCATCTGGCCGTCAGGCGTTTCGCTCAAACCCCCGCCGGACGCGCGCGCCGCGATCAGCGGCTGGATCAGCACCGCCATAGCAGTGCTGGCCGGATCAAGCCCGTGGCTCTCCATGTAGCGCCGCGCATTGCTGGTCCACAGCGCCGCCCAGCAGGCGCGTACCGCGGTGAGAAACTCGGCTTCGTCCGTCAGCCCCAGGAAGCTTTCGAACTGACCGGCAAAATTGGCGTCGGCGCGATCCTCGATCAGCGCCGAGGAACGCACCGCCCCGGGTTGGCCACCCTCGCGCTGCGCGCGCCAGGCCGCGAGTAGCGGCTGCAAAATGTCCGGCGCAATCGGCTGCTCATAGAGCGCAAGCCTGATCTCCACAGATATCCGGCGCGCCTCCGGCAGCGACGCCGCCGAAAAGCGCTGCAACAGATCATCGAGCCCGAGCGCGGTGACCTGCGCCCGATAGGCCGCCGCGGTGAGGCAGAATCCACTCGGCGTCGGCAAGCCCGCCTGCGCGAGCTTGGCGAGGTTTGCGGCCTTCGGCCCCACCCGATCCGGGTCGCGGGCTTCGGCATCACTCAGCGGGACAATAAAGGCGGTCATCGCGCGCTCTTAATCCTCTCCCTGAAAGGGGGAGAGCCTGCCCTCGGGCCCCGACCCGCGCAGCGGGTCGGGTGGGGGTCCCGCCACAAGCAACCGCTTCGCCGCCAGGTGAGGCTTAGCCCCCGCCCGGCGCCTTCGGCGCCACCCTCCCCCTTTCAGGAGGAGGGAAGGAAAGGGTGGCGTCATTTCACGTGATCCCCGTAGCCCGGCAGCGGATCGACGACGGTGATCTGCTTGACCGGGAAGTTGGAGACGATCTCGATCTCGTTCTTGTGGACGATGAGCATTTCCTCGATGCGCACGCCGTAACGGAACTTCTTGCCGTGCTGGGTCTCCAGCGCAAAGGTCATGCCTTCCTTGATCTCGACCGGATGATCGAGCGACCAGATGCGCGAGATCACCGGCGGGTCGTATTGGGCAAGCCCAAGCCCGTGGCCCCACAGATTGGCGGCGGCCTGGTCCTCGTCCTCGTAGCCCCAGGTCTCCATCGCCGAGGGCCATTTGAGCGCGATGTCACGCGTGGTGGCGCCGACCTTCACCGCGCCGATCGAGTCGTAGAGCCACGCGAGCGCGGTGCCATATGTGTCCTTTTGCTCCTGGCTCGGCTCCTTGCCGACGCAATAGGTACGGTAATAGCAGGACTTGTAGCCGTTCCAGGTCAGCGCCGCCAAATCCATGAACACGATGTCGCCGGGCTGGATGATGCGGTCGGAAAAATTGCGCCAGTTCGGCCAGGTGTTCGGGCCGGAGGAGACGATGACGTCCTCGACGTCCTCCATGCCGGGGATGTTGTAGAGATACTGCATCAGGTGCGCGGTCACCTGGTTCTCGGTGATGCCGGGGCGCAGGAACTTCATGCACTCCCAGTGCGTCGCGTCGCCGATGGCGCCGACGATGCGGAAGCATTCCTGCTCGTCCTCGTTCTTGACGGCACGCGCCTCCATCATGGCGCTCATGCCGTCGGTCCAGTCGATATTGTTCTCCTTGAAAATATTGATCATGTTGATGTCGATGAAGTCGACGCCGAGCTTTTGCCCGGCGACGCCGTTCTCCTTCATCGCCTGCAACACGGCCTTGGTGAACTTGTTGACCTGCTGGGTCGAGGCCGGGCCGGCCGCACCTTTGATCCAGGCGAACGAGTGGCGAACGTTCTCCTTCGGAATCCAAGGCGAATGCCGCTCGATCTGGAAGCCGAGGTCGCCCTGCTCGAACAGGATCGGCGCGCCGTCGCCGCACAGCATGGCGTAGCGCAGCCCCGGCTTGAGCCGGTTCCAGCCCGGCGTCAGCGTCCCGGTGATGTAGCGGACGTTCTCGTCATACATGCACAGGACCGCGCCGAGCCCGTGCTTCTTCATCATCGCGCGGGCGCGCTCGGTCCGGTAGGTCCGCATCCGCTCCCAGTTGACGCGCTGCTGCCAATCCAACCCGGCGATGCCGAAATTCGCTCCCATAGCCCTCGTCCTCTTTGGTGCTGCGCGGAGGCCCGCGCCGATGGAATGTCTGGAAAGATCCTTGCCCGCGATCAGGCCGGGTCGACCCCGGGATCGGGTTTGAGGCCCGCCGCCGTGATGCCGACGACAGCGCATTTCTCGTCGTTCTCCGACGTGTCGCCCGAAATGCCGACCGCGCCGATGACGTCGCCTTCGGCGTCACGGATCAGAACCCCGCCGATCACCGGCACGAACCGGCCTTCGCTCGCGGCCGCGAGCGCGGTGAAGAACATCTGCGAGCGGCCCACGCGCCCCGCCAAGGTGCGCGAGCCGAAGCCCATGCCGAGCGCGCCCCAGGCTTTGCCGAAGGCGATATCGAACCGCAGGATTCCGGATTTGTCCTCGCGCTTGAACGCCACCAGGTGACCGCCGGCATCGAGCACCGCAACCGTCAGTGGCGCGAATTTGGCCTCGCGCCCGGTCTTGAGGGCGGTTTCCAGAATGGTGCTGGCTTGCGCGAGCGTCAGGGATGACATGGCGGCTCCCGAGGGTTTTTGCTGGCCCGATTGACTATAGGGATTTGTTGGACCTGTCACCCGGCGGGTGTAGGTAGGCCCGGTCGGCGGATGACGCTCCGCTAATCCGCCCTGCCATCTGCGTCAAGATCAGCCACCGTCGTAACCACTACCGGGGAGAACCCATCATGGGCGCCGCAAAGGCAAAAGGCAGTGTCGGCGTCGTCGGCCTCGGCATCATGGGCGGCGCCTTTGCCAAGAACCTCGTCGCCGACGGCTGGCGCGTGATCGGTCACGATATCGATCGATCGCGCCGGCGGGCGCTGGCCAAAGCCGGGATTACGATCGCGGCCGATATCGGTCATCTCATCGGCGAAGTCCGAACGATCATCACCAGCCTGCCGCATCCGTCTGCGCTCGCCGCAACCGTCGACGCCATCGTTAAGGCCCGCGTGCGGCCGCTGGTGATCGTGGAAGCCGGCACGTTTGCGCTCGCCGACAAGCTTGCGGCCGCGCGCGCCCTCGGGGCGGCCGGGCATGTCATGCTCGATTGCCCGATCAGCGGCACCGGCGCCCAGGCCAAGACCAGGGACATCGTGGTCTATGCGAGCGGCGAGCGCAAAGCCATCAGGCGGCTGCGCCCGCTGTTTGCGGGCTTTGCGCGCGCCGCCCATGACCTCGGCGCGCTCGGCAATGGCAGCCGCATGAAATACGTGGCGAACCTGCTGGTCGCCATCAACAATGTGGCAGCCGCCGAGGCCATGGTGCTCGGCATGAAGGCCGGGCTTGCGCCGCAGGTGATCTACGACATGGTGATGAGCGGTGCCGGCAATTCCCGCATTTTCGAGCTACGCGCCCCCATGATGGTGAAGAACCGCTATGACGATGCCAGCATGAAGGTCGCGATCTGGCAGAAGGACATGCAGGTAATCGGCGATTTCGCCAAAGAACTACGCTGCCCAACGCCGCTCTTCACCGCGAGCGAGCCGATCTACGATGCGGCGCTCAAGGCCGGCCACGCCGCCGACGACACGGCGTCGGTCTGCGCGGTGCTGGAGGCGAAGGCGGGCGTGAGGCGCCGGACAGCAGCGAAAAAAAGCCGGGCGCGCACGCGCTAACTTTGCAAGAAATCCATCACCGCGATCTCCCGCATCACGGCTTCCGCCGTAGAGTGGCGCGCGGCCTTGCGGCGCCCCCCGGCGTTCGCCGGCGGCGGCCCCAGATAGCTGCCGAGGTCGCGGCCGCGTTGCATCACCTGCCGGTTGATGCCGATACG
>DATDGG010000038.1:0-3109 GCA_036522235.1 Xanthobacteraceae bacterium
GTTGAATATCTCGGGCTTGCTGCGCTTGGCCATGGCCTCCTCCAACGTCTCGACGCAGAAGGCCGCCTCCATGGTGATCGAGACGCGCCACGACAGCACCCGCCGGCTGAACCAGTCGAGCACGACCGCCAGGTAGACGAAGCCGCGCGCCATCGGAATGTAGGTGATGTCCATCGCCCACACCTGGTTTGGCCGCGGGATCTCGATGCCGCGCAGTAGACACGGATAGATCTTGTGCCCCGGCTCGGGCTTGCTCGTGCGCGGCCGGCAATAGAGCGCTTCTATCCCCATCCGCTGCATCCGGCGCCGCCAGAGTCGATGCGTCCACGAATCCTGCGGTTAAACCCGCTTCAAATGACGATCGATCCGCTCGGTTCGACGTGAGAAACAATCAACAACACAAACGCATTCGTGCCCTAGGCCGCTGCTTTCCGTATGCAAAATCAAATCGCCGAAAATTCGACCGGTTCCGGGCGCGCGCGATTAACCTTGCTCGGCGATACCGTGAACCCGGATTTAACCCGAATTGTCTAACCTCCCGCATGACCGCATTCGATCAGGGTCGCGCAACTCGAGCCAAACATCTTCCAGAATGGAGACGAAAATGCCTCGCAACCAATCGGCCCAGCTGTTGCTGACCGTGGCCAGCGCAATGTGGCTATCGCAGGCCGGCGCCCTGGAATTGTCCACCAACGTGACGAGCCCCGGCCCAATGCCGGCTAACGGCGTCATCGACGGCAATTATCCGGCGTCGACCGGCGAAACCGCGTATTATTTCGAAGTCGACCTCAAGGCCGGGACGCTGGCGAGCCAGGTCTGGGTCAAGGGCCCCGACGCGCCCAAGCGTCTGTGGCTGGCCTTGCTTGACGCTTCCGGCAGCAAGATCGAGGAATACGCGGTCGATTCCAGCTTCAGCGACGACGGCGACAATGCCCGCAACTGGCAGATCAATCACACCGGCCGCTACACGGTTCGCCTGACCACCAAGGGCCCGGAGCTCGCGACCTATCGGGTCGAGTTCGGCGGCTCGGCGTTCGCGGGTCATCAGCCGGGCCCGGTCGATGCGTCGGGCTATTCCCACTCCTTCCTCGACCCCACCCATATCGGCCCCAGCGCGGTCATTACCGGCACCTTCCCGGCCGCCCGCACCACCACGACCTACTACTTCGACGCTGATCTCAAGGCCGGCGTGCTCATGACCCAGCTGTCGATGGCGGCGCGTAAGGAGCTCGGCGGCACCAAGTGGATGATGCTCGAGATTCTCGGTCCTGACGGGGCGCCGGTCGACAAGACCCAGCTCGAGCGGACCTTCGCGCCCAACAGCGACGGCACGCACAACTTCGCGATCAATCACTCGGGCCATTACGTCATGCGCGTCGCCGTGCGCGGCACCGAGGGCACCAAGTACAAGGTCGAGCTCGGCGGCGATGCGCTCGCCAGCGCTCAGTAAGGGAGGCAGTCCATGAACCTCACGTCAGCATCAATCGCCGTGCTCGCCCTGCTGGCGGGCGCGGCCCCGGCCGCCGCGGACCAGCTGTCCACTTCGATCATGCGGCCGACCAAGCTCGACCCGGTGGCCACCGTGGTGACCGGCAAGCTTCCGGGCGGCGGCGGATCGACCACCTACTATCTGGCGGCCGATCTCGAAGCCGGCAGCCTGTTGACGCAGTTGCAGGTCGCCGCCCACGGCCACGACCGCCGCCGCCTCACGCTGGAGCTGCTCGACGCCAGTGCCGAGCCGGAGGACAAGGTTTCTCTGGTCGAGGGCTTCGCCGACAAGGACGACACCACCAAGGCCTTTGCCATCAACCACGCCGGGCGCCACATCTTGCGGCTGATCGCCGAAGGCGTCGAAACCGGCACGTTCTGCGTCGTGATGAGCGGCACGGCGCTGCCGAACGCGGATCCGGCGGGCTGCCCGGCCCCGCAGGCCGCCAAGGTCGCGCCAGCGCCGCCGGTCGCGGTGGCGAGGGTGGTCGAGGTCCCCCCGCCCCCCAAGGTCGTCGAGAAGCCGGTCGAGGTCATCGTCTCGAAGTGCGAGGAGCGCCTGCGGGTCGGCTCCGATTTCTTGTTCGACTTCGATCGCGCCGAGGTTCGCCAGGAAGCCGATCCGGCCTTGTCCGAGCTTTCGCAACGCATCGCCGCCGCGCGCAAGCTCGCGATGGTCGAGGGCCATACCGACGCCATCGGCACCGACAGCTATAACCAGCGGCTCAGTGAACGCCGCGCCGAGGCGGTCCGCTTGGCACTCATCGCGCGCGGCGCCTCCGACCGCGACCTCCTCACCCGCGGCTTCGGCAAGAGCAAGCCGATCGCGCCCAACCAAAACCCCGACGGCACCGACAATGCCGACGGACGCCAGAAAAACCGCCGCGTCGAGGTGGTCATCAACACCTGCAGCTGACGCCCTCCCGAGGGAGGGCCACGGCGCCGTCACATCGTTCCTCGGGCGCGCCACTTCGGTACAAACTGGGCGTTCTCGTTGGACTGATCTTCGTCGAACAGCGCCGTGATCTGGCAGGTCATGTGGTTCATCGGATCGTCGCCCAGCTCTTGGATGATCGACATTAGTGCCCGGAATCAGACCCGGAATCAGAGTTGAGTGATATGGCGATTTTTGAAGCGCCGCTGGTAGACCTTTTTCTTGGTCCAGGCGAATGGCTGGGCGGTCTCGTTGTATGCTGCGATGAATGCATCGATGTGCTCCTGCAGTTGCTCGACGGCGGTGAAGGAGGCGCCGTTGAGTGATTGGCCCTGTGGGATCGAAAACCATGTTTCGATCTGATTGAGCCGCGACGTGAGATGGTTCCGGTCATCTGAACAGATTTTCCGCGTCGATAAGTGGAACCTCTGCCAGGGTTAGGCTGCCAAGCGGAGGGGCAGCGGGGTGAAGTAGGCTTGATTGGGCGTCTTGCCGTCAAGGCTCGAATGTGGGCGTCGGCGGTTATAGAAATCGAGGTAACGGCCGATCGAAACGCGCGCTTCGCTGACGCCGTCGTAGGCTCGCAGATATACCTCCTCGTATTTTACGCTTCGCCATAGCCGCTCGACGAAGACGTTGTCGCGCCAGGCGCCTTTGCCGTCCATGCTGATGGCGATCCCGTTTTCG
>DATDGG010000039.1:0-14903 GCA_036522235.1 Xanthobacteraceae bacterium
CCAGCGGCGGCGTATCGCTTCAACCACTTGTGGCCCTTGCTACGACTGATGCCAAAACGCCGGCACAGTTCGCTCTTGTTCGCTCCCGCGACCAACGCCAACTTCACGAACTCCTCCCGCTGGTCCATGACCGACAGCTCCTGCCAAGGCATCGAGGTTCCCCTTGTCCAACCGTCCCAAGTCGGACAAGTGTCACCCATGTCTCCGAACGCCTGTCACCCATGTCTCCGGTCCATACACCCCTTCGGGGCGAGGGAGCTCGCTTGCGCGAGACAAAGCTCCGAGAATCAAAGCAGCCCCGCCTCACAATAGGCCTGCAGCGCACCAGAATGCAGCGGCACGCCGCCGAACTCGAGCGCGGCGCGGCCCTCGTGGCGCAGCGGTTCAAACAAATCCCGCAGGCCGGCAAACAGCGGGTTGAGGCGGCCGAGCTCGCCGGCTCCCTCGACCACCGCGGCGACCACGTCGCGAACCGTCGCCTCCGCCACACGCGCGTGGGTGGCGAGCACGTTCACCACCGCGAGCTGCGCCACGTCTTGCGCAAGGCCGCGGATCGCATGGGCGCGCATGATGGTCGTTCGATAATCGGGAACGGCCCGCATCACCGTCTCGATCTCGCCCGGCCCGTAGGAGATGACGGACAAGTCGACGCGCGCCGCGAGGTCGGTCATCACCTGGTTGGGGATCGGGCACTGGAACTGGGCGTCGACCGCACCGGCGGCGAGCGCATCCGCGCCGGCTGCAAAATCGAGATAGACCGGGGTGAAGTCGGCAAAGCTCAAATCCAGCGCGCCCAAGATCGCGTGCACGTGTTGCACCATCCCGCTGGTCGCTAGGCCGACCGCGAGGCGCTTGCCGCGCAAGTCGCGGACGGTGCGGATCGGCGCGCCGGCCCGCGCAATGAAGAACAGCGGACCGGCATTCATGGGCGCGGCCATGCGTAGATCGATCGGCTCGCCGAACGGCGCCTCGCCGTTGCGGGCGCGGCCGATCCAGTTCGAGGCCATGAAGCCGAGCTCGATCTCGCCGGCCTGCAGGCGCCTGGCGTTGTCGACGCTCGCGGACTTGGATTCCAGCACCACGACGGGCGCGAGCCGCGCCTGCCGCTCCAGGATCGTCGCCAGCGCGCAGCCCTGGCTGTGAAAGGTGCCGTCGCGTTCCGAGGTGCCGATGCGAAGGGTCACGCCGACTGCTTACCGCTTCTTGTCCAGGCCGAGCTCGCGCCAGCGCGCCTTGGCGGCGGCGACGTCCTCTTCGGCCGGCCAGACCGTGGGCGGGAAGCGCGCACCGCCGAGATCGGGGTCGGGATCGTAGTCGAGATTCATGGTGGCATCGATCAGCACCCGGTTCCATTTGCCGGTGCCGAACAAAGCCGGGTTGCGGTCGCGCCGGCGGGTCGAGGGATCAAGCCCGAGCCCGAAGGTGCCCGGCATGATGACGATGTCGTTCTCGCCGGCATTGACCCGGTGCGCGATCGCCCAGTCGACCGCCGCGTAGTCGTGAATGTCGATGTCGTCGTCCACGACCGTGACGTGCTTGTAGCGCACATGGGCGGCGGTCGAGCCCCAGAGCGCATTGGCGGCCTGCTTGGCCTGGCCCCGATAGGTCTGCTGCATGCGCACCAGAACGTTGATGCCGGCCTGCACCGGCGGGCACCACACATCGGTGATGCCCGGCACGCCCGAGCGGTCGAGCACGTTCCAGGCGGTGGCGGCGCGCATGATCGAGGAGCCGACCGCGTTCTCCGAATAGCTGCCGGGCAGGCAGCCTTCGATGGTGCCGCGCAGGATTGGATCGTTGCGGTGGGTGATGGCGGTCACCCGGATGGTCGGCTTGGGCGAGCGCTCGCTCGCCAGATAGCCGGTGAACTCCGCATAGGGGCCTTCCATCATGTAGCTGTCGGGCTCGAGCCCGAGATAGCCCTCAATCACGATCTCGGCGGCGGCCGGCACATGGAGGTCGACGGTCTCGCATTTGACCAGCTCGACCGGCGCCCCGCGCATGGCGCCCATCACGTCGTACTCGCAGGTTCCCTTGGGCACGGGCGAGCCGGCGCAGAAGCCGAGCGAGGGCTCCCAGCCGATGGCGACCGCGATCGGCATTTCCTTCTTGCCTTCCGCCAGCCACGCGGTGACGTGATGGCCGATATGCTGGGCGCGCCACATCAGGATCGGAATCTTGTCGCGGCCCGCGAGCATGCCGCGATAGACGCCGACATTCATCACGCCGCTCTTCGGGTCCTTGCTCACCACGCCCGCGTAGGTGATGAGATAGCGCCCGCCGTCCATGCGGTTCCAGTACGGCACCGGCAGCTCGGTGAGATCGATATCCTTGCCGGTGACGATGTTCTCCTTCACGGGGCCGCTCTTGACGATCTTCGGCGCAATCGTCCCCTCGAGAATATTGCGGCCGACCTTGACCAGCTCGCGCGGATGGGTGTCGGGCGGCAGGCCCAGCATGATGGCGATGCGCCGATAATTGTTGAGCGCGGAGCCGAATACGCGCCGGCAGCGGCTGCCCGGTTTGTTGTAGTCCTTGATGTTGTTGAACAGCATCGCCCGCCCGGTGCCGGGGCCCTGCGCCAGCCGCATGATGGTGCCGAGCTCGATGTTCCAATCCACCTCGGCATCGATCTCGGCCAGCTCGTCGTAAGCCTTGAGGGCGGCGATCCAGCCGCGCAGATCGCCGAAGGCAACCGGCTTGCGTTCAATCATGATTTCATTTTCCCAAAAGCTTAAGCCGGCAGCGGCCTTCCCTTGGTTTCCGGCAGGAACGGCGCCGCCGCGAAGCCGAGCACGTAGATAGAGGCCACGATGGTGGCCGCATAGCCGAAGCCGCCGAAATACACAATCAAGGTGCCGGCCAAGAGCGGTCCGAGGAAGGCGATGAAGCGCGGCGCGTTGAACACGAAGGCCATGCCGGTGGCGCGGATGCGGGTCGGAAACAGCTCGGGCAGCCAGACCGGCATCCACGAATATTGGCCGAGGCTGAAATAGCCGTTGATGGCCGCGACCAGGAGCAGCAGCATGACGTCCTGCGTCCACAGGAACAGGACCGGCGTCAGCGCCAGCGCCACGGCGAAGAACAGCATGGTCATGGGCTTGCGGCCGAACCGGTCGGCCAGGAAGCCGAAGCTCGCATAGCCCAGGATGGCGCCGAAATTGTAGGTCATACCCGCATAGCTCGCCCATTGCTGCGCCGGCAGGCCGGCCTTGGCGGCGACCGATCCGATATAGGGCGGCACCCAGGTGGAAATGCCCCACCAGGCCAGCGTGGTGGTCAGCGACAGCAGAAAGGCGAGGAGCGCGTGCCGGCGGTTCTGCGGATCGGCAAACAGATCCGCGAGCGTAAAGCGCGTCAGCGCCCGCTCGTCCTCGCCCAGCGTCGCGCCGCCCTGCTGGCGCTCGCGGGCAAGGCGGCGGCTTTCATTGGTGCGCTCCCAGGGCTGCGATTCGGGAATGCCGATGCGGACCCACAGCGCGAACAGAGCCGGAAGAATGCCGATCAGGAACATGATGCGCCATGCACCCGGTCCGAACGCGCTCACGAAGAGCCAGACCAGCGAGGCCAAGAAGAACCCGATCCCGAGCCCGCATTGCATCAGGCCGGCGCCCTTGCCGCGGGCGTGATCGGGCCACACCTCGGCGGTGATCGACGCGCCGGTCGACCATTCGGAGCCGATCGCGATGCCGACCAGGAACCGCAGCGCCGCAAACGAGACCCAATCCCAGGCGAGCGCGCTCAAGCCGGTGATCAGCGAATAGGCCAGGATGGCGTAGATCATGGTCCGGCGGCGACCCAGATAGTCGGCCAGAACGCCGCCGATGATTCCGCCGATGCCCCAGCCCAGCAGGGTGACCGCGATGACGGTTCCGGCATAGGCCGGGATCTGCGGGTATTGCGCGGGATCGAGCAGCTGGCGCAACGCGACGCCGACCGTGAGGATCAGCGCGAAGGTCTCATAGCCGTCGAACATCCAGCCCAGATTGGCGGCAATGAGGGTCTTCCATTGGTTGCCGGTCAGCGTGCTGTGCCACGGCGCGTGGCCGGCGGTGGTGACGCTTTGCATCGTGTGTCCTCCCTGGTCCCTCCATCGTCATGCCCGGCCTTAGCCCGCGAAGACGGGCGTAAACGCCCTTGTGTGCCGGGCATCCACGTCTCCGCGCCGCGAGCAAGGCGTAGGTGGCCGGGACAAGCCCGGCCATGACGAACGGATTGATGTAATCGTGCTTTCTACTATGCGCCTTTCCGCATGTTGCGCGCGGCCAATTTCACCGCCTCTACGATTTCCGGATAGGCGGCGCAGCGGCAGAGGTTGCCGGCGAGATAGTGGCGAATCTCGTCGTCGTCGGGGTCCGGATGGGCGCGGAGGAGCTCGCGCGCCATCAGCACGAAGCCGGGCGTACAGAAGCCGCATTGGAAGGCGCCGCATTCGAGAAACGCTTCCTGCACCGGGTCGAGCTTGCCGCCGGCAAGGTGCTCGATCGTCACCACCTCGGCGCCGTCCGCGAAGGCGGCGAGAAACAGGCAGCCGGACACGGCCGTGCCGTTGACCAACACGGTGCAGCAGCCGCACAGGCCCTGGGCGCAGCTTTCGCGCGCGCCGAACAGATCGAATTCCCGCTGCAGCAGCTCGACCAGATTCCAATGCGGCGCGATGTCGGCCTCGACCGGCGCGCCATTGAGCGTGAAATGAATCGTGCGCTTCACGCTAATCCTCCAGCGGCTCGTTCGCGGCGGCGCGCAGCGCCCGGTAGAGCGTCTCGGCGGTGAGCGGCAGCGTGGTCAACCGCACCCCGACCGCGTCGTCGATTGCATTGGCGATCGCGGGCGAGACCCCGAAGGTGCCGCTCTCGCCCACTCCCTTCGCGCCGAACGGCCCGGACTGCTGCTCGGCCTCGACCGCCTCGCTCTGGATGTCGGTTGGAATATCGAGCAGGCTTGGAATCTTGTAGTCGGCGAGCGAGGCATTGACGATCTGGCCGCCGTCGAGCTCGATCTTCTCCTGCATGGTAAAGCCGAGCTGCATGATGGCGGCGCCGGAGAGCTGCGTCTCGACGATGCGCGGATTGATCGGCCGCCCGACATCGGCGACGTTGACGAGCCGCGTGACCCGTACCTGGCCGGTCTCGGTGTCGACCGCGACCTCGGCGCCGGCGGCACCCACCATCCAGTAGGGCGTGGCATTGGGGGTCTGGCCGGTGTCGTGGTCCGGCGGCGCGTAGGGGGGGATATAGCTGCCGATGCCGATGATGTTGCCGGCCTGCATCTTGTATTTCTTCTGGAACAGCTCGGCGACCGGCACGTTGCTGCCTTCCGGCAGGCCGAGCTCGCGGGCGAGCGCCGCGATCTTGTCGCGAGCGTCCTGGGCGGCGAGCTTGACGGCGTTGCCCATGTGGAACAGGGAGCGCGAGCCGAGCGTCGCCATGTCGTAGGGCGTCACGTCGGTGTCGGGATGTACGACCGTGACGGCTTCGGCCTTGATGTCGAGCACTTCAGCCACGAGCTGCGCGTTTGCGGTATCGGAGCCCTGGCCCATGTCGACGGTGCTGCAATAAAGCGTGGCGCTGCCGTCCGCCGCCACATTGACGATGGCAATCGAGGTGGTGGGCGAGATCGAGGCCTTGAAGCCGATGGCGATGCCGCGCCCGCGCCTGGTCGTGCCGCTGCCGCGCTCGAAGGCTTTGCCCCAGTTCATCCGCGCCGCCAGGCGGTCGAGCACCGCCGCGATGGCGGCGTCTTGCATCAGCGTGCCGGTCGCCTGCGGGCGGCCCTCGCGCAAAATATTGGCGCGGCGGAACTCGACCGGATCGAGCTTGAGCGAGCGCGCCATCATGTCGGTGTGGCTCTCATAGGCGAAGACGAGCTGCGGAATGCCGAAGCCGCGCAACGCCCCGGCGGGCGTCAGATTGGTGTAGAGCGAATAGGAATCGATGTGCACATTTTCGATGTCGTAGGGGCCAGGCGCGGTGAAACCCGATTTCTGGGTGATGCGCGGCCCGATATCCGCATAGGCGCCGCCGTTCCACCACACCTCGCATTGCCGCGCCGTGATGCGCCCGTCCTTGACGCCGCTCTTGATGCGAAAGGTGCTGGCATGCTTGGTCAGGGTGTAGAACTGCTCCTCCATGGTGAGCGAGATTTTCACCGGCCGCCGCACCACCAGCGCCAGCGCCGCCACCAGCGCCTCGAGCTTGATATAGAGCTTGGCCCCGAAGCCGCCGCCCAGATACGGCACCTTGACCCGCACCCGGTTCTCCGGCCAGCCGAGCAGCCGCGCGATCTCGATGCGCACGAAGGACGGCGACTGCGACGCCGTATGGATGGTGAGCCGCCCGTCATCGGCGCCGCCGCTCGCCTCCGCGACCGACACGAACGGCTCGAGCGGCAGGTGCAGGACCTGCTGGGTGCGGAACGTATGCTCGAAGACGTGATCGGCCTCGGCAAAGCCCTTCGCGAGATCGCCGCGCCGCAGATGGAAATCGAGCGCCACATTGGTGTCATGGCGGCCCTGCAGATGCTTGAGATCCGGGAAGGTGCCGGCGGGCTTGAGCACGTCGTGCACGATCGCGGCCGAGGTCATGGCCTCGACCTCGTCGTAGACGGCGGGAAGTTCCTCGTAGTCGGCGACCACGAGCTGCGCGGCCGCGTCGGCGATGTGCGGATCGGCGGCGAGCACCACCGCGATCGGCTCACCCACATAGTGCACCTTGTCGACCGCGAGGATCGGCTGATCGTGAAAGGCCGGTCCGTAGAACGGCTCCGGCACGACCGCGCGAATGTCCGCGATGGTCACCACCCGGTGCACGCCGGCCAGCGCGCGCGCCGCTTCCGTATCGATGGCGCGGATGCGCCCATGCGGGACGGTGCTGCGCACGATCTTGCCGTAGAGCATCCCGGGCAGGCGCAGATTGTGCACGTATTCGGCGCGGCCGGTGACCTTGGCGGCGCCTTCCAGGCGACGCACCGAGCGCCCGACCTGCCCGCTGCCCATCGCCGCCATCAGTGCGCTCCGCCGCGGCCGAGCGCCGCCGCGAGCGCGCGCCGCACATAGACGCGCACGAGCTGACGCTTGTAGGCGGCCGTTCCCTGGCCATCGCTGGTCGTCTCCGCTTCGTCCGCCGCCGCATCGCCGGCGCGGCGTAGCGCAGCGTCATCGTGGCCGCCGTCGCGTAACGCTGCTTCCGCGCCCGCGAGCCGGATCGGCTTCTCGGTCGCGGCACTGACCACGATCCGGGCGGCGCCGACGGAATCGCCGTCGAGCGATACCGCAACGCCGAGCGCCGGCCAGTCGTGCACCGCGCGGGTGGTGCATTTAAGATAAGCGGCGCGGCGCCCGCCCTGCCCCGGCACCACCAGTGCGGTGATCAGCTCGTCGCGCCGCAGTACGGTCTCGAAATAGCCGGCGAACAGATCTTCGACCGGGATGGTGCGCTCGCCCTCCGGGCCTGCCACAACGACATGGGCGCCGAGCGCGATCAGCACCGGCGGCAAATCCATGTGCGGGTCGGCATGAGCGAGATGGCCGCCCACGGTCGCGACATTGCGCACCCGCACATTGGAGAGCGTGCGCAAGGTCTGGGTCACGACGCCCGCATGGGCCAGCATGGCGGCCGAGCGCTCGAGCATCGAGAGCGGCGTCATGGCGCCGATCCTAAGCGCGCCGTCGGCTTGCGTGGCGATCGCCGAGAGCTCCTTGACGGCGCGCAGGCTGACAAGCCTGGTGGGACGAAACACGCCGGCCTTCATCATCAGCATCAGCGCGGTGCCGCCCGCGATCGGGCGAATGGAGGAATCCTGCGGATCGAGCAGCTTGATCGCCTCGGCGAGCGAGGCCGGCTCGGCGAGCTCGAATGGGCTCATCGGATGGCCTCGGCGCCGGTGCGGTCGAAGGCCGCCTGCAGCCGCGCCGCGAACTGGCGTTCCATCTCCTTGGCCTTGGCCCGCAGCACCGGCTGCCCGAGGCTGCCGAGCTTGCCGGTCAAGGTCGAATCGACCGCGTAATCGATATGCGTCTCCTCGCCGGCTTCGCTCAAGGTGGTGAGCGCGGTTGCGGTCAGGCGCCCGACGATGCCGAGCGGCGTGCCCTCGACCTTGGCCTCGATCTCGCGCGGCGGCTCCGCGCGCGTAAGCTCGACCGTCACCGCGAAGCGGAACGACATATAGGCGACCTTGGTCTCCAAGGTGGCGCTGTAACGATCAGGCGCGATCTCGGCGAGATCGCGCACGCCATCGACGCACGAGGCAAAGAAGCGCGCGTCGCGCAACGCCTCATAGACGGCGGCGCGTGGCGCCTTGACCCTGACCTGCCCGGTGATTTTCATGCTGGCTCCCGCGCGACCGCACCTAACAGATTTGGCCCAACTGGTCGAGGGCGGCCACCTGCCGTGAAATCGCATGGCGCGGGCGCAATCCGCGCAGGGCCAAATGCCAACGAGGCGATTTCACTCGCGCCCCAATCAGGCTACGCTTCGTAGGATGACGTTTACAACCTCGCCAAGGAGGGCATCCATGGGCAGGAGACGCAAAGACCAGCCGTTCGGCGAACATGTCGCTGGCAACGGCATTCTCAACCGGCGCATTTTTCTCGAGCGCACGCTCCTCGCGGGCGCGGCCGGGATCGGGGCGAGCGCCTCGGGCGCGCTGGCCGAACCGCTTGCCGTACCGCGCTGGTCGAAGGAGCCGGGCGGGGACTTCACGGCCTATGGCCAGCCCTCGCATTTCGAGAGCAAGGTGGCACGGACCTGGGCGCCGCCCGCCAATCCGGCAACGCCGGGCGTCGGCAGCTCGCGCACCCCGCACCATCTGCTCGACGGCACCATCACGCCGAGCGGGCTGCACTATGAGCGCAGCCATTCGGGCGTGCCGGATATCGATCCCGAGCAGCACCGCCTCCTCGTCCATGGGCTGGTCAAGCAGCCGCTGGTGTTCTCGCTCGAGGACCTGTCGCGCTATCCGCGCACCTCGCGCATCGCCTTCCTGGAATGCGCCGGCAACAGCGGCGCGCTCTATACGGCGCAGGCGCAGCCGCTCAATGTGCAGGCGATCCACGGCCTGCTCTCCTGCTCGGACTGGACCGGCGTCAAGCTCTCGACCCTGCTGGACGAAGCCGGCGTGGATCCGCGCGCCAAATGGGTGCTGGCCGAAGGCGCCGACGCCTCCGGCATGAGCCGCAGCTTCCCCATCGCCAAGGCGCTCGATGACGCGCTCGTGTGCCTCTACCAGAACGGCGAGCGGGTGCGGCCCGCCAACGGCTATCCGCTGCGGCTGCTGCTGCCGGGCTTCGAGGGCAACATGAACGTGAAATGGCTGCGCCGGCTCAAGCTCGTCGACGCGCCGATCATGACCAAGGACGAAACCTCCAAATACACGATCCTGCTCAAGGAGGACAAAGCCTGGCAGTTCGTGTTCCCGATCGAGGTGAAGTCGATCATCACGCGGCCCTCGCCCGGCCTCACCCTCAAGGGACCCGGCTTCTACGAGATTTCGGGCCTGGCCTGGTCCGGCAACGGCCGCATCCGCCAGGTCGAGGTCTCGGCCGATGGCGGGCAGAGCTTTGCGCCCGCGGCCTTGCAGGAGCCGGTCCTGCCCAAGGCGCTGACGCGGTTCCGCGCGCCGTGGCAGTGGAACGGCGGTCCCGCCGTGCTGCAAAGCCGCGCCACCGACGACACCGGCATGGTGCAGCCCTCGCGCGCGCAATTCGTCGCCGAGCGCGGGCTGCGCGGCAACTACCACTACAACGCGGTCGCGAGCTGGCGGATCGAGCAGAACGGGGAGGCGCTCAATGTGTTTGCTTGAGCGCTTCGCGCTGTGCGCCGCCACGATCATGCTGGTCCCGGCCGCGCCCGCCATGGCGGCCGACGATGCGCCGCATTTCGGCAAGCCGGTGACCGCGCAGGACCTCGCCGCCTGGGACATCAGCATCGGACCGGACGGCGCCGGCCTGCCGCCCGGCAAGGGAACTGTTGCGCAAGGCGAGGCCGTCTTTTCGGCCAAGTGCCAAGCCTGCCATGGCGAAAAGGGCGAGGGCAGGCCCAACGATCGCCTGGTCGGCGGCGCCGGCACGATCGCGCCCGACAAGGCACCGGTGAAGACCGTGGGCAGCTATTGGCCCTACGCGACCACGCTGTTCGATTATGTGCGCCGCGCCATGCCCTGGGACCGGCCGAAATCGCTGACCGACGACGAAGTCTATGCGGTCGCCGCCTACATCCTCACTCTCAACGGCGTCATCGGAGCGGACGAGGTGCTCGACGCGCAATCGCTGCCGAAGGTGAAAATGCCGAACCGCGACGGCTTCGCGGCCTTCCCGCGCTGGCCGCCAAAGTGACGTGAGGCACTGATCTTCCCTCTCCCTGAAAGGGGGAGGGTGGCTCGCGCAGCGAGCCGGGTGGGGGTTACGCCTCCCAGTGGATTCAGTGCTTGTGGCGCAACCCCCACTCGACCCGCCTCGCGGGTCGTCCTCCCCCTTTCAGGGGGAGGTTAAGAGGCGATCACGGATGCGGCGTGCTGCCGCGCAGCCTGACCAGGCCCCCGATGAGCGACCTGACCCTGTTGCTCGCCGCCGGCGCTTGCGGCGGGGGCGGCGGCGGCGCGATCGCTTCCGGCATGTGAAGGGGAGCATTGGAAACGGGAGCGCCCGGCGACAGCGTGCGGTCGAAGACCGGGCGCTTCTCCAGATCGCCGCAGCCGACGCACTGAAAGGTGCGCAGCTCGAACCCGCGCATGTCAACGACATGCGGCTCGACCAGCACCACCCGCATCTGCTCGCCGCAAACAAAACACTGCATGGGACGCCACCCTTGCGCAGCCACTGCTGCGACTGCCGCCACCACTCAACGGCGGTAATTTAGCACCCTCCGCGCGAGTCGGGCAATCGCGCCAAGGGGGGAAGGCGGTCCTTGTCCCCACTGTTTCGGCCTGCGGCCAGAGCGCAGCACCCATGCTGCGTTGCATCGGCCCCGGGACCATTGGCATCGGCCTAGGACCATAGACCGCCGCAACTCCTCGACTTGGTACGACTATTGCTTGGCTCTGGTCGCGATACCATTGAGGAGGTCAAGCATGCGCTACGTGGCACTTTTGCTTCTGCTTTCCAGTACCGCGTTGGCGAGAGACAATGGGCAATGGGGGAACTCACCGGTTGCCCTGCGCGAGTGGTTTCAGAGCTTGATGCAGCCCGACAACCCCTACATGTCGTGCTGCGGCGAAGCCGATGCTTTCGAGGCCGATACCTTCGAAGTTGATGGCGATCATTACGTAGCGGTAATTACAGACGGCAAAGGCGTGATACCGAGCGGCACGCGCATCAACGTCCCCAACCAGAAAATGAAGTGGGACCGGGGCAACCCGACCGGCCACGGAATCATTTTCATCGGCAATCAGGGACAGGTCTATTGCTACGTCGCACCAGGCGGGGTGTGAACATCCGAGTACCACTGCTGGTGAGAGATTCGGCACCGGCTTGCTTTTTTACGATTTGTTAAGTTGCCTTAATGTCGGCGAGCCGATACCCAAATGAGGTCCCCGGTCGGACTAGGGTGCCCCCGCCGTCCATAGCCGGGTAGACGATCTTAAGACTTCTTCAACCCCGCCCTCGTGGCGGGGTTTTTCTTTGCTTGCATGCGCCCGGCCGGCCCCGATCCCGCGCGTCTCGCGCATCTACAACAATCCGTGCTCATGCGGCGGGCGCGCCGGCCGTGGCCCGACAGTTTGTCGCAGCGCTCGATGACTGAAGACGATCCGCAGCATTTGCGGACGGGCGCGCCAGCCGGCGCGGCGGCTCTCCAACATTAACAAGGATTAATTTGTTCGACGGGAGACGGCAAGAATCGTTCGCCAATTATAGGCGGCAGGCGGTGCCCGAGCGGCACGCTCACGCAACAGAAATCTCAAGGAGACGAACCATGAATGAATCAAGCATCGAGCGCCCCGCACCGGGCCGGCGTGTTTCGCCGCGGCGCGTTGCGCTGATGGGGTCGGTCGCGGCCCTCGCCGTCGCGGTCCTGCTCGGCGGGCCGTCGGGCTTCAAGCAGATCACGCTTCCGGCCTGGTCCAACCAGGTGCAGGCCGCCGAAACGACCTTGCAGCATCCCGCCGATTTCGCGGATCTGATCGCCAAGGTGAAGCCGGCGGTCATTTCGGTCCGCGTCAAGATGGAGCAGACCGCGCAGAACACCGACGACGGCGACGGTCCGAGCCCGCTGCAGCCCGGCTCGCCGATGGAGAAGTTCTTCCGCCAGTTCGGGGACCAGCAGTTCGGCCAGCAATTTGGTCAGCAGCAACGCCGCGCGGTGACCGGTGAAGGTTCCGGCTTCTTCATCTCGACCGACGGCTATGCGGTGACCAACAACCACGTGGTCGACCATGCCAAGACCGTCACGGTCACGACCGACGACGGCGCGATCCATACCGCCAATGTGGTCGGCACCGACCCGCGCAGCGACCTTGCGCTCATCAAGGTCGAGGGCGGCAGCTTCGCCTATGTGAAGTTCTCCGATCACGCGCCGCGCATCGGCGAGTGGGCGGTCGCGGTCGGCAACCCCTTCGGGCTCGGCGGCACCGTCACGGCCGGCATCGTGTCGGCGACCGGGCGCGATATCGGCAGCGCCAACGACTACATCCAGATCGACGCGCCGATCAATCGCGGCAATTCCGGTGGACCGACCTTCGACACCGACGGCAACGTGATGGGCATCAACACCGCGATCTTCTCCCCCTCCGGCGGCTCGGTCGGCATCGGCTTCGACATCCCGGCGGCGACCGCGAAGAACGTGATCGCGCAGCTCAAGGACAACGGCCATGTCACCCGCGGCTGGCTCGGCGTGCAGATCCAGCCGGTGACCGCGGACGTGGCGGATGCACTCGGCCTCAAGCAGACTGCGGGCGCGCTGGTCGCCGAGCCGCAATCCGGCAGCCCGGCCGCCCAAGCCGGCGTCAAGGCGGGTGACGTCATCGTCTCGCTCGACGGCACCTCGGTGAAGGATGCGCGCGAGCTGTCCCAGAAGATCGGAACCATGAGCCCCGGCTCATCGATCAAGCTCGGCCTCATCCGCGAGGGCGGCCAGCAGACCATCAATGTCACGCTCGGCCAGATGGCTGACCAGCAGAAGCAAGCGCAAGCGGGCTCCCCCCAGGAGGACCGCGCGCAATCTTCGGCGCGGCTCGGGCTCACGCTCGCTCCGGCCAGTGCGACCGGCGCCGGTGACCGCGGCGTGGTGGTGACGGGTGTCGATCCCAATGGTCCGGCCGCCGAGCACGGCATCAAGACCGGCGATGTGATCACCAATGTGGGCGGCACTTCGGTCTCGACGCCCGCCGAGGTGCAGAAGCAGCTCGCCGAGTTGCGCAAGGCCGGCAAGCGCAGCGTGCTGATGCAGGTGAAGTCGGACCAAGGCACGCACTACGTGGCGCTGCCGCTCGCGACCAGCTGACCCAGGACCGGATCCGCGTCCCCTCCCTGCGCTTGGATCCGGATCTCCGGGGCGGGCTCGATGCCCGCCCCGTTTTTTTCCGCCGGTGCGCGCAGGGCACGCCCTTGTGACCCAAAGGAACCATCGGGCTCGTGTAGAATTGCTCGTGTAGAATTGGCGAAACGAAAATTTCTGCCGCCGCAGGAGGGCGACCGTGTCAAGAGGATCAAGCTTCACGCCGCTGTGCGCCGCCTTGGCGGCGCTGCTCGGCCTCGGCGCCGCCGGTTACGCCCAAGACGCAGCGCCACCGGTGCTCGCGGGCGCGGCGGCGTTCGGCTCCTGGCACGACGATGCGCCCGGCAAACGGCGGCACATCAGCGCCGACGCGCTGCCCGCCCCTTATGCGTCACCTTCGGTCGGCAACGGCTCGCGGGTGGTTCGCCCGCCCGCCGGCGCCAAGCTCGAGGTTCCGCAAGGCTTCGAGGTCAAGCAGATCGCCAGTGGTCTCGCCGCGCCGCGCCTGCTGCGGGTCGCGCCCAACGGCGATATTTTCGTGGCCGAGACCGGAGCCGGCCGCGTTCGCGTGCTGCGGCCGGCCGAGAACGGCCAGGCGGTCAGCGCCAACGAAGTGTTCGCGAGCGGCCTGCATGGTCCGTTCGGCATCGCGTTCTACCCGGCGCTCAATCCCGAATGGGTCTATGTGGCCAACATCGATTCGGTCGTGCGCTTCGCCTATCGGGACGGCGACCTGAAGGCACGCGGCGCGCCGCAAACCATCGTGCCGGAGCTTCCGGCGCGGGGCGGTCATTCGACCCGCGACGTGGTCTTTTCCAAGGACGGAACCAAGATGTTCGTCTCGGTCGGCTCCGCCACCAATAACGGCGAGGGCATGGGCAGGCTCGATCCGGCGGCGCTGCGGAAATGGGAGCAGGAGATGCCGCCGGGCGCCGGCTGGGGCATCGAGGCCGAGCGCGCCGACGTGCTGGTGTTCGATCCGCAGGGCAACGGGCGTTAACGAAGAACGCGCAGGTCCCGAGCTTCTCCGGGGTCAGCGCGAACAGGTCGCCCTCGTCTGCCACCAGCCCGCAGTCGAGCAGTGCGACGACCGCCTCGTAGCCGAGCACCTCGATGTCGAGCGCGCTGCGCGACGCCAGGTGAAAGAGCCGCTCGCGCAGCTGCGCGGGGCATGACGCGGTGTTCGGGCAGCGCCAGTCCACTGACAGCTTCCCGCCCGCGCCACCCTCGCCCTCGCCCGTCTCACGGGTCAGCTCGGTGCCGCAGTCCGGGCAGTGTGAAGGGAACTCGAATGCGCGCTCGCCGCCGGACCGCAGGTCCGCCACCGGGGCGACGACCTCGGGAATCACATCGCCGGCCTTGCGCAGGACCACCATGTCGCCGATCAGCACGCCCTTGCGCGCGACCTCGTCGGAGTTGTGCAGCGTGGCCCGCTCCACCACCGAGCCGCTGACCTTGACCGGGGTCATCACGGCG
>DATDGG010000040.1:0-1887 GCA_036522235.1 Xanthobacteraceae bacterium
AAGCGGCCGAGCCGGAGGCCTTCGATCCGCTCCGCCAGCGCACGCGCCGCCTTGAGCACCAGATTGTCGGCGTCCTGGCCGGCGGCGGAGGCGGTTGGGCCGCGCACCGCGAGCGCGAGGCTCTTGCCGGGCGTGAACGCCAAAGCGTCGCCGACCGCGGCGAACACCACCAGGCTCTCGATCTCATGATAACCGTCGGCGCGGCGGCCCAGCACCCGCAGCGTCAGATTGACCTTGGCGGGCGCGCGCTCGACGCGGGCCGTCGGCACCTTCGGCTCAGCCGCCGCCCCCGGGCTTCTTCGCCTTGCCGGCCTCGGCCGCCGAGGAGGCGTCCTCGGGCAGGCCGGTCTTCAGCTTCTGCTGGATGACGGTCAGGTCCTCGGGCTCCGGATTGAGGTCGCGCGCATGCGCCCATTGAAATTTTGCTTCGAGCACGCGGCCGACCTTCCAATAGGCATCTCCCAGGTGATCGTTGATGGTCGGGTCTTCCGGCTTGAGCTCGACGGCGCGGTCGAGATGCTTGACCGCCTCGTCGTATTTGCCGATCCGGTAATAGGCCCAGCCCAGCGAGTCGACGATATAGCCGTCGTCCGCCCGCTGCTCGACCGCACGCGTGATCATGCGCATGCCCTCGTCGAGATTCATGCCTTTGTCGACCCACGAATATCCGAGATAGTTGAGCACGTGCGGCTGATCGGGAAACAGCTCGAGCGCCTTCTTGAGATCGGCCTCGGCCTTCGGCCACTGCTTCGAGCGCTCGAAGCAGATGCCGCGGTAGTAGAACAGCGTCCATGCCGACTTGTCGGGCACCGGCGTGACCGCCAGCGCCTTCGAGAAGGTTTCCCCGCATTCGGCGAATTCCTTGCGCCCGCGCTCGATATTGGCCAGCGCCGTGATCGCCTCGACGTCGGTCGGCGCCGCCGAGATCAGCTTCTGCAGGTCGGTCTTGGCTTCGCCGCTGCGGTCGGAGCCGTCGAGATCGATGGCGCGCTGGATCAGCGCGCTGCGCTCCAGCGGCGAGTTGGGCGGCATCCGCTCATAGGTCTTGATGGCGAGCTCGGGCTTCTTGAGCCCTTCGTAGAGATCCGCGAGCGACAGCAGCGCCAGCTGATGCGAGGGCTGCAGATAAAGCGCGAGCTGCAGATAGATCAGGCCGAGATCCTCGCCGCCGCGACGGCCGAGCGCCGCGCCGAGCCCATAGAGAACTTCGGCCGCGCCGGCCTGCGGCGAGTCGGCGAGTAACGGCAGCTTCTTGCCGGCACTGATGTCGGCGATCGCATCGGTGATCAGCGGATGGCGCGGCAGCTGCTCGTCCAGCGCCTTGAAGTTCTTCAGCGCGTCGTCCTTGCTGCCGTTGCGCGACAGATAGCTGCCATAGGCCTGCACCACCCGCAGCGCGGTGGGGTCGAGCTGGTGGGCATGCTCCAGGCGCTTGCCGGCGTCCTTCTTCTGGCCGGCGAGGTCAAGGATCATGCCGGCATGCAGATCCTTGAAGATGCCGTACCAGTCCGGACCCGACAGCTTGTCGATCGAATCGACCGCCGCCTTGGCCTCGGCGGGAGTGCCCTGCGTCCAGGCTGCCAGCAGGGCGGCGGCGAGATCGGTGATCGGGCCGCGGACCGATTGCGCCAATTGCTGGCGCGCGACCGGGTACTGCTTCTGCTTGATGGCGCGCACGCCCAGCACCAGGCGGGCGATGCGGTCCTCCTTGTCGACCTGCAGAACGCGGTCGGCGAGACGAACCGCCTCCTCGACGTCGCCGTTGAGCAGCACCGACAGGAAGGTGCGGTCGAGCAATTCGTTGTTGCGCGGATCGCCCCGCAGCGCCGAGCGATAGAAGCCCGCGGCGGCGGCCGCGTCGTGATCGCGGGTCGCGTGCTGGGCGGC
>DATDGG010000041.1:0-11787 GCA_036522235.1 Xanthobacteraceae bacterium
GCCGAGAAGTGGCGCAAGGTGCGCCAGGCGCGGCGCGTCATCACCGGCGCCATCGAGATCGAGCGCGCCGGCAAGCGCATCGGCTCCCCGCTCGAAGCAGCACCCATCGTCCATGTGTCCGATCCGGACCTGTTCGCGGCCTTGCGCGACGTCGATCTGGCGGAAGTCGCGATCACCTCGGCGGCCACGTTGGTCAAGGGCGAGGGACCGCCGTCTGCATTTCGGCTCGACGACGTGCCGGGCGTGGCGGTCGAGGTCGCGCTGGCGCAGGGGCGCAAATGCGCGCGCTCCTGGAAAATCCTCACCACGATCGGCGCCGACCCGGCCTATCCGGACGTGTCGCCGCGCGACGCGCGGGCGCTGCGCGAATGGGACGCGCGGCACTTGGCGGCGGAGTGATCCCGATGGTTTGGGGACGGCTCACTGGCCTCGGCTTGGCGGTCGCCGCCGCGACCGCGGCGATCGACCAGGCCAGCAAGCTCTGGCTCCTCTACGTGTTCGATATCGCCGCCCGGGTTCCGGTGCGCCTCACGCCGTTCCTCGACCTCGTGCTGGTCTGGAACAAGGGCATCAGCTACGGCCTGTTCCCGCAGGAGGGCGCGCTCGGCCAATGGGCCCTCATCGCCGTCAAGGCAGCCGCGATCGTGCTGCTGTGGGCGTGGCTCGCGCGCACGCCGTCGCGGCTGACCGCCGTGGCGCTCGGCCTGATCACCGGCGGCGCCATCGGCAATGGCATCGATGCCTTCCTGCATGAGGGGGTCGCCGACTTCGTGCTGTTTCACATCACCACGCAAACGATCCATTTCAATTGGTACGTCTTTAACTTTGCCGACACGGCCATCGTTGCCGGCGTGGCGGGACTCTTGTATGAGTCTCTGTTCCGGGATAGCGCCGCAAAAGCGCCCCGATCCGGCTCATAGTGGGCGTCTGCCTTAAGCTGCCGGCGCCGGCCAAAGGGGGGCCTGACGGGCACCGCGTTTAGGTAAAACCGTAGAGATATCATAGGGATATCATAGCGGCACCATAGGGATGATCATAGGCTCAGTCATGATGAAGTCCCGCATGCAGACGTGCGATCGTGCCCCACAGGCTTGGACCAAGCAGGCCCGGACCAAACAGATACGGAGAGTAGCGCTCGGCAGTGCGCTCGCCCTCCTCGGATTGGCGAGCTTCGCCGCCGGAGCCCGCGCCGAGGACAACGGACTCTTCGGCACCATCGCCAAGAGCCTGGGCATCGGCAGCGACGCCCCCATCGAATATCGCGAACGGCCGCCGCTGGTGGTGCCGCAGACCCACGACCTGCCGCCGCCGCAAAGTTCCGCACGGGCACGCGATCCCAATTGGCCGGCCGATCCCAAATCCGGCGCGCGGGCAGCGCGCAGCGACCAGCTCCAGGACCTCGACCGGCTCGCGGTGCCGCAGCGGCCGGCGCAACCGGCGCCGCTCGCCGGCGGCCCCGCCGCTGGCGGCCCCGAGACGACCGCGACCGTCCCGGCGAGCCCGCCCGCCGAGCAGCCCGGCATGTTCCAAAGGCTGTTCAGCAGCAGCGATACGAAGGGCGCCGTCCCCACGACCGCGCCCTCGCGCAAGACCTTGGTTCAGCCCCCGGCCGATTACGAAGAGACCGCAAGGCCGGCCACGCCGGAGAAATCCCAACCGGGCCAACCTGGCGCCTCGGGCTTGTGACTTCGCCCCACCTCAGCCGCCACAACAGCGCCCCACCCCTCCCTCCCTTGCCGGGAGGGAAACTGAGGGGTGGCGCCGATGGCGCCGTTCAGCCTAGGTTGGACGGGCCGACAATCTCACCAAACGCCGCCAAGAGCGCCCATGATGCCCGAGAGGCCCATGATGCCCAAATTGCCCGGCGGCGCTGAACCTGGTCCAAAGCGCGCGCTCGCCTTTGCGGTAACCCTCGCCACGACGCTTTCCTTGGGGCTCATCGTGGCGCTCTGCCCTCGCCCGGCCGCGGCTGGCGGGCTCGATGTGGCGCACTTCACGCTCGGCAATGGGCTTGAGGTCGTGGTCATTCCCGACCATCGCACGCCCGTCGTCACCCACATGGTCTGGTACAAGGTCGGCGCCGCCGACGAGACGCCCGGGAAATCCGGTCTCGCGCATTTTCTCGAGCACCTGATGTTCAAGGGAACCAACAAGAACCCGCTCGGCCGGTTCTCGCAGACGGTGTCGACCTTGGGCGGCCACGAGAATGCGTTCACCACCAGCGACTACACCGCCTACTACCAGCGCACTCCGCGCGATCGCCTCAGGACCCTGATGGAGTTCGAGGCCGACCGGATGACCGGCCTGGTGCTCACCGACGAGGTGGTGCGGCCCGAGCTGCAGGTCGTGCTCGAAGAGCAGAACATGCGGGTGGCCAACAATCCGGGCGCCCGGCTCGGCGAGCAGATGGAGTCCACGCTCTATCTCAATCATCCTTACGGCCGGCCGGTGATCGGCTGGCGGCACGAGATCGAGAAGCTCGATCGGCAAGGGGCGCTCGACTTCTACCGGCGATTCTACACGCCCAATAATGCAGTGCTGGTGGTGGCGGGCGACGTCACGGCGGACGAGGTCAAGACGCTCGCCGAGGCGACCTATGGCCAGGTCGCGCGCGTGGTCGAGGTGGCGCCGCGGCTGCGGCCAACCGAGCCGACCCAGGAGGCGGCCCGCACCGTCACGCTCGCCGATCCGCGGGTGACGCAGCCGAGCCTGCGGCGCATCTATCTGGCGCCGGCGGCGCGCACGGCCGCGCCCGGCGAAAGCGAGGCGCTCGACGTGCTGGCCGGGATCCTCGGCAGCGGCGAGAACAGCCGGCTTTATCGGACGCTGGTGGTCGACCAGGACATCGCGGTCAATGCGGGGGCCGGCTACGACGGCACCGCGCTCGACTATGCGCCGTTCCGCCTCTCCGCGACGCCCAAGCCCGGGATCACGCTGCCGCAGATCGAGGCGGCGATGGACGCGGTGCTCGCCGACGTCATCGAGAAGGGCGTGACCGCCGAGGAGCTCGAACGCTGCAAGAACCGCCTGATCGCCGATGCGGTCTATGCGCAGGACAACCAGACCACCTTGGCGCGCTGGTTCGGGGCGGCGCTGATGACCGGCCTGAGTGTCGAAGACGTGCAGGCGTGGCCCGATAGCGTGCGCGCAGTCACCGCCGAACAGGTGCAGGCGGCCGCGCGCCGCTATCTCGACAAGCGCCGCTCGGTGACCGGCTATCTGATCAAGGATACGGCGCGCCCGGAGGGGAAACACACGTGACAATCAATGCCTTTGCGTCTCGGCGACAGAGAGGATACGCGGTCGCGGCGGCGTTCCTTGCTGCCGCGCTGCTGACAGCCGCAGCCTCCCCGGCGCACGCCACGCAGATCGAGCGGGTGATCAGCGCGGGCGGGATCGAGGCCTGGGTGGTGCATGAGCCCTCGCCGCTGATCGCCGTCGAGTTCGCGTTCGACGGCGGTGCCGCGCAGGACCCCACCGACAAGATCGGCCTCGCCAATCTGGCGGCGAGCCTGTGGGACGAGGGCGCCGGCGATATCGACGCCAAGGCCTTCCACGCGCGGCTCGAGAGCAAGTCGATCGGGCTGAGCTTCAGCGCCGGACGCGACCATGTGCGCGGCAGCCTGCGCACCCTCACGGTCAATCGCGATGAAGCCTTCGACTATCTCCGCCTCGCCCTGACGGCGCCGCGCTTCGATCCCGACGCGGTGGAGCGCGAGCGTTCGCAGCTCGTGTCGCGGCTGGAGCGGACGAGCACCAGCCCCAACGACATCGCGAGCCGCACCTGGTGGCAGGCCGCCTTCCCGGGCCATCCCTACGGCAGGCCGGTCGCCGGCACGCCCGACTCGATCGCGCGCATCAGAATCGACGACCTCAAAGCCTTTACCGGCCGCGTGCTGGCGCGCGGCAAGCTCACGGTCGCGATCGTGGGCGACATCACGCCCGCCGAGGTCGGGGCGCTGCTCGATCGTACCTTCGGGGCGCTGCCGGCCGAGCCGACACTCACGCCGGTCGCCGACGTCCTCATGCAGGGGCTCGGCCGGCGCATCGTGGTCCCGCTCGAGGTGCCGCAGGCGGTGGTCACGTTCGGGACGCGCGGCATTGCGCGCAGCGACCCCGATTTCATGGCGGCCTATATCGTCAACCACGTCCTCGGCAGCGGCACGTCCTCCTCGCGCCTCTATCATGAGGTGCGCGAGACGCGCGGCCTCGCCTACGGGATCTACGACAGCCTCACCTGGCTCGATCACACGGCCTTCCTGATCGGCGGCACCGCCACGCGCTCCGCGGTCACCGGCGAGGCGATCGGCATCATCGAGCGGGAGATGAGCCGGCTCGCCGAGGCCGGCCCCACCGAGCAGGAGGTCGCCGACGCGAAATCCTATCTGGTGGGCTCCTACGCGCTCGGGCTCGACACCTCGGCCAAGATCGCCGGCCAGCTCGTGCAGATTCAGCTCGACCATCTCGGCATCGATTATATCGATCGCCGCGCCGGCCTGATCGAGGCGGTGACGCTTGCCGACACCAGGCGGGTGGCGAAGCGCCTGCTCGATGCCGGCCTGCTGGTGACGGTCGTCGGCCAGCCGCAGGGTGTCACCTCGTCCGAATAGATACGTTTTAGAAAAACAATGCCTCTTGCCTGGTCCATCGAACATGCGCGCGCCGAGCGCATCGGCGCCGCCGGCGTCAACGCACCCGACCTTGCCGACATGTTGGCGCGCTCAGGCGAAGCGCTCGGCTGGCTGCGCGCGCGCCATGCCGACGGCGGTCTGCCGCTGCTGCGCGTGCCGGCCGAGCGCGGCGACCTTGCTGACATCGAAGCCGTCGCCGGCCGCCTCAAGCCGGGCGCCAGCGACATCGTATTTCTCGGCACCGGCGGATCGAGCCTGGGCGGCCAGGCGCTGGCGCAACTCGCCGGCCATGCGGTGCCGGGCCTCGGCCTGTTGCGCGAGGGGCCGCGGCTGCACTTCATGGACAATCTCGATCCGGAAACCTATGGGGCGCTGCTCACGCGCTTGCCGCTCAGAGAGACCCGCTTTGTCGCCATCTCGAAATCCGGCGGCACCGGCGAGACCCTGATGCAGACCATCGCGGCGCTCGATGCCCTCAAGGGCGCCGGGCTCGCGGCGCAAATCCCTGAACTGTTCCTCGGCCTCAGTGAGCCTCTCGCGCCCGGCAAGCCCAATGGGCTGCGCGCGCTGCTCGGCGCCCACAAGGTCGTGTTCCTCGACCACCATACTGGGATCGGGGGCCGCTATTCGGTGCTCACCAATGTGGGGCTGCTGCCGGCCGCACTCGTCGGCCTCGATATCGCGGCGATCCGCGCCGGCGCCGCCGCGGCGCTGGCGAGCGCGCTCGATGCGCGCGCGCCGGGCGAGGTCCCGGCCGCGGTCGGCGCCGCGCTTGCGGTCGCGCTCGCGGCAAGCAAGCCGATTTCGGTCATGCTGGCCTACGCGGATCGGCTCGAGCGGTTCACCCGCTGGTATGTGCAATTGTGGGCCGAGAGCCTCGGCAAGGACGGCCGCGGCACCACCCCGATCGCGGCGCTCGGCCCGGTCGACCAGCACAGCCAGCTGCAACTTTTCATCGCCGGGCCGCGCGACAAGCTGTTCACGGTGGTGACGGTCGCGGCCGCCGGCCGCGGTCCGCGCATCGATGCCGATCTGGCGCGCCTTGCGGGCGAGAGCGATTTCGCCGGCAAGACCATCGGGGACCTGGTGGCAGCGCAAGGCCGCGCCACCATCGAGACGCTGGCGCGCAACGGCTGTCCGGTGCGCAGCATCCATCTCGAACGGCTCGATGCGGCAAGCCTCGGCGAATTGCTCATGCATTTCATGCTGGAAACCATCATCGCGGCGCACCTGCTCGGGGTCGACGCGTTCGACCAGCCCGCGGTCGAGGAAGGCAAGGTGTTGGCGAAGCGCTATCTTGTGGCGCCATGATTCGCGTCACCGACCGCATCAGCATCGAGGAGCGCGAGCTCGAGGAGCGCTTCGTGCGCGCCTCCGGGCCGGGCGGGCAGAACGTCAACAAGCTCTCGAGCGCGGTGCAGCTGCGCTTCGACGTGCGCGGCTCGCCGTCGCTTCCCCTCGATGTGCGGGTGCGGCTGGAGCGGCTCGCCGGCCGAAGGCTCACCCGCGAGGGCGTGCTGGTCATCATCGCGCAGCGGCACCGCACCCAGGAGCGCAACCGGGCGGACGCGCTCGACCGCCTGATCGAGCTCATCGCCCAAGCGAGCGTAGCGCCGACCCCGCGCCGGCCCACCAAGCCGAGCCGCGGATCGAAGGAACGGCGCCTGGCCGCGAAGAAAAACCGCTCCGGGATCAAGGGCCTGCGGCGGGATAAGCCGGGGCTGGAGTGAGGAAGGAGCGAATAGCGAGTAGCGAATAGCGAATAGCGAGTGGCGAATAGGGAGTGGCGAATAGCTCCTCTTTGCTTTCTACTCCCTACTCCCTACTCGCTATTCGCTCCTTTTCTCAGGTCGCCCCCCAATGCCGGTGCGCCAGCTCTCCGAAGGCATCGTCAACCGGATCGCCGCTGGCGAGGTGGTGGAGCGGCCCGCCAGCGTGGTCAAGGAACTCACCGAGAACGCGCTCGACGCCGGCGCGCGCCGCATCGAGATCATGACCGACGGCGGCGGGCGGCGGCTGATCCGGGTCAGCGATGACGGCACCGGCATGTCGGCCGCGGACCTCGCGCTCGCGGTCGAGCGGCACGCCACCTCGAAGCTGCCGGGCGACGATCTCCTGGACATTCGCACCCTGGGCTTCCGCGGCGAGGCGCTGCCCTCGATCGGGGCGGTGGCGCGCCTGTCGATCGTCACCCGCCAGGCCGATGCGCCGCATGCCTGGAGCCTCACGGTCGACGGCGGCGAGAAGAGCGAGGTGAAGCCCGCGGCGCTCGGCGAGGGCACGAGGGTCGAGGTCCGCGACCTGTTCTATGCCACGCCGGCGCGGCTCAAATTCCTCAAGGCCGACCGCACCGAAGGCGAGGCCATCCGCGAGGTGGTGCGCCGCCTCGCCATGAGCGCTCCGGACGTCGCCTTCACGCTCGCCGGCGAGGAGCGCGCCCCGGTGACCTGGGCGGCGGCGCTGCCGGGATCGACCGGCCGGCTGACACGGCTCGCCGACGTGCTCGGCGCCGAATTCCGCGCCAATGCGGTCGAGGTACAGGGCGGGCGCGACGGCTTCGCCATCGAAGGCTTTGCGGCGCTGCCCACGCTCTCGCGCGCCAATGCGCTCGGCCAATACCTCTTCGTCAACGGGCGCCCGGTGCGCGACAAGCTGCTCATCGGCGTGGTGCGCGGCGCCTATGCGGATTACCTGCCGCGCGACCGCCACCCGGTGGTGGCGCTGTTCGTCACACTCGATCCGCGCGAGGTCGACGTGAACGTGCATCCCGCCAAGGCGGAGGTGCGGTTCCGCGATCCTTCCTTGGTGCGCAGCCTGCTGATCGCGGCGTTGCGCGACGCGCTTGCCCGCGAAGGCCAGCGTGCCGCCACCACCGGCGGCAGCGCCACCATCGCGGCCTTTCGGCCGGGCCTGGCACCGCGGCGCGGCGGCTTCGATTGGCGGCGGTCGCCCACCCGCCCGCTCGATCCGCGCGGCTTCCCGCTCGGCGGACACGGCGCAGGTGGCTTTGCGGAGGCGGCGCAGACCGCCTTCGATGCCGGCGCCCCGGCAGCGGATGCGCGCCAGGCGATCGCCGATGCGGCGCCCGACCTCATCGCAGCGCCGCTCGGCGCGGCGCGCGCGCAGGTGCACGAGACCTATATCGTGGCGCAGACCCGCGACGGCTTGGTCATTGTCGACCAGCACGCCGCCCATGAGCGCATCGTCTACGAGCGCCTCAAGGCCGCGCTCGCGCGCCAGGGCGTGGCGCGGCAGATCCTGCTGATCCCCGAAATCGTCGAGCTCGACGAGGCCGACGTGGAGCGGGTTTTGGCCCGCACTGAGGAGCTCTTGCGCTACGGGCTCGCCATCGAGCCGTTCGGGCCGGGGGCGGTGGCGGTACGCGAGACCCCCTCGCTGCTCGGCGAAATCGACGCCCGGGCGCTCCTGCGCGACCTCGCCGAGCACATGGCGGAATGGGACGCGACTCTACTACCGCTCGAGCGCAGCCTGATGCATGTCGCCGCCACCATGGCCTGCCACGGCTCGGTGCGCGCCGGGCGCCGTCTCAAGCCTGAGGAAATGAACGCGCTCTTGCGCGAGATGGAGGCGACGCCCAATTCCGGCCAATGCAATCACGGCCGGCCCACTTACGTTGAGCTCAAGCTCACCGATATCGAGCGGCTGTTCGGGCGAAAGTAGCCGCATCCGGCCGATGCCGACCCTAGTCGCATAGCTGGCGCGCATGGCTTGCCGCCTTTCGAAAGCGCCGTGCGTGCATAGCTATGCAGCCAATGCATCAGGCCACCGGCCATCGAAAGGGTTTGCGTCCATGTCCATCCGACCCGTGAAGCGAATCATCCAATCCAAGCCCACCATCGAGGGCGCCGGCGTGAAGCTACGTCGCGCCTTCGGCTTCGGCGATACCGGGGAGTTCGACCCGTTCCTCCTGCTCGACGATTTCCGCAACGATCGCCCCGAGGACTACCGCGCCGGCTTCCCCTGGCACCCGCATCGCGGCATCGAGACCATCACTTATGTGCTGGCCGGCACGGTCGAGCATGGCGACAGCCTGGGAAACCGCGGAATGCTCGGCGCCGGCGACGTGCAATGGATGACGGCGGGCAGCGGGATTCTCCACCAGGAAATGCCGCAAGGCGACCCGCAGGGACGCATGCACGGCTTCCAGCTCTGGGCCAACCTGCCGGCCTCCCTCAAGATGACCTCGCCCCGCTACCAGGACATCGCGGCCGCCCATGTGCCGGAAATCATCGACGACGACGGCACCCGCGTGCGGGTCATCTGCGGCGACTTCTGGGGCAAGCGCGGCCCGGTGGACGGCATCGCGGCCGATCCGCGCTATCTCGACGTCACGGTGCCGGCGAACCTGCGCAGGTCGCTGCCGGTCGAGACCAACCGGCACGCCTTCGCCTATGTGTTCGAAGGATCGGGGACGTTCAGCGACGCCTCGCAACCGTTCGGCGTCCTGACCGAGAAGGATGTCGCCGACCACGAAATCCGCATCCGCGAACAGACCGGCAACCGCTCTCTGGTCCTGTTCGATTCCGGCGAGGAGGTGACGGTGCAGGCGGGCGAGCAGGGCATCCGGTTTCTGCTCGTCTCCGGCCGGCCGATCGAGGAACCGGTGGCGTGGTATGGGCCGATCGTGATGAACACGCAGGCGGAGCTGCAACAGGCGGTCGCCGAGCTGCGCGACGGAACGTTCATCAAGCGCTGACCGCCGACGCCAAACCACAAGCCGGTCGGGTGAATTGCTGACGCCGCCTAACCCGGCCGGCGGGCGTCTTTAATGCCTTAGGGAAATTGAGCCTTAAGGATTTGGGCTTCCGGATTTTTGCGGAATTCCCAAGGATCGCCAAAAGCTTTTTGCGAAATGCATCCCCACTGACGCTCTCGCCCTGCAGTGGCGTTAACGTCTGGGGCAACGGTTGGGGCGCGGCACTTTCGTGCGGCGAGCATTCTGTTTCAAATCAACGAAGAAAGTCAAATTATTACGCCCAACATGGCGCGCCGCGGCGGCGCGCCGGCTTGCGGAGCGCGCGACGATCCGCGGCGGCGCGCATCAAACAAAAAAATCTCTGCGCAAGCGAACATACAAATGTCATTTTAGTTTGCGAACGTGTATAGTCACTTGGTCATTCTTGCCAGCGACAGCGACCACGAGCGCACCGCGGATTCGAATTGACTGCCATGCGTGGCGAAGCCGTATCGAAGCGATCGCCACAAGCGTCGAAGCGATCCCCATAAACGCCCGGGCCGCCATGCGAGGCCGATCGTTAACGATCATCCACAGCGATCGGTGGGTACGGGGCTGAGTTATGAGTGAGCCGATCAGCGAGCCGATCATCGATCTCGGGATCGGGTTTCTGTTCGCCGTTTTGATCGCTTTCGGCATCTTTGCGGCCATACGGGCGCGTGCCGGCCGTTCGGCCGTTCTTCGCGTCCCCGCAACACCGCCGCCCGTGATGTCCGTCATCGAGGCGGACATGGACCAAGTCCATTCCCAGATCGCGGTGGCGACGCGGCGGCTCGAAATCTGCGTCGAGCAGATGAAATCCCGGACCACCAGCCAGCTCGCGGAAATCGGCAAGACCAGCGAGACGGTCGGCCGCCTCAAGGCCGAGCTCGCCGAGAAGAATGCCGCGCTGGCCGCGCTTCTGGACAAGGAGCGCTCCGCCGGCACCCAATTGCGCGCCACCGAGGCCGAGCTTGGCGCCAAGGCCAAGAGCCTGGAACAGGTCGAGCAGGCGCTGGCCGACCGCAAGGCGGAATTCGCGAGATTCATGAGCGAGTTCAATCTCCATCCGGAGCTCGCCAAGGCGGAGCTGCGGCACGCCGCCGAGGTCGAAGGCCTCAAGGCCGAGAAGGCCTCGCTGCAGGAGCAGCTCGACCGGTCGCGCGAGGAATGCGCCAAGCTGCAGGACGACATGCTGTCCATGACGAAGCAGGTCGAGACCACCTGGGCGACCGAGCGCATGGCCAATGCGGTCCTGCGCGAGCGCATCAATGACGTCGCCTCCGAGGTCGTGCGCGTCGCGGTCGCGCTCGAGGGGCTCAACTCGCCGATCGATTCACTCGTCGCCGGCAAGGCCGCGAGCGCGCAGGCTTTGGCCGAGGAGCCCGCGACCAACGGCCAGAACGGGGAAATTACGCTGCCGGTGGCGATCGAGAACGGCGACGGCGCCGGCAGCGATCTCATCCACCGCATCCGGGCGCTGCGCCAGCGTACCGCCCGGACCGGCGCCACGCCTTGATGGGACTACGGAGTTCGCGATGACCTAGGAGAACGCCTCATCGTCTGATCTCGTACCAGCCAAGAAGCGAAGCCGCTTGATCGCAAAGCTTCTTCTCAAATGGATGTCGCTAGCGAGTAGATGGCATGTTGGTGCAGGTGGGCGCGAAGCGAACGGTTTCCGCGCATGTCATCGTGGTCGGCAACGAAAAAGGCGGTACCGGGAAATCGACCCTGGCGATGCATCTCAGCGTCGCCCTGATGGGCTTCGGACAGCGCGTCGCCACCGTCGATCTCGATTCCCGGCAGAAGACCTTCACCCATTACGTGGAGAACCGGCGCAACTGGGCCAAGCGCTGCGGCGGCCGGCTCAAGACACCGACCCATTTCTGCGTCTCGTCCGGATCGACCCGCCAGCTCGACGAGAACGAGGCCATCGAATTCACCCGCTTTGCCGATGCGCTGGCCCACATCGAGAAGGCCTACGATTTTGTGGTGATCGACACCCCCGGCACCGACAATCATCTCACGCGACTGGCCCATTCGATGGCCGACACCTTGGTGACGCCGATCAACGACAGCTATGTGGACTTCGACGTGCTCGGCCGCGTCGATCCCACCACCTTCAACGTCACCGGCGAAAGCCACTATGCCCAGATGGTGCGCGAAGCGCGGCTGCAGCGGCGGCAGGTCGACGGCGCCAGGATGGACTGGGTGGTCATGCGCAACCGCCTTTCGCTGATCGATTCCGGCAACAAGGAGCGCATCAGTAAGGGCCTCGCCGAGATGGCGCTGCGCATCGGCTTCCGGGTCGCGGAGGGCCTGGCCGAGCGGGTGGTCTATCGCGAGTTCTTTCCACGCGGGCTCACCGCGCTCGATGATCTCGACGACAAGACGCTCGGCACCAGCCCCAGCATCTCGCAC
>DATDGG010000042.1:0-3875 GCA_036522235.1 Xanthobacteraceae bacterium
CGCTAGAGCATGATCCCCAAAAAGCCTACCCTCGCAAAAGCGGGGGTGGGTACCGATTTTCGGAAAAAGCCTGCCCCGTGTGGGCAGGGGATCATGCTCCACTAATAATGTAGAGCGGGATGACGATTCGAAGAAAGGTCATCCCACTCTAAGCTCCGCCGAGCGACCGCTTGCCGGCCCGCGCGCCCAGCGCCTGCACCACTGTCCGGCCGAGCGCCACGAAATCGGATTTGCGCGGCGAGCTCGGCCGCCAGGCGAGACCGATGACGCGCTTGGGGGGCGGCCGCGCGAACCGCAGCAGCTTGACTCGCTTGTCGCGCGCCTCGACCTCGACTGCGACTTGCGGCAGCAAGGTGATGCCGTGGCCATTGGCCACCATCTGCAGCACGGTGGCGAGGCTGGTGGCGCCAAGTCCGAAGGATTTGTCGCGCCGGTCGCCGGCGCAGAAGGCGAGCGCCTGATCGCGCAGGCAATGTCCCTCCTCGAGGAGGATCAGCCGTGCCAGATCGACATCGTCGGCGCGCACGATCGCGCCGTCGGGACGCGGATCATCGCGCGGCACTGCGAGCAGGAACGGATCGTCGAAGAGCGCTAGGCTCGTAGCCTCGACCTCTTGGACGGGCAAAGCCAGCAGCAGCACGTCGAGGGCGCCGCGCATCAGCTCGGCCACGAGCGTCTCGGTCTGGGTCTCGCGCAATTCGACCCTGAGGCCCGGAAATTGCCGCTGCAGGGCGGGCAGCAGCTTCGGCAGGATATAGGGTGCGAGAGTCGGGATGATGCCGAGCGCGAGCGTGCCGGTGAGCGGGGCGCTGCGCCTGCGGGCGAAGGCGACGAGGTCACGCGCGCCGGTGAGCACACTCTCGCCGCGCCGAGCCAGCTCCCGGCCGGTCTCGGTCAGCGTGACGTCGCCATGGCGGCGCTCGACCAGCGCGACGGCCAAATCCTTCTCCAAGGCGCGGATTTGCATCGAGAGCGCCGGCTGACTGATGGCGCAGGCATCGGCGGCGCGGCCGAAATGCCGGTGCTCCGCCAAGGCGGTCAGATAACGCAGCTGCTTCAAGGTGATCATAAGGCATACTTATCGTCGTGGTCAGAAAATGCAATTGGACCTTATCTGCCGCGCCGCGCTATATGCCGCGCATCAAAAGCGGAACACGATCGGAGAGAACAATGGCAAGTGAAAGCAAGTGCCCGATCGCGGGCGGGAGCCGCACGCACGCGAACCGTGACTGGTGGCCGAACCAGCTGAACCTTCAGGTTCTCCATCACAACTCCACCTTGTCCGATCCGATGGGCGAGGCATTCGACTACGCCAAGGAGTTCAAGAGCCTCGACCTGAACGCCTTGATCAAGGACCTGCATGCCTTGATGACGGACTCGCAGGAGTGGTGGCCGGCCGACTATGGCCATTACGGGCCGCTGTTCATTCGGATGGCGTGGCACAGCGCAGGTACGTACCGCATCGCCGACGGTCGCGGCGGCGCCGGCGCCGGCCAGCAGCGCTTCGCGCCCCTCAACAGCTGGCCGGACAACGCGAACCTCGACAAGGCGCGCCGGCTGCTGTGGCCGATCAAGCAGAAATACGGCCGGAAAATCTCCTGGGCCGACCTCATGATTCTCGCCGGCAATGTCGGCCTCGAGTCGATGGGCTTCAAGACGTTCGGTTTCGGCGGCGGCCGCGCGGACGTCTGGGAGCCCGAAGAGCTCTACTGGGGTCCCGAGGGGACGTGGCTGGGGGACGAACGCTACAGCGGCGAACGCGAGCTTCAGAATCCGCTCGGCGCGGTACAGATGGGCCTGATCTACGTGAATCCGGAAGGGCCGAACGGCAAGCCAGATCCGGTCGCGGCGGCCAGGGACATCCGCGAAACGTTCTTCCGCATGGCGATGAATGACGAGGAGACCGTCGCGCTGATTGCCGGCGGCCACACCTTCGGCAAAACCCACGGCGCCGGCGATCCGTCACTGATCGGCCCGGAGCCGGAAGGCGCCCTCATCGAGGATCAGGGCCTCGGCTGGAAGAGCAGGCATGGGACGGGCTTTGGCGCCGACACCATCACCGGCGGCCCCGAAGTCACCTGGACGCAGACGCCGACGAAGTGGAGCAACCACTTCTTCGACAACCTGTTCAACAACGAATGGGAGCTGACGAAGAGCCCGGCCGGTGCGCAGCAGTGGAAAGCGAAAGGCGCCGCTGCCACGGTCCCGGATGCCTACGACAAATCGAAGAAGCATGTGCCGACCATGCTGACCACGGACCTCTCACTGCGGTTCGACCCGGCCTACGAGAAGATCTCGAGGCGCTTCCAGAAGAACCCCGATCAGTTCGCGGACGCGTTTGCCCGCGCGTGGTTCAAGCTCACGCACCGCGACATGGGCCCGATCGCGCGCTACCTCGGCCCGCTCGTTCCGAAGGAGACGCTGCTCTGGCAAGACCCCATCCTCGCAGTCGACCATGAACTGGTCGGGGAGCGGGACATTGCCGCTCTGAAGGCGAAAATCCTCGCGTCCGGCCTGTCGGTTTCCCAACTGGTCTCGACGGCTTGGGCTTCGGCGTCGACGTTTCGCGGCTCCGACAAGCGCGGCGGCGCGAACGGCGCGCGCATTCGCCTCGCACCGCAGAGGGATTGGGACGTCAACCAGCCGGCGGAGCTGGCGAAGGTCCTGCAGAAGCTCGAAGCGATCCAGAAGGAGTTCAACGCTTCGCGATCCGACGGCAAGAAAGTTTCGCTTGCCGATCTGATCGTTCTCGGCGGCAGCGCGGCGATCGAGAAAGCCGCGAAGAGTGCAGGGCACGACGTGAAGGTTCCCTTCACGCCGGGGCGCACGGACGCGTCGCAGGAGCAGACGGACGCGCACTCCTTCGCCCCCCTCGAACCGGTCGCTGACGGTTTCCGCAACTATCTCCGCGGCAAGCAACTCATGTTGCCTGACGAGGCGTTGGTGGATCGGGCGCAATTGCTGACGTTGGCGGCGCCGGAGATGACGGTTCTGGTCGGCGGCCTGCGCGTCTTGGGCGCAAATGCCGGGCACTCCACGCACGGCGTGCTCACCGAGCGGCCCGAGACGCTGACGAACGACTTCTTCGTCAACCTGCTCGACATGAAGACGCAATGGCAGCCCTCCGCTGGCGCTGAGGGTGTGTACGAGGGCCGCGACCGGAAGACGAACGAGGTCAAGTGGACCGGCACGCGTGCCGACCTGATCTTCGGTTCGCATTCGCAACTCCGCGCGCTGGCGGAAGTCTATGCGAGCGCGGACGCGAGGGAGAAGTTCGTGAAAGACTTCGTGGCGGCGTGGAGCAAGGTGATGAACCTCGATCGTTTCGACATCGCCTGATCTCCGCGGAAGCCACGGATAAGAAATCAGGGCGGCGTTTCAAAGCGAAATGCCGCCCTAACGATTTCGATTGACGTCGGCCCCTGTTCCGATCGAATGGAGTGGCAAATCACTGTACTTGCTCCGTGATTGAGAGGCCGATCATGCGGAACATCCTGGTCACCGGCGCGTTCGGGCAGATCGGTTCCGAGCTGGTGCCGGCGCTGCAGCAGCACTACGGGGCCGAGCGCGTCATCGTCTCGGATATCCGGATGGTTCCCTCCCAAGTCCCCGGGCATGATGAGGCAGAGCGGAACTACGAGCAGGTCGACATCACCCAGCCGCAGCAGATTCTCGAGGTGGTGCGCCGGCACGACGTCGAGACCATCTATCACCTGGCGGCACTGCTGTCGGCGGTGGCGGAGGAGCGGCCGCATCTCGCCTGGAGCATCAATATGGGCGGCCTCTACAACGTGCTCGAGGCCGCGCGCCAATGCCGGTGCCGGGTCTTCTTCCCGAGCTCGATCGGGGCCTTCGGTCCCTCGACCCCGCGCGAT
>DATDGG010000043.1:0-5036 GCA_036522235.1 Xanthobacteraceae bacterium
TGGAACGGCAAGACCTCGAACGCGCTCGGCGTCGAGACGACCGTACCGCTCAAGACTCCCGGCCAGTTCAAGGTCATCGGCAAATCACCGCGCCGCCGCGACCTGCCCGGCAAGGTGTTCGGCACGCTCGATCTGGTGAACGATCTGCGCCTGCCCGGCATGCTGCATGCCCGCATGATCCGCCCGCAGGTCGCGGGCGCGGTGCCGGTCAAGGTCGACGAAAGCGCGATCGCAGATATCGCGGGCGCGCGCGTGGTCTGGATCAAGGACCTGCTCGCGGTCGTGGCCGAGAAGGAATGGAACGCCGTCAAGGCCGCGCAGGCCCTGAAGGTGACCTGGTCGCAATCGACGCCGAACTTCCCCGGCAACGATCAGCTGCACGCCCATATCCGCAACGCTCCGGTGGTCAAGCGCTTCATCCAGCGCGAGAACGGCTCGGTCGAGGACGGCCTCAAGCAATCGGTCCGCATCATCGAGGGCGAGTACGAATTTCCGACCCAGTCCCATGCCAGCACCGGGCCGGCCTGCGCGGTCGCCGACGTGCGCGAAACCGAGGCGACCATCTGGACGAGCTCGCAGAAACCCTATGACGCTGCCGCTTGCGTCGCCGAGCTCGTCGGCCTGCCGCGCGAAAAAGTGCGCTCGATCTGGATGTTCGGCACCGGCTCCTATGGCCGCAACGACCAGGGCGACGCCACCGCCGACGCCGCCGTGCTCTCCAAGCACCTGCGGGCGCCGGTGCGCGTGCAGTACATGCGGCACGAAGGCATCGCCTGGGATCCCAAGGGCACCGCCTCGGTCAGCCGCAACCGCGCCGGCATCGATGCGTCCGGCAAGGTGATCGCCTATGAGTCGATCGGCAAGGCGTTCTCGCGCCTCGATGTCTCGACCCGCGAAGGGCGCGCCGCCGACGTCTTGGCCGGCCATCTGCTTGGGCTTCCGCTCAAGCCCGATCAGAGCTTCGAGATTCCGGTCGCCTCCTACACGTTCGCGCATGGACGGCTCGGCTGGGAGACGGTCGCGCCGCTGCTGGACCGCGCCTCGCCGCTGCGCACCACGCATCTGCGCGATCCCTACGGGCCGCCGATCCTGTTCGGCAGCGAATCCTTCATCGACGAGATGGCGGCGGCGACCAACACCGACCCGGTCGAGTTCCGCCTGCAATATCTGAAGAACCCGCGCGACCGCGACGCGGTCAGGACCGCGGCCGCGCACTATGGCTGGGACAAGCGCACCTCGCCGCGCAAGGGCCGCGGCGACGACGTGGCGGTCGGCCGCGGCATCGCGTTCCGGCGGCACTTCGACACCTTCATCGCGCTCATCGCCGAGGTGCGGGTGCATCGCGCGACCGGCAGGATCGAGGTGGCGCGCTATGTCTGCGCCCATGACGTGGGCCTCATCGTCAATCCGGAAACGCTCCGTCATGTCATCGACCGGCAGCTCGTCTACGGCACCAGCCGGGCGATGTTCGAGGAGGTGCGCTTCGACCAGGACCGGGTGACCAGCGTCGATTGGCTCACCTATCCGGTGCTGCACATGAATGACGTACCGGAGCAGATCGAGATCGTGCTGATCGACCGTCCCGAGGCGGCACCCTCGGGCGCCGCCGAGATGGCGCTCGGCCTTTGCCCGGCCGCCATCGGCAATGCGGTCTTCGACGCCACCGGCGTGCGCCTGCGCCGCGTGCCGTTCACGCCGCAGCGCGTCAAGGCCGCGCTGGAGCGGGCGTAGTTGCTGTTGCCTTACCTCTCCCCTTCAGGGAGAGGGCGGCGCGAAGCGCCGGGTGAGGGGAGGTGCGGCAGGCTCTGGACTTAGCTCCGGTTTTGCGGCACTCCCCCTCACCCGAGCCCTCTCCCACCCGAAGTCGGATGTATCCGACTTCGGGCATCTTCAAGTGGCGAAGTCGGGTAAACCCGACTTCGCACGGGGAGAGGGAGCTCGCCGAGTTCGCTGCGCGGCCAACGCCTCACTCGCACCGGTTCAATCTCCATGTCCCGCGGACTTGATCATATCGTGCATGCGGTCCGCGACCTCGATGCCGCGGCCGCGCTCTATCGGGCGCTCGGCTTCACGGTCGGGGCCCGCAATCGGCATCCCTGGGGCACCCACAACCATATCGTCCAGCTGCCGGGATCCTTCGTCGAGCTGTTGACGGTCGCGGAGCCGGACAAGCTCGGCGAGGACGGCTTTGCGGCGCTGTTCGGCACCTTCAATCGGATCTTCCTCAAGTCCCGCGAAGGGCTCTCCTTCCTCATGCTGGAAAGCCAGGATGCGGTGGCCGACGCGCGCGATTTCGGCGCGGCCGGGATCGCGGTCTCGCCGGCGCTGCAATTCGAGCGCGAGGGGAGCGCGCCCGACGGCAGCAAGACCAAGGTCGGTTTTTCGCTCGCCTTCGCGCGCGATGCGCTCGCGCCCGCCATCGGCTTTGCGACCTGCCGCCAGCACAATCCCGAGAGCTTCTGGAATCCGTCGTTTCAGCGGCACGCCAACGGCGCCTCCGCCCTCGCGGGCGCCGTGATCGTCGCCGACAATCCGAGCGACCATCACATTTTCCTCTCCGCTTTCACCGGCGAGCGCGCACTCGTCGCCACCTCGAGCGGGGTCATGGCGCACACGCCACGCGGCGATCTGCAGATCATGGATGCTGCTGCGTTCCACAGCCATTTCGGCGTCCCGCCGCCCGACGTCGCGGGCGGCGCGCGGCTCGCGGCGCTGCGCTTTGCAGTGCGCGACCGCGCCACGCTGCTGGCGACCCTCGACGCCGGCGCGGTCCCGCATATTTCGCATATGGGCCACGTGGTGGTCGCGCCGCAGGCCGCGATGGGCGCAACGCTGGTGTTCGAGGCGGGGTAGCAGCTTCCCTCGCCCTCCCCGGACTTGATGCCGGGAGGGCGAGGGAGCGCGCTGTCATCGGGTTGACCACCTCGCCTCGCGCCGTCATGGTCCCGGCAATGGATGCGACCACAAATCCGGCCCCCAATCCGATCGTCGCCGTCGGCAAGGCGCGCTTCGGCAATGATCTTCCGTTCGCGTTGATCGCCGGCCCCTGCGCGCTCGAAAGCCGCGCCCATGCGCTCGAAATGGCCGCGGCCTTGAAGGAGATGACCACCCGGCTCGGCATCGACTTCGTCTACAAGACCTCCTTCGACAAGGCCAACCGCACCAGCGCCGCGAGCGCGCGCGGCCTTGGCCTCAAGGCGGCGCTGCCGATCTTCGCGGAAATCCGCCTGTCGCTCGGCGTGCCGGTCCTCACCGACGTGCACGAGAGCGAGCAATGCGCGCCGATCGCCGAGGTGGTCGACGTGCTGCAGATACCGGCCTTCCTGTGCCGGCAGACCGATCTCCTGATCGCGGCGGCGGCGACCGGGCGCGCGGTCAATGTCAAGAAGGGCCAGTTCCTGGCGCCCTGGGACATGGTCAATGTGGTCGCCAAGATCGCCCAGGCCGGCAATCCCAATGTGCTGGTGACCGAGCGCGGCGTTTCCTTCGGCTACAACACGCTGGTGTCGGACATGCGGGCGCTGCCGATCCTCAAGCGCTCGACGCGCGCGCCGGTGATCTTCGACGCCACCCATTCGGTGCAGCAGCCGGGCGGGCAGGGCACCTCCTCGGGCGGCGAGCGGGAATTCGTTCCGGTGCTGGCGCGCGCCGCCGTCGCGGTCGGCGTCGCCGGGGTCTTCATCGAGACCCACCATGACCCCGACGCGGCCCCCTCCGACGGCCCGAACATGATGCCCCTCAAGGAGATGGAAGCCCTGCTGCGCAGCCTGATGGAGTTCGACAAATTGGCCAAGCTCCAGGCGAGATCCTCTCCGTAGTCACGGCCGGGCATAGCCCGCGAAGACGGGCGTAACCGCCCTTGTGTCCCGGCCACCCACGTCTTACGGCATTGCGGCAAGCAAGGCGTGGGTGTCCGGCACAAGGTTTACACTTGGGCCGGCCGTAGGCCGGACCCGGGTGCCGGGCATGACGCCGAAGAACGCGGCACCGCAAGAACGTAACTTCGAGAATCTCGCCATTCCCTGCCGCGCGGACCCTCCAATTCCGCATCGCTCCGTCCCGCATTTCGCTCCGCTCAACCCGGGCAGCGGCTGCTATACGGCGTGTCCGATTACCGCTTCGACGCCGCGAGCCCTGCCATTCCTGCTACCCTTAAAATCGTCGGCCTGGTGGTGTTCGCCTCCACGATCTTCACCCGAGCGGTCGATCCGCTCATTCCGAAGATCGCCGCCGATCTCGCCATCGACGTGAAGACCGCGGCGCTGCTGTCGACCGCCTTCACGTTTCCCTATGCGCTGGTGCAGCCGGTGCTGGGCGCGGTCGGCGATCATTTCGGCAAAACGCGGCTCATGAATTTCTGCCTACTGGTGGTGGCGCTGGCATCGCTCGTCTGCGCGATGGCGACGAGCTTTCCGTTGCTGGTCGCCATGCGGGTCGTGGCCGGATGCGTCGCCGGCGGCCTGTTTCCGATTGCGCTTGCGCTCTTGGGCGACCTGGTTCCGGTGCAGCAACGGCAGGTGGCGATCGGCCGGCTGCTCGCGGTCGGCCTGAGCGGCAATCTCATCGGCGCTTCCGTCGCCGGCGTCATCGCCGACTTGTTCGGCTGGCGCGGCGTGTTCGCTTCGTTCGGGCTGTTCGCCCTCCTCATCACCATCACGGCCTATGTGGCGCTGCGCGGCAGCGCCGAGGCGAAACCGGCGCCGTTTAGCTGGAGCGCGGTCATGGCCGGCTTCCGCAGCGTGTTCGCCGATCCGCGCGCCAAGGTCTGCTTCAGCGCCGTGTTCCTGGAGGGCATCTTCATCCACGGCGTGTTCCCCTATGTGGCGCTGCTCCTGCTCGCGAACGGCGAGGCGCGCGCCTCGATCGCCGGCCTGGTGATCGCCGCCTTCGGGCTCGGCGGGGTGATCTATTCGCTCCTGGTCTCCGTCCTGGTCGCCCGTGTTGCGCAGGCCCGGCTGATGATCATCGGCGCCTGCGTGGCCGCCAGCATGCTCGCTTTGATCGCGCTGAATCTGCCGTGGTACGAGCAGATCGCG
>DATDGG010000044.1:0-23104 GCA_036522235.1 Xanthobacteraceae bacterium
CTCGCGCGGGGCAGGTTGCGCATCCACGGGAGGAATTCCGGATATCGGACTGAGCTGGGCCGCACGCGGCAGGCCGCGCCCGTGATATCGCGCGCGCGGCGCGGCCTCGCGCATGGCGATCGCGCATTCGTGTCGCACGCGCGCAAGGCTGCGCTCGAGGCGCGCAAGTTCATCATCGCCGGTAGCTGCGTCAGGACGGTGCTCCGCGCTTGCGCGCTCGTGCTCCGCTATCTCCGAAATGCGAGGCTGGGCGGCGCGATGCGACGGAGCACGATGCAAAGGACCAGGATGCACGGAACCAGGGTGCAGGCGACCAGGATGCGAGGCATCAGGATGCAAGGCACCCAGAAAACTTCGTCGCGGGGACATTATTGTCGCACTCCCGTTTGGCCCCGGCATTCTCCCCTTCGATCAACCCCGGCGAATTCCCCCTTCGATCAAGCCTGGCGATTTTTAGCAAAATGCGCGGCGGTTCGGAAGCACAAAAATAGCCGTTGTCGCGGCGGGAAGGCTCATGAGAGCTACCCCGAAAAAGCGATGGGCGCCAGGCCACGGCAGGTGCGGGAAGCGCGGGCGCACCGGCTTCTGGCGACCGGCGGCATTTGCTATCGTGTGGGCCGCCCCCTGGGATCGCGCAGCTTGGCCGCGATCGCCTGGCCGTGCCATCGCCTGCAAAAATCAGTCTTGCAAAATCGGGAGGAAACAATGAACCGCCGATCCGCCGTCATCCTTGGATTGCTTCCCATGTTGCTTCTCTTGGGTTCCGTCATGCATTCGCGGGAGGCCTCCGGACAGAACGGGTGGATCACCCTGTTCGACGGCAAGAACCTCACCAACTTCACAGTGATCGGCAACGCCAACTGGAAGCTCGCGGACGGCGTGGTCGAGGCCGACATGGGCAATGGCTTTTTGGTTACCAAGGACAGCTTTGCGGACTTTCAGGTCCGGGCCGAGTTCTGGGTCAACGACGACGCCAACAGCGGCATCTTCATCCGCTGTGCCGATCCGACCAAGGTCAACGGCCAGAATGCCTACGAGGTGAACATTTTCGACAAGCGCCCGGACCCGAGCTACGGCACCGGCGCCATCGTCAACGTGGCCAAGGTATCGCCGATGCCCAAGGCCGGCGGCAAATGGAACACTTACGAAATCACCGCCAAAGGACCGCAGTTCACCGTCGTGCTCAACGGCATGAAAACCGTCGACGGCGCGCAGGACGGCAAGCTTGCGAGCGGGCACATCGCGCTGCAATACGGCGTCGGCGCCCCCGGCACCGGACCGGGCATCGTGAAGTTCCGCAAGCTCGAAGTCCTGCGGCTGTAACGCGGCGCGTCCCGCGAAGCGGCGTGGGCTATACTTCACCGACAAGAACCAAACCGGGAGGAAACCAATGCGTGCACAACAGGGAGTGTCGCGCCGTCGCATGCTGGCGCTAGCGGCGGCGGCCGGCGGTCTCGCCATCGGGGGCGGCCGTCACGAGGCGGCCGCGCAGGCGGCCAAGCGGATCGAGCGGCTCGATCCGGCGCTCGATCAAATCATCTCCACCGCGGAGCCGATCGTGGATCTCGCCACCAATCTGGGCGGCAGCGTCAATGTCGAGGGGCCGCTGTGGTGGAAGGAAGGCGGCTACCTGCTGTTTCGCGGCACCGACGCCAAGCGCTGGAAATATGCGCCCGGGCAAGGGATATCGATCTTCAAGGAGAATACCCACGAGGCCAACGGCATCACCCGCGACCCGCAGGGGCGGCTCGTCGCCTGCGAGGCGGCGGCGCGGCGCGTCGCGCGCGAGGAGCATGACGGCAGCACCACGGTGCTGGCGAACAGCTTCCAGGGCCGCCCGCTCAACCGGCCCAACGATATCGTGGTGAAATCCGACGGCGCGGTCTATTTCACCGATCCCTGGACGCTTGCGGAAGTGCCCGGCGAGACCGACCTGAGCTTCAACGGCGTCTACCGCATCTCGCCCGATCGCGGAACGCTCACCCTTCTGGTCAACGACTTCCTGACGCCGAACGGCATCGCATTCTCGCCCGACGAGAAGGTGCTCTACATCAACGACACGCGGCGCCGCCATATCCGCGCCTTCGATCTCGCACCCAACGGCACGCTCGCGCGCCAGACCGACCGGGTCTTCGCCGACCTGAGCGGGCCTGAATCCGGCGCCCCCGACGGCATGAAGGTCGATTCAGCAGGCAACGTCTTCTGCGGCGGCGCCGGCGGCATCTACATCCTCGATCCGAACGGCAAGAAGCTCGGCCGCGTCGTGCACGGCTATGGCAACACCGCCAACATCGCGTTCGGCGACGATGACTGGAAGACGGTCTATTTCTGCACCCGCACCAGCCTCGGCTCGTTCAAGGTGAAGATCGCGGGCGTGCCGGTGCCGGTCGCGAAGAAGGCGTGAGCGGGGAGTAGTCTGCATTCCTTCCCCTGAAAAGGGGGAGAGCCCGCCCTCGGGGCGGCGCCTTCGGCGCCCCTCCCCGTTTCAGGGGGAGGGACTACATGGCCCGGCCTACTCCGATTTGTAGCCCGCCGGTCTGCTCGTCCCCATATTCATTGCTCATGATGCTTGCCGGAAAACCGTTTCCGTTGGACGATATGTTGCGACCATGGCTCCCGCCCGCTCCCCTGCCCTGACCGATCGCGAGTTTGCGCGCATTTCGCGCGCGCTGGCCGAGCCGCGGCGCGTTCGCATGCTCAAGGAGATCGGCGCGCACGACGAGCCGACACCGTGCAGCGTCCTGCACAAGAGCCATGGCATCAGCGCCGCCACCCTCTCGCACCACCTCAAGGAGCTCGAGACCGCCGGCCTGATCGAGATTTTCCGCGAAGGCAAATTCGCGAACCTCGTCCTCAAGCGCGCCGTGCTGCGCGCCTATCTGGACCGGCTGGCGAAAATATAGTCTTCCCCTCCTCGGCTCTGCCTTGACGGCTTCACTTCGACGATTATCTAACTGTCGAATCATTGGCAAGAACCACTGGCAAGACAGGAGGGTTGATATGAGCGAGCTCAAAGGCAAAGTGGCGATCGTGACCGGCGCATCAAAAGGAATCGGGGCGGCAATCGCGAAAGGCCTGGCGGCCGAAGGCGCCGCCGTGGTGGTGAACTACGCTTCGAGCCGCGCGGGCGCGGACCGCGTGGTCGGCGAGATCACCGGGCAGGGCGGCAAGGCGATCGCGGTCAAGGCCGACGTCTCGAAGGCCGCCGAAGTGGAGCGGCTGTTCGCCGAGACCAAGCAGGCCTTCGGCGGGCTCGACGTGCTGGTCAACAATGCCGGCGTCTATCGCTTCGCGCCGCTCGAAGAGGTGACGGAGGACGAATTCCACCGCCAGTTCAACATCAACGTCCTGGGCGCGCTGCTGGCTTCGCGGGAGGCGATGAAATATTTCGGCTCCGACGGCGGCAGCGTCATCAATATCAGCTCGATCGCGAGCCAAAGCCCGATGCCGACGGCGGTCGTCTACTCGGCCACCAAAGGCGCGCTCGACACCGTCACGCGCGTGCTGGCCAAGGAGCTCGGGCCGAAGAAGATCCGCGTCAACGCCATCAATCCGGGCGGCGTCGAGACCGAGGGCCTGCACGACATGGGCGTCATCGGCAGCGATTTCGAGAAGCAGATGGTGGACCGCACCCCGCTCGGACGCCTCGGGCAGCCGAACGATATCGCCTCGGTCGCTGTGTTCCTGGCCTCGCCGGCGTCCGCCTGGATGACCGGCGAGACCATCGCGGTCGGCGGCGGCTACTCGTGAGCGCTGCTTCCCTTGTGGCCCAGATTCATCCGCGATAGGCTCATTTGATCGCGACATGAATGCTGGGGCGTGACGCAGCGCCCTGTTTTTCCACAGAGCCTGCGGACACGCAAAATCAAGGGAGGCCTCTCGTGAGATCGAAACACGCGTGGTTGATCGGCTCCACGCTGGCGAGCCTGACTGTCCTGATGCCGTCGGCGCAGAGCCAGGAAGATGCCAAGCACAAGCCGGTCATGATCACGCGGCTCTTTACCGGGCCGGACGGGCAGACCCATGCCGAGGAGATCGAGGCCAAGTTCGCGCCCGGCGGCGGCAACGACGTCTATAAGCTGATGGCGAATGCGGGCGCCGAGCTGCATCGCGCCCCGCCCGGCCGCGTCTCCGACTGGCACACGGCGCCGCGCCGCCAATACGTGATCACGCTCAGCGGCCATGGCGAGCTCGAGGTGACGGGCGGCAAGAAGATTTCGGTCGGGCCCGGCAATATCGAGCTGGTCGAGGACGTGACCGGCAAGGGTCACATCACCCGCGTGGTCGGCACCGAGGACCGCGTGACCATCCAGGTCCCGCTCGCCGAGCATTAGGGGCCGACTCTAACGGTGGCCTCCAGGGTCGGCGCCGTCTACTAAGGCGCCATGTCTTCGCCCATTGAGCGGCCGCAACGTCTCGCGCTTCCTGCCCTGCTGGCCGGCGGGATCGCGATCGGCTTTTCGCCGATCTTTGTGCGCCTGTCCGAGCTCGGGCCGATTGCGACCGGCTTCTATCGCCTGTTCCTGGCCTTGCCGTTGCTGTGGCTCTGGATGCGCTTCGAAGCCCGCGCCGCCAAGGAAACGAGCACGGTCCGATGGCTTGCGATCGCGGTGCCGGGTGCTCTGTTCGCCGGCGACATCCTGTTCTGGCATTGGTCGATCACCTACACGACGGTGGCGAATGCCACGCTGTTGGCCAACCTGGCGCCCGTCATCGTGACGATCGGCGCCTGGCTCTATCTGCGTGAGCACATCACGCGCACGTTCCTGGCCGGATTGACACTGGCGATGGGCGGCGCGGCGCTCCTGGTGAATGCGAGCGTGGCGCTCGGTGCCCGCTATGTGCTCGGCGACATGCTCGGATTGATCACCGCCTGCTTCTTCGGCAGCTATGTGGTGGCGGTGGCGCGGCTGCGCGATCGCTACGCCGCCTCGACCATCATGTTCTATTCGAGCGTCGTGACCTGCGTCCTCTTGCTGGCGGCGACACTGATATCGGGCGAAGGCCTGCTGCCACGCAGCCCGAATGGTTGGATCGCGTTGCTGGCCCTGGCGTGGATCAGCCAGGCGATGGGCCAGGGCCTCATCGCCTATGCGCTCGGCGATCTGCCGGCGTCGTTCTCGGCTCTGGCGATCCTGATCGAGCCGCTGACGGCCGCGATCCTGGGCTGGGTCTGGCTCGGCGAGGCCTTGGGCGTGCTGCAAGCCATCGGCGGCGCCATCGTGCTCGCCGGAATCGCCGTGGCGCGCCGGGCGAGCGGGTCGCGTGATCGCGGGAACGGAGGCGATCCGATCCCGCGACCGGAGACGGCTTACCATCAGGCGCAAGTGCTGACCCAGCCCCCGACCACGCCGGCCGGGCCGGTATAAGGCCGACCGTTCAAGGTGCCGCCGGGATTGACCGCCTGATTGCCGCCATAGGTCGCCACCACGCCTTTCATGCAGGTGACGCCCGAGGGCTGCGCAATGTGCTCATTCGGAATTTTGATGACGGTCGGATCGCCCTTCTTGGGGCCGCTGATCAGGATTTGCAGCTGCGCCGGCGTGATGCCGAGTGTGGCCGCCTCGCCCGCAATCCCGCCCGCGGTCGGAGACGGCACGGCAGTTGCCGGCTGCGTCGGCGCCGGCACCGCGGTGGTGCCGGACGGATTGGCCGCCAATACGGCCGCGGTCGGCGCCTGGCCGCAGGCCCAGCCGATCGGGCAGACCACGGTCGAGGTCTTCACCACCTGACCGCCCGGGGTCTTGAGGATGGTGGTGACCGAGCCCTTGGTGGTGGCCGTAGGCTCGATGGTGACCTCGGTCGCAGTATCGACCTGGCCGTTGAACCCGATCTGGTAGGTTCGCGACGAGGCCACCGCGCCAACCTGCACCGCCAGCGGCTTGCTCGGCGCCGCCGCGCCCGCCGGCCCCGGCGGCACGACCTTGCTCGGCGCCACCACGGCCGCCGGCACCGGCGGCGGGGCCTTGGCCGTCACCACGGTCGGCGGCAGCAACTTGACCTGGCTCGCCGCCAACGTCGGCCCCAGCGGGACGCGGTTCGCCGGCACGGCCGCGGGGACCACGAGTATCTTGGCGGGCACGAACGGCACCGCGACGGCGGCGCTCTTGACGGGGTTGAGCTTGAGCGTGCTCGGCACCAAAAGCGCAGCCGCCGAGGCGGAGCCAAGCATCGCACAGCTGCCGAGAAGAAGCGCCGCGACCGCGACGCCGGCTTTCATTCCAGAATTCCCAGTCATGGTCGTTCTCCTGAGGTTGATCGCCAGGGCGCTGATCGCCCAGCATGCTCGGGAGACTTGAGCATCTTCGTCCATCGCGAAGTGACGGCGGTCACGAAATGGTTGTTTGCGAACGACCGCTTTGCAGCGCGAAACGGTGATGCGGACACGAGGGCGCGCCGGCACGTGAGATTTGGTATAGTCTCGGCAGGCCGGATGCGGCGAGCCACGACGGAGGAGATCATGCGGGCGCGGCAGGATTTTCTTTTGTTGGTCGCCTTGGCGGCAGCGGCGGCGACGGCCGCGCTCGGACAGACAGCGGCGCCGACCGCGGTGCCGGCGGCAGGCGCCGGCGCGCGGTCGATCCCGGATTTCTCCGGCGTCTGGGCCCACCCCTATCTCACCGGCTTCGAGCCGCCGGCTTCGGGGCCCGGTCCGGTGACCAACCGGATGCGGCGCAATGGCACCGGCAACTTCCAGCAGCTGGTCGGCGACTACACCAACCCGATCCTGAAGCCGCGGGCGGCGGCAATCGTCAAGCAGCACGGCGAAATCTCGCTCTCCGGCCACGGCTATCCGACGCCCAGCAACCAATGCTGGCCCGGCGGGGTTCCGTATGTGTTTTGGGATTTCCTGATGCAAATGATCCAGCAGAGCGACCGGATCACGATGATCTACCGCCAGGGCAATGAAATGCGGCATGTGCGCATGAACGCGCCGCACGCCGCGCAGCTGCCGCCGTCCTGGTACGGGGACGCGGTCGGCCATTACGAAGCCGACACGCTGGTGATCGACACCGTCGGGATCAAGATCGGGCCGTTCGCCATGGTCGACATGTACGGCACGCCGCACAGCGAGGCTTTGCACGTCGTCGAGCGCTACCGGCTCCTCGACTACGCCGACGCCAAAGCGGCGATGGACCGCAATGCCAGGGAGAACTCCCGCAACCCCGGCGCCGACTTCGACGACCGCTACCGGGGCAAGGTGCTGCAGCTGCATTTCACAGTCGAGGACGAAGGCGTCTTCACGATGCCGTGGACGGCGACCATCACGTATCGGCCCGCCGTGGGTGGATGGACCGACCTCATCTGCGCCGAGAACGTCCATGAATACTATTCCGGCAAGGACACCGCCGTCCCGCAGGCGGACAGGCCGGATTTCTGACCAGGCATCCTAGGGGCGGCCCTTGTGGCCGCCCTTTCCGTGTCCTTCGAGAGGCTTATGGGGCGCCCCGGCAGTGGCAACCGCGAGGGGTGCGTTGTTCCCGGAATTGGGATAGCATGGCTCCGCGCGCACCGGGACGAGGTCGCGCATACCGAGCAATTCATGCGGGGAGGTTGACATGAATCCGCGGCGGAATTTGCTCTTATTGGCGACATTGCTGGCGACACTCTTGGTGACGTTGTCGGCGGCCGCGGCCGGAGAGGCGAAGCCGGCGAGCGGCGAGAGCGCCGCGATCCCGGATTTCTCCGGCATCTGGCGGCATGGCGCGCTGCCCTGGCTGGTGCCGCCGACGTCGGGGCCCGGGCCGGTGACGAACCGGTCGCGACGGCGGGACGACGGGACGAGCGACTACAGCCAGCTCGTCGGCGACTACGCCAATCCGATCCTGCAGCCCTGGGCGGCGGAAGTCGTGAAGAAGCAGGGCGACCTCTCGCTCGCCGGCGTGGTCTTCCCGAGCCCGTCCAACCAATGCTGGCCCAACCCGGTGCCGTATCTGTTCAAACATATGGCCATGCGGATGCTGCAGCTGCCGGAGCGGCTCGTGATGCTGTTCAGCGAGGATCACGAAGTCCGCGAGGTGCGCCTGAACGCGCCGCATCCCGCTCAGGTCACGCCATCCTGGCACGGCGATGCGGTCGGCCATTACGAAGGCGACACGCTCATCGTCGACACGGTGGGCATCCGGACTGATCGGCCGTTCGCCATGATCGACCTGTTCGGCACGCCCTATACCGGCAAGCTGCACGTGAGCGAACGCTATCAGCTCGTCGACCACGACACCGCGAAGGGCGCGATCGAACGCGGCGCCAAGGAGAATTGGCGTCCGGCCGGACCGGTCAAGCCCGACTACACGGACAAGTATCTGCTGATCCATTTCCTGGTCGAGGATCAGGGCGCCTACACCACGCCCTGGACCGCCGACATGATCTATCTGCGCGACTACCTCGAATGGCCGGAAATCGCCTGCGCCGAGAACACATTCGGATTCCATGGCGGCAAGGATGGACACATCCCGAACGCGGCCAAGCCGGATTTCTGAGTGTCATTGGTCAGTAACCAGGGATGAGACATCGGCGATCAGCTTGATTTAAGGTGCCTCCTGATGTCTGATTACTGAATATTGTTCCCTGATCCGAGCTGCCAGCGGGAGGTGCCGAAATCCCGCCGGTTCAACGGCAGCGCTCAAGCCCTCGGCGGCATCTGATCGTCAACGAACGACACATCAACGACCCAAGGGAGACTCGCAATGAGGCTGAAGATGACTGCCCTGCTGGCGGCCGGCGCCCTGGTTGGGTTCGGCGCCCCGGTGCTCGCGCATCACTCGTTTGCCATGTTCGACCAGGAGCACCCGATCGAGCTCGTCGGCACCGTCAAGGAGTTCAAGTTCACGAGCCCGCATACCTTCATCCTGCTGCAGGTCCAGAGCGGCGGCGAGACCACGGTGTGGAACCTCGAAGGCGGGGCTCCGGGCGGCCTGTCGCGCGACGGCTGGTCGGCTAAGACGCTCCCGCCCGGGACCGAGCTGAAGATGACCGTCGACCCGCTGCGCTCAGGCGCGCCGGGCGGCTCCTGGTCGGTGCCGAAGACCAAGCTGAAGGACGGCAGCCCGATCGTCGCGGCACCGCCCCCCGCGGCCACTCAATAAATTGGCCGATCGCCGGGCGCCCCATAGCCCGTCGAAGAGCATCAGGGCGTTTGCGGGCTATGCCGTAAACGCCCTTATGGCAGGCGCCCGCACGCCACGACCGGGCGGCCGCAACGGCCGCCCCTGGTAAATTATTGCGACTGATCGCCTCCAACGGATCGCTTCTGAGCGCCCGTCACGGGCGCGTTGAACCTGGCGCCGGTATCGGACGACAAATATCGACCGATCCCTGCAATCAGCGACGCGCCATGGCGATCAAGAAAACATCCCGGCTGAGCCTGATCACGACCGCGACACTCGCCGCGCTCTCGTTCGGCGGAGCGCTCAGTGCGGCTGCCGAAACGGACGTCTACAAGGACGCGAGCAGGCCGAACGGCCATGCGCGCAGCGTAGCGGCAAAGCGGGCCGACATGCGCGCCTGCGGCGCCGTCAATGGAGAGGTCACCAACACAGACTTTCCGAAGGCCGATGCATGCATGCGCGCGCATGGCTGGGCCATCGATCACGTCGTTGCGGATTCCCCGCGCGAGGACGACAGCAAGACGGTCGTTCACTTCGATGACCTGAGGAAAAAGCCCAGCGGGGATTGGCGCGGCGACGCGGCGTTGCAGGTCGACACGCGCCGATGCTCGCCGCGGAAAACGCTCGACTACGAATCGTGGGAATTCAAACAATGCATGCTCGGCCGCGGCTGGCAGTTCGCCTACACCCATAATGCACAGCCTCCGCGCGGCCGCGGGCAGACTTCGCACGAGAAGACTTGGCAGGAATATGACGAATACGGCGCTCTCCTCACCTGCCATGCGATCCTGGGGGGCTTCGGCTCCGCGTGCTCGAATTTCTAGCGCATGTCCCGGAAACGTGGATACCGGTTTTCCGAAAGGACATGCGCAGTGCAAAAAAGCGGAGCACATCCCGTCCATCTGATCGGCATGTGCTCTAGCCGCGCTTGGTCATTCCCAAGCCGCGACCGCGACGGCAACAATTCTCAGGAGCTACCACATGCGCCTGCCGATCTCGATGATGATCACTTGCGTGCTGATGGCGGTTACGGCGCCGGCATTGGGCGCCAGCCACAAAGACCATGACGACTGCAACGCCGACAACGATCCGGCCCGTAATATCGCGGGCTGCACGCGCATCGTCGAGGACTTGAGGGAAAGCGCAAAGACCCGTGCTATCGCGCATGTCGGCCGCGGCCTCGCCTTCATGGAGAAGGGTGATCGCGACGGCGCCATCGCCGACTTCACGGACGCGATCCGCCTCGACCCGAAGAACGCGCTGGCGTACAACAATCGCGGCCTCGCCTGGAAGGAGAAAGGCGATCACGACCGCGCCATCGCGGACCTCAGTGCCGCGATCAAGATCGACCCGCTGCCGAGGTCCGATCTCGCCGGCAACGGCTTTGTCAATATCTACGCCAACCGCGGTCTCGCCTGGGAGGCGAAAGGCGATCTCGATCGGGCCATTGCGGATTTCGATCAGGCCGTCAGCCTGGCGCCGCGCGATGCCGATGCCTTGAACCGGCGCGGCGTCGCCTGGCGCGCCAAAGGCGAGCCCGATCGCGCGATCGCCGATTTCAGCCTCGCCATCGGGGCGGACCCGCGCTTCGCGGGCGGCTACTTCAACCGCGGCCTGGTCCGGCAAGCCCAAGGCGTGCTCGACCTCGCGCTGGCGGATTTCAGCGACGCGATCCGCCTCGACCCGCGCTTGACCAACGCCTATTACGGCCGCGCCCAAATCTACATGGCGAAGCAGGACCCCGACCACGCCATCCCAGATTTGGACCAGGCGATCCGCCTCAGCCCTGACACCGCGTTCATGCATTACCTGCGCGGCACAGCCTGGTACGACCGCTATATGCACGCCAGCGCCATCATCGACCCGAAGGATCTCGACCGCGCCATCGCGGATTTCACCGAGACGATCCGCCTTGCTCCCTACTACGAGGACGCCTACCGGGCGCGCGGCATCGCCCGCACCACCAATGGCGACAAGGAGGGTGGCGCGGCCGACCTGGCCGAGGCCAATCGGCCCAACCCTCAGAGGCTGCGGCCGGCCGAGGCGCTCAAATAGGCGCGCCGCGAATAAAGCGCAGCCAACCTCGCTATTCGCCACTTCCTCGTTACTTGGCGGCCCAATGCCGGTTGGCCTGCCCCGTCACTTCCACGCCGAAGCTCATCGCACTAATGTAGGCCTATTCGCCGCAGCTGGCGGTCGGCGGGCGCCGCCGCGAAGCCCTTGCGGGGACCGCAGATTGGGCCGCAGACTAGGAACGGGCGGCGGGGGGTCAAAAACGGATGGAAAAAGACCATGCTTGCACGATCGTTCCTGTCGGCGACTGATCTTGCGATTTCCGACGTCGAGCGCGACGCCCTGATCGCGACCTTGCACGCGTTCGAGCGTGGCGAGATCGACAATTTCACCATGCGGCATTTCCGCGAGACCTGCGGGACGCCGGCCTGCATCTGCGGGTGGGCCAACCATTTCTCGGAGGGCCGTGCATTCGCCGAAGTCTCCAGCATGTCCGGGACGCTCGCGGTCAAGAAGCTGCACCGCCGGCTGCCCAAGCAGCTGCAGTACCTGTTCGACATCCAGGGCTTCCCGCAACAGGCTGCCGCCACGCAGGCGCAGGCCGCCGCGGCGCTCGCCAACTACCTTACCGGCGGCGAGCCGCGCTGGGACGAAGTCACCGCCGCCTGAGCTCCCGAGCGTTTCTTGGCCTGCGGCCGGGCGGGCGCGCGGTCGCAACACACCAGCGCAACGCGATACCAACGCAATACCGACGCAACCCAATGGAGCAAGCCGGATGAACGTCCTTTACACGCCGCTGATCGCCGCCGCCGTTCTGGCGGCGGCCGCGGCAGCGGGAGCGCAGGCGCAGACGCCCGGCACGGAGGCCCCGCGCGTGATTACCTATATCGAGGTCGCGCCGTCCGCCGCCGATGCGGCCGCCGACCTGCTGTGGCGCGCGGCCGCCGCCAGCCGCAAGGAGGCGGGAAGTCTGCGCTACGAGATTCTCCAGCTCATCGAGCGGCGCGGCCAGTTCGCCATCCTGGAGGCCTGGCACGACGCCAAGGCGTTTGAAGCGCACGACGGCGGCGCCGCCGCCAAGGCGCTGCGCGGTGGGCTCGATCCCCTGCGCGTCGGGTTTTACGACCAGCGGCTCGAGACCGCCATCGACATCGATCCCGCCCCGGCGCCGGCCAGCAAGGACGCGATCTACGTCGCCACCCATGTCGACGTGACCGGCCAGTTCAAGGACGACGCCATTGTGATGATGAAGAAGATCGCCGCCGAGAGCCGAAAGCAGGCGGGTGCCGAGCGCTACGAAGTCTGGCAGCAGAACAATCGATTGAACCATTTCACCGTGGTCGAGGTGTGGAAGGACCAGGGCGCGCTCGATGCCCATAATGTCTCGGCGCCGGCGCGCGAATACCGCGAGCAGCTCGGCCGCATGATGGGCGCGCTGTATGATGACCGGCGTTACCGGAACCTGGAGTGAGCGGCGGGCGCGAGCTGAAAAAAATTGGCAGCCCGTCACCGAAATTTCGCAACCTAAGATGGTAGCGGTCCGCACGGCCTGCAAACATTCCCGGTGAGAGCGCCGCGACCACCGTTAAAACTCTAGAATTATCTTAGCTCAACTCGCGGGATTTCCTTCATTGGCTGGAAATCCCGCCTAGGTACTTTCACGCACTGAACCGTTTGGAGGCCGCCGCGGAAGATGGGCGCTTGCGGCCTCCGGCTCGCATCGAGCAACGGCACGTTTCGCAAAAAGGATATCGGGATCGAAAGAGCAAACGGCCGAACGGAGGCCCATCAGAGATTCCGCTCATGCAAGATTGGATTCTCGTTCTGGCGCCGGTGTCGCTCGTCACCTACTTTCTGGTCCATCCGGACCAGTTCCGGATGTTCATGAACTGGTTCGGACATCTGATCCGATAGACGGGTGCCGTAAGGCCATGTTGCACGAAGCGCCTGGCGCGCACGCGCGCCGGGTCGCCCCCGATGGTGCGCGCGGCGGCGATCGGGTAACCTCCCCAATGTTCCAGGCAAGGCTCCAAGCAAGAGCAACACTTCGGGGAGAAGCGCATGGATGCGGGCCATGGCCGCCGCTTGAGGCATCGGATCGGACGCGGCGCGATCCTTTCGATCGTGTTCGCGGCCGCGCTCGGCGGCGCGAGCTCCCCGGCATCGGCGCAATTTCCGGACTGGTCCGGCCGTTGGACCGACCTCAATACCGGCCGCTGGGACCCGAGCAAGCCGCCTAACAAAGGGCAGCAGGCGCCTCTGATCCCGGAATATCAGCCGAAGCTCGATGCCGCGATGGCGAACCGCGCCGAAGGCGGGCGCGGCAACACGCCCACGATCAGCTGCGGCCACACCGGCATGCCGCGCGCCATGCTGGTCTACGAGACCATGGAAATCGTCATCAAGCCGGACGTCACCTATATGCTGTTCGATTTCCTCGATCCGCTGCGGCGTGTCTTCACCGACGGCCGCAACTGGCCCGCCGCCGCCGACCCGACCTGGGTCGGGTACTCGATCGGCCACTGGGAGGGCACGGGGGGCGAGGGCAAATACGACACGCTCGCGATCGAGACCCGCAATTTCAAGGGACCGCGCATCATCGACGGCAGCGGCATTCCGCTGCATGAGGACAATCAGACGGTCATCCGCGAGCGGATGTCGCTCGACCGGGACAATCCCGACAAGCTCAACGACGAGATCACGCTGATCGATCACGCCTTCACGCGGCCCTGGACGGTGACCCGCAGCTACAAGCGCCAGCGCAATCCGGTCTGGGCCGAGTACGATTGCCACGAGAACAACGAGCACGTCATCGTCGGCAGCGAGGCCTATCTGATCAGCGCCGACGGCTATCTGATGCCGACCCGCAAGGGCCAGCCGCCGCCCGACGCGCGCTATTTCAAGAAGCCGGAGAAGTAAGGGGCGTCGTGCCCTATTCCGGTTTCGCGGGCGCAAGCGCGCTCAGCAGATTCCCGAGATCGCCCATCGTGTCGACCGCGAGCACGACCTCGATCGCCTTTTGGGCGCGGGCGCGGCCGAGAACTCCCTCCGAGAGCGCGAGGAATTTCCGGGTCAGGTCCGCATCGCTGGCCGGATTGAGCATGTTGCCTGGCGGGATCGGGACACTTGCAGAGAGCACGGTCCCGTTCCGCAAGGTGACCTCCATATTGGCGCCGAGGTTCTCGTTCGAGAGCGCGGCGTCCGGGCGCACCGTCAATTTTCGCTTGAGCGCCAGCGCGCGCGGGTTCTTGAAGCGCTCGACCTCGAAATCCGTCACTTTGACATCGCCGTCGAGCAACGCCCGCGCCACCAGATAGGGAATGCTGTGATCGGCGTGCTCGCGGGTGCTGATCTCCTCCGGATAGGCGATCTGCTGGCGGTAGGCGAAATCGCTCAAGCCGACCGCGATGGCCGATATTTCCTCCGCTCCGGGTTGCCGCTTGTAGATTTCCAAGGCGGCGGCGATCGGCGCCTGGGCGGTGCCCACGCACGGCCACAACTTGATGCAGCTCTTGAGGATCTGGAGCTCGCCCGTGCGCTGGCGCAGGATCGCATCGTCGAATGATCCGGAGACCATCTTCGCAAAGCCGTTCTCGCCTTCGAAAATGGTGAGCGGATAGGCGAGGCCCGCTTGCGCGAGCAGCGCGGCGAATACGCCGTTGCGGGCGGCCATCGGCTCGGCCGATCCCTTGGCGGGAGTGAGCTCGGCGCCGCGGCGGACCTCCGCCAGCGTATTGGCGTTGCTTCCCGCGATGGCGAGCGCATTGGCGAGCTTGCCTTCATCGAGCTGCAGGAGCTTGCCGGCGGTCGCGGCGGCCGCGTATTGCGCCTCGATCGAGGTATCGTCCCAACCCTCCCGCCGCTTGGCCGCGACGGCGTCGCGCAGCCGCACTTCGAGCTCATAGCCGGCGACAAGGCCGAGCAGGAGCGCCTGCCCGGTTGCGCCCTGCATCTCGGCGACCGCGAGCGCGGGCGCCACGTTGATGCTCGCATGATTGGGCCGGCCCAAAGCGATGTAGTCGTTATAGTCGAAATAGCGCAGCGCCATGCCGTTCAGGAACGCGGCCTGATCGCACGACGCCTTGCGGCCGAGCCCCAGGATAGTGGCTTGCGGGCTGCCGCCCTGCAGCGCGACCACGCGCTGCGCCGCCCGCACCGGCGCCGCCCCGATGGCGCCGAGCGCGCAGCCGAGCGTATCCAGCAGCACCCGCTTGGCGCGCGCGATCACCTCAGGCGGCAGCTCGTCGTAGCGCAGCGCCACCAGCCAGCGCGCGATATCCTCCGCCACCGTCGGGGCACGGCTGCCGCGGACCGCCTGCGCGCGCGCAACGCGACTCGGCCAGGGCGGCGCGGCGAGCCCCAACGCCCCGATGCCGCAGTATTTCAGGATTGCACGACGCCCGATCACCGCGCCGCCAGCTCCGGCTTGAGATATCCGCGTCCGCGTTAGTAGCGGCGCGATCGCTCTCCCCGGAATTCGCGGTGCGGGCATTGCTTCCTCCCGTCCACCTCCCGTTCGACCGGAGGCTCGGCGGAAGCCTACCACATCACGGAGGGCGGTGTGCGCACGGGATCGGGGCGAGGGTGCGCAGGCAGTTGGAAAAAAGAAAAATGCCTCGGTTCCGGGGGGGGGGCTGAACCGAGGCATTCCGGACGGAGCAGGACCTGGGAGGACGAAAGGGTACCCCGTCCGTGAGGTCGGCGGCTATGCCGCGTTCAGCGGCAATGCATGGTGCGCCGATAGATCGGGCGGCCGTAATAGGTGTAGCCGGCCACGTACAGGCGGGTCACGCAAAACAGGTCATCGCGACCATCGTCGTAGATGACATGGTGGTTGTTGCCGTTGACGATCACGAGGCGATCGTTGGCCTGCGAATCTTGCACCTGCACTTCCTGTAGTCCCTGCAGTCCCTGCAGTCCCGGCAGTTCATACACGGGCACTTCTTGCGCTTGCGAGGCATTGACGTGGCCGATCAGCAAAAGGGCTGCGCCGGCAGCCAGGATGGTTCGATACATTGCATTTCTCCATCAGGGTTGAGGTCGACACCGCGTCTTGACCTGCAACGACCATGACCCTTGCGACGCAGCTTTGGAATGGCCCAACGCTCCAAGCGAATTCCCGCCCGCCAAACCGTTTGGAACCTAGGGGACGATTTCCTTGAACTCTCGGACCAGTCGAGATTTGTGGCCTCACAAGCGGCGGCGCCGCCACGCGCGTGTGAACTATTCGGTTACCACGAAAAAGAAACGCTCGGGCGGCTTGCCAGCCGTTAATGGGCCGACGGGCATTGTCTCAGCCTGAAACCAAGGGGGAGGGATCAATGGCCCAGCTGTTGCTGACATTCGATGAAATCGCAGACCTGTTCCATTCTGATGCCGCCGGGGCGCGCCGGCGCGTGATCGAGAACCAATGGGAACGCCGCCGATGCACTGACGGGCTGACCCGCGTCCTTGCCCCTGCGGATGTCGCGCATGATTTCATGCTCGACCATGCAGCCAAGCATGAATCGCGGGTCGCCTCGACCAATGAATTCGCCGGTGAATTCGATAATGAATTCGATGCCGCCATGGCGGCCTTGCGCCGTGTCTTCGGATCAGAAGCGGACAACGCGCGACAGGGTTCGACCGTCCATCTCTACAGCGAAGCGTCATGAGACTTCAGGGCCGTTGCGAAACCCACGCATCGCCGCATGCCGTGGTTTCAGCGGTTGACGGCTCATAGAACAAGACTGAACAGCAGGCTCAAGAGCAAGCAGGTCGCCAGCGGGAAATAGAACGTCACGGTCCCGCGCCAAACCGCCGAAACATAACCGCACTGCTGCATCGGAGATCGTCAAGGATCGCCGTCAGTGTTTTTCCGGCGCGGGCGCGCGGGGCGGCGCCACTTTGCGCATCGGCGCCTGCTGCAGGTGCGCGTTGGCGTCGAGATTCGCGAGCGTGGCATCTTGCGCGGCGACGTTGGCCTCGGTGCGGGCAAGCTGCGCCCGGTAGTCGCGATCATCGAGCTCGACGAGCAGATCACCCGCCTTCACGGACTGGTTGTCGGCGATGGCAACGGTCTCGACAAAGCCCGCGACCTTCGAGGCGATCGTGGTGACCTCGCCGCCCACATAGGCGTCATCGGTCGTCTCCAGGAATCGTCCGAGCGTCCACCAGGACCAGCCGTACCAGACCGCAGCGGCGGCGATCAGTGCGGCCGTGCCGATTACCATAAGCCGCTTCGCCAACCGCCGTGGCGACCGCGCCGGCTTGAAGGATATGCGGTCGATGGTTGAGCTCATTCCGTGCATGTCCTTCGATCATAAACGAGTATATACACGTATTTTCGCAAATGATGCCCGCGGGTACCGTCGCGGACCCTATCCATCGATGGATTGCGCACCTTTTTGGCTTACCGGCGCGAGCTCGCTCGCCACGACGGCGCGCAACATGGCACGCAGGTCCGATCCGCGTTTGGCTCCGAAGACGTTTTCGAATCGCGCCTGCGCCTCGACCCATTTCTTTCGTGCCGCCTCGAAGCGCTTCTCGCCCGCCTTGGTCAAATGAAGCTCCTTGGCACGGCGATCAGATGCGGCCGGCTCGACCTTGATCAGGCCGTCCCGCTCCAACGGCAGGATGTTGCGCCCGAGCGTGGTGCGATCCATCACCATGCCCTCCGCAAGCGCGTTGATCGTCTGCGGTCCCCTCCGTTTGAGCCGCGCCAGGATCGAGAACTGGGTCGCGCGCAGGCCGGTCGGCGCCAAAAACTGGTCGTAGCATTGGGTGACGTGCCTCGCCGCCGCGCGGACGGTGAAGCAATTGCACTCCTCGGCGCTGGGTAGGCTGTCGGCGGGCATCGCGGAATCCTCATTCCTTGACAAGCGTGCATATGCGCTTATATCGGCGCATATACGCCTATGTCAATGGGGCTTGGGCCGAAAGAGCACCGAGCCCGAGAGTCGACGTTCAACAACGGAGAAGCGAATGAGTGGTTCTGTCTCGAAGGGCACTGCCCTGGTCACCGGCGCCTCTGCGGGCATCGGTGCCGTCTATGCCGACCACCTCGCAAAGCGCGGCTACGACCTCATTCTGGTGGCGCGGAACGAGGCGCGGCTGAAATCGCTTTCTTCACGCCTGACGCGCGAGACCGGACGGGCGGTCAAGGTGCTGCCCGCCGACCTCAACAACAAGGTAGAACTCGCCAAGATCGAGCGCACGCTCCGGGACGATCCGAGCATCACCATGCTCGTCAACAATGCCGGCACCGCCTCGGTCGCGCCGTTGCTGAACGCTGACGTCGAGAAGATGGAGGACATGATTTTTCTCAACGTGACTGTCCTCACGCGTCTGACCTATGCGGCCGCGCCTGCATTCGTCGCGCGGGGCGCCGGCATCATCATCAACATCGCGTCGATCGTGGGCATCTCGCCCGAAACGCTCAACGGCGTGTACGGCGCCACCAAAGCCTTTGTCATCGCGCTCAGCCACTCACTGCAACACGAGCTCGCCGACAAAGGGGTCCGCATCCAGGCAGTGCTGCCGGGCGCGACCGCCACCGACCTTTGGGCTCTCGCAGGTGTCCCGTACCAGAATCTACCCGCCGAGATCGTGATGTCACCGGAAGATATGGTCGATGCAGCACTGATCGGGCTCGACCGCGGCGAGCTGGTTACGATTCCGCCCCTCCAAGATGGCGACGAATGGACCCGTTTCGAGGCATCGCGCCGCTCCCTCGCGCAGCGGTTCGGCAATTCCGTGCCCGCGCCCCGATACCGGACTCGCCTACCCGCGCAGCAGCCGGCGTGATCCGCGCCGGAAACAAACGAGGCCGAAGGAGAACACAAGGAATAACCCCGCTGATGCGGGGTTATTGCGGCTTTCGGCTCTGATTGCGCACCTCTTGCAAGAGGCGCCCTCAACTCAATTCTTTCCCGCCTCCGGGCCGTAATCGCCTTCCTCGTGATGAGAAGGCACCTGAGCGGGAGACGTCCCGGGCGGGATGAAATTCCCGTTGATGAAATTCCCACTCGTGGAACCAACGGCCCCGCCGCCCTTGACGTAGCCGTAGGCCTCGCCCCCCTTGGTGTAGACGTTGCCGCGATTGGCGGAACCGTAGGCCTTGCTGCCATTGGTGTAGTTGGGGAACCATCCCGGGTGGTAGGCCGGATTGACGCCATCCACGCTTCCCGGCATCACAAATCCGCCACTGTATTCGCCCGAATTGCCGCCCGCCTGAGCCGTGGACGCGGCGCCGAGCGCGCCGAGAACGAGGGCTGCGGAAAGCGCGATCAAGGATTTCTTGCTGCTCATGTCAGTCTCCTACTGTCAGCCGACGCTGTCATGCGCGTCGTGCCCGGGAGATAGTCGGCAATCCTCACGCCCGGATGTCCCGACCCATACAATCCTGTGAGAGACCGGGCTGCTTTTGGTTATATCTATTGTTGCAACGTCAATTTCGCGAAGCAAAGCGTAAACGGGACATAGCTGGATTTGACGGCGCGTGTCCGGCTAGTCTTCGACCGGACAGGAACCCGGCGCCCACGTTGGAGACATTATCTCAGCCATGATGACGTCTGAGCCATGACGACGACGATCCAAACGCTGCTCTTGCTGCTGGCCGTGCTGGTCGTCGTGGCCATCGTGGCCCGCAGGCTCAATACCGCACCCTCGATTCTTCTCGTCATTGCCGGCATTGGGCTGGCGCTAACTCCCGGCCTGCCGCGCATCGAGCTCGCGCCGGAGCTGGTGCTGTTTGGAATCCTGCCGCCGCTGATCTACTCGGCCGGGGTCGCCATGAGCTGGCGCGAGTTTCGTTTCAGCTTGCGCCCGATCACGCTGCTGGCATTCGGCTGTGTCGTATTCACCACCGCTGCGGTCGCCGCGACGGCACACTGGCTGCTCGGCATGCCGCTCGCGGTCGGCTTCGTTCTCGGCGCCATTGTGGCGCCGCCCGACGTGGTGGCGCCGCTCGCCATCGTCCGCGGCCTGGGCGTTCCGCGCCGGCTCATCGTCGTGCTCGAAGGAGAAGGGCTCGCCAACGACGCTACGGCCTTGATCCTCTACCGCTTTGCGGTCGCCGCGGTGGGCACCGGCCTGTTCGCCTTCGAGCAGGCCGCCGGGACCTTTGTCCTCATCGTGATCGCCGAGATCGCCTTCGGCATCGGCATCGGCTGGTTCAGCTTGCGCCTGCGCCGCTGGGTTCGTGACCCGCGCGTCGAGATCACGCTGTCGCTGATGACGCCCTACGCCGCGTTCCTGGTTCCAGCGGCTTTGGGAGGATCGGGCGTCCTGGCGACAGTGACCGCGGGCTTGTTCGTGAGCTGGCACGGGCCACTGCTCATTCCGGCCATGACCCGGCTGCAAGGAATCTTCTTCTGGGACCTCGTGGTCTATCTGCTCGAAGGATTCATCTTCCTGGTGACCGGCCTGCAGATCCGCACTCTGCTCGATCGCGCCGATGCGTTCCCGTTGCGCGATTCCCTGCTGGCCGTGCTCCTGACTGTGGCTGTGATCATCGTTGCGCGATTCATCTGGGTCTTTCCGGCAACCTATCTGCCGCGCTGGCTCAGTCCGTCACTGGCCCGCCGGGACCCGCTGCCGCCCTGGCAATGGGTGTTCTTTCTTGCCTTTGTCGGCGTGCGCGGGGTCGTTTCGCTGGCGGCGGCGCTGGCTATTCCGCTGATGACGCTGTCCGGCGCGCCGTTTCCTTATCGCGATCTCATTCTGTTCGTCACCTTCGGCGTCATCGTCCTCACCCTGGTGGGCCAGGGACTGTTGTTGCCACGTGTCGTCCGTTGGCTCGGCCTCGCCCGCCACGCCGCGGACGAACGTGAGCGCGAACACAAAGCCGAGCTCGCCGCACGGTCGGACGCACTCGATGTGGCGCAAAGCCGGTTGGAAAAGCTCGCGGCCGATGGCCGGATTTCAGTCGAGGTGCTGGCGATCCTGCGTGCCCGCCACGCGTATCGGGTCGGACGGTTGCCGAGAACCACGTCGGACGGAGTCGAGGCGGCGTCGGCAGCCGCAGACCTCAGGGCGGAGCTGATCGCCGCCGAGCGCGAATACATCTACCGCCTGCTGCAAGACGGCCAAATCACCGATGAAGCGCGCCGGCGCATCGAACGCGAGCTCGACCTGGAGGAGGCAAGCATCGCCTGCAAGAAAGAGGGCGGGGTGGAACCTCCGCCTTAGGGGATTTGATGGGGTGAGCATTTTCAGCCCATCAAGATGCGAGCGCTCCGGGGACATGCTTTAGCCCCTTGAAAGAGCCACTGCTGACATCCATATGACATCCATGCAGATGGCATATGGATGGTGCCCAGATGGCCGAGAATGTACATCAACTCCGACCCAAGCCCGCCGACACCGAGAAGATCACGATCAACCTGGGCTATGTCGACCTTGGCCAGATCGATTTGATGGTGCACGAGGGCTTCTACTCGAACCGCACCGATTTCATCCGCACCGCGATCCGCAACCAGGTCGAGCGCCACGCCGACGTGGTTAGGCAGTCCACGGTCCGCAAGGGACTGGATCTCGGTCTGCGCCACTACAGCCGCGAAAATCTCGAAGCGGCGCGTCGAGCCGGAGAGCAGCTGCACATCCAAGTGCTGGGCCTCGCCAGCATCGCCTCGGATGTCCCGCCTGATCTCGCTCGCGCCACGATCGCGTCGGTCGCCGTGCTGGGAGCGTTGCACGCCAGTCCGGCGGTCAAGGCCGCGCTCGCTGACCGGATGCGGTGACACGCAATCGAGATCTCAACGACATCGCATCGACGACATCGCAACCGCGCGGACTCTCGATCGCCGCCCGGCAAGAGGAAGCTGCCGACATGAATCACAGGCTCAGTGCGAACAAGATGGCCGAAGCCACGCGCCTCACCCGCGCGGGCCGGCTGGCCGAAGCCACGGCGCTGCTTCAGCGCATGCTCCGGACCGCCCGCCCGCAGATGACGACAGGCACCGCCGGCGAGATCGTTCCGATCGGACGCGAGCTGTTGACCACTGACGCCGCAGACGCGGCGGCCGCCGCCACCGCCCAGTCGCGCCTCTTCCGCAGGCTGAGCACGTTGCTCCCGGGTCTCCGCTCCCGGCGCCGTTTGCCCGGCTTGGCGCCGCCGCCCCCGGTGTCCACGCCAGACGCTGTGCCGGAGGGCGGAAGGTTCATCGAGTCGACCTACAGCAACCCGGCCGGTAGCCGGGATTACAAACTGTACGTGCCGAGCCGTTATCACGGACAACCGGTTCCCTTGGTGGTCATGCTGCACGGCTGCACGCAGTCGCCGGACGATTTCGCCGCCGGTACGCGCATGAATTTCGTCGCCGAAGAGTGCACATGTCTTGTCGTCTATCCGGCCCAGCCGAGCGCGGCGAACGCGGCGAAATGCTGGAACTGGTTTCGCCCCGGCGACCAGCGGCGCGGCGAGGGTGAACCTTCGCTGATCGCCGGCATCACCCGCCAAGTCATGCGCGACTATTCGGTCGACCCGCGGCGCGTCTATATCGGCGGCTTGTCGGCTGGAGCGGCCGCGGCCGCCGTCATGGGGGCGACCTACCCCGATCTATATGCGGCAATCGGCGTGCATTCAGGTCTCGCCTGCGGGGCAGCCATCGACCTTCCCTCCGCATTCACGGCCATGCGCCAAGGTGACCCGCCGGCGTCTGCCGTGTCCGGCGACGTTTTGCGGCCGGCTGTCCCGACCATCGTCTTTCACGGGGATCGCGACAGCACGGTGCATCCCCGCAACGCCGATCATGTCATCGCGCAGACGCGGACCACGAGCCTGCAACAGAAAGTCCATCGCGGGCGCATACCCGCAGGACATGCATATACCCGCACGGTCTATGCCGACGCCAACGGGCGGGCGATCCTCGAGCACTGGCAGATCCATGGTGCCGGCCACGCCTGGTCGGGCGGCAACCCCGCGGGCTCCTACACCGATCCGCAAGGGCCGGATGCCGCCAAGGAAATGCTGCGCTTCTTTCTCGACCACCAGAACCCACGGA
>DATDGG010000045.1:0-7590 GCA_036522235.1 Xanthobacteraceae bacterium
AGGGCATGGTCCGCTGGGGCGACCTCACCACCTATCAGGGCCGCCAGCTCCTGCCCAAGACCAAGGATCATGACCTCTCCTACGCGGATCCGTTCTTCACCACCTGCCTGCAATCCTGCCACTCGTTCCAGACCCGCATGACCCCGACTGCGTTCGACGAGGCGGGCTGGCGGGCGCGCGTCCAGTACATGCGCGACACCATGATGGCGGGCGAGGGCAATCGCCTCAGCGACGAGAAGGTCAACGATTTCGTCGCCTATCTCACGACCGCGTTCGGCCCTAACGCCAAGCCCACGTCGCCCGAGGACCTGCCGCAGTACAAGTCGCTGGTGCGCCCGGCGAGCCCCAAGGCCATGAACATCGCCTATGTGGAATACGACTTCGGCGGTGAGAACGGGCTCGGGCCCTGGAGCGCGGTCGAGGACAAGGACGGAATGATGTGGATTCCGTATTACGGGCGCGGCAACGAGGTGGTGCGGCTCAACCCCAAGACCGCCGAGCTCACCCGCTTCCCGCTGCCGTTCTCGCGCACCGCCGGCATTCACTCGGTCATTCCCTCGCCTGACGGCACCGTCTGGTTCACCGAAGCAGCCCTCGGCCGCATCGGGCAGCTCAATCCGGCCACCAAGGAAATCACCGAATTCCAGAACACGCCGCTCGCCGACGGCAAGCGCACCGGCTCGCACACGATTCGGGTCGATAACGGCGGATTGGTGTGGGTCAGCGGCGGTCCCGCTATCTCGCAGTTCGATCCCAAGACCGAGCAGTTCAAGCATTTCGACCTCGGCGGGACCTACGGCAACGTGGTCGGCCAGAACGGCGACCAGTGGTTCACCTCCTTCGTGGTCGATGGCCCGATCGGCCGCGTCACGCGTGACGGCGTGCTGACCAAGTTCTATCCGCCCACCAAGGGCAAGCCGCAGCGCCTGCAAGTCGACGCCGACGGCATCGTCTGGTTCAGCGAACGTCGCGGCGGCAAGATCGGCCGGCTCGATCCCAAGTCGGGGGAGTTCAAGGAATTCCAGCTGCCCGGACCCGAGCCCAGCCCCTACGCCATCGGCATCGATCGCGATCACATGATCTGGTACTCGTCGCACGAGCAGGACACGCTCGGCCGGCTCGATCCCAAGACCGGCGAGGTCACCGAATATCCGTACCCGCATTCGGAAATTTCCATGCGCGAGTTCTTCCTCGATTCGCAGGGACGCATGTGGTACGCGAGCTCGGTCAACAACAAGATCGGGTATTTTTATTACAACGATTGAGCAAGTAGGGTGGGCAAAGGCGCGTAGCGCCGTGCCCACGTTCGGCCGCGCCGCGTGGGCACGCGCAGATTAGGGCATGTACGACATCTGTGGCGCCGGGGCCGCGCTTTGCCCACGCTTCTATTTCTATTTCCATGACTGAGCCGGAAAGAACGACCTATTTGGTCGGCCGGATGTTCTGATTCATGCGGAACAGGTTGCCGGGATCGTAACGACGCTTGATGTCGGCCAGGCGGCGGTAGTTTGTGCCATACGCCTTCTCCACCCGATCTTTTTCATCATCGGGCATGAAGTTGACGTATACGCTGCCCGAGGCGAAGGGTGCGGTCGACTCGAACAGCTGGCGAGCCCACGCGATGCAGGCCGAGTCCTGGGCTTGGTCGCGCCAGCGGGTATGCACATTCATGACGAAGTGGGCGTCGCGGTTCGGCCACGCGGTAGCGTCGGGGGCGACGCGTGCCATGGCCCCGCCGACATGGGCGATGAACACCTCGCATTCGGGCGACGGCAGCGTGCGCACGCCATCGAGGATCACTTTGATGGCGGCGTCCGGAAGATCGGTGAAGTCGTGGCTCTTCCAATAGTTGCGCGCGCCAGGAGTCAACAGGGGATCGAACGCCGCCTGCCAGCCGGTGAACGGGTGGGGAGAGATCACGTCGACAATGGGCTCGCCCAGGGCGCGCAGCGCCTTGGTGGCCTTCTCGCCCTCTATCATGTCGCCGCTGTAGCAGGCCGCAAAGATGAGCACCTCCTTGCCGTGCCATTCGGTGGGCAGGAAAGGAAGCGGCGGCGCCTTGCGCATCACGACCCAGGTTGTGAGCTCGTCGGGGGCCGACTTGGCGATCCGGCGGAACTCGGACAGGAGCTCGCCCGCCTTTTCGAAAGGATGCACCACCAGCCCTGACAGTACCTCCGGTCCCAGCGGATGCAGCTTGAACTCAAACGAGGTCACCACGCCGAAATTGCCTCCGCCACCGCGCAACGCCCAGAACAAATCCTGGTTCTCCGTATCGCTGGCGCGCACCAGCTTGGCATCGGCGGTGACAATGTCGGCCGAGATCAGATTGTCGATGGTCAGCCCGAACTTGCGTGTGGTCCAGCCGAAGCCGCCGCCGAGCGTGAGGCCGGCGACGCCGGTGGTCGAATTGATGCCAAGCGGGGTAGCGAGCGCGAAGCGCTGCGCCTCTTTGTCGAAGTCGGCCAGCGTGGCGCCAGGCTCGACACGGGCGGTGCCGGACGCCGGATCGACGCGCACTGATTTCATCAAGGAGAGATCGATGAGGAGCCCGCCGTCACATACCGCGTTGCCGGCAATGTTGTGGCCGCCGCTGCGCACGGCAACGAGGAGCTTCTCATCAGCCGCGAGCTTGACCGCGTTGATGACGTCGGCGGCATCCAGGCAACGCACGACTAGGCCCGGCCGCCGGTCCACCATGGCGTTCCAGATGCTACGGGCGGCGTCGTAGCCGTCCTCTCCGGGTAGTATCACTGTGCCGCGCAGCTTGCCGCGCAAGGCTGCCACCGTGTCCGGCGCGATGGTTTTGGTCGACGCGTCGAGTGTGCGAACGATCAGGCCTGTCATGTCTCACCTCCATTGGGAGCTGGGTTCGACCGATTGGTCATTTTGCGGGGCCTCTCGTTGGGCCCTGCGACATCGCGCCTATTTCATCCGGCACCGCCGCGTCATCAACTCCATGTTCTGTACTAGGCAATCAGCCGCGGTAGCCCTACTTTGGCCGCCGAAGGCGACGGAACGGAGTTTCGAGTCATGAAAAAGGCCGGCGGATATGGCCAGTTCTGTCCTGTGGCGATGGCGGCCGAGGTGCTGTGCACGCGCTGGACCGTGCTTGTGCTGCGGGAGATGTGCGCGGGCAGCACGCGCTTCAACGAACTGCGCAGGGGCGTACCCTTGATGTCGCCCACGCTTCTGTCCAAACGTCTCAAGGAGCTGGAGAATTGCGGCGTCATCGAGCGCGTGAAGACTGCTGAGTCGGGCGTCTTCGATTATCGCCTGACGGCTGCTGGTCGGGATTTGCAGTCGATCGTGCTTGGCCTCGGGGTGTGGGGCCAGAGGTGGATGGAGGCACAGTCCTCATTGAAGAACCTCGACCCGTCGCTGCTGATGTGGGACATGCGGCGCAACCTCAACCCGACGCCCATGCCGCACAAACGCTGCGTGGTACAATTTATGTACCCGGAGCTGACGAGCAAGCGACGCTACTGGCTGGTCGTCGATTGCGGTGCGGTGGACCTCTGCCTGATCGATCCGGGCTTCGAGGTCGATCTCTATATCGTGGGGGAGTTGCGCACGATGACGGCGATCTGGATGGGATTAACGACCGTGCACGCCGAGGTGAAGGCCGGGCGCGTCACGCTGACCGGCGACTCGGACCTGAAGCGCTCGATGCAGGCTTGGCTGGGGCTGAGCCCGTTTGCCAAGGAAAAAAAGCGCGTAGCGGCGTAGCTACATCTACGCGCGCCGCGGCTCGGCGTGGCCGATCACGCGCTTGATCGTCGGAAACCGCTCGCGCAGCGCCCGCTCCGCCTTGTCGACCCGCTCGTGCACCTCGGCGACCGTGAGCAAGGGGTCGACCAGGCAATGGAAATTGACGAATTCGGCGCCGTCGCTGCGGCGGACCCGCACGTCATGCACCTCGCTCACCAGCGCGAAGGCGGTCGCGATCTCTGTCAGGGCGTCGCGCACGGCCGCACGGCGCTCGGGGGTCGCCTCGACGCCCGGTTGATCGTGCGGCTGCAGCGGCTCGATATGGGTCTCGACCTCGACGGTCGAGCCGAGCTCGTCGCGTATTGCGTCCTCGAGGCCGCTCGCGATGTCGTGGGCGACGCCGAGCGCCAGCGCGCCGTCGACCTCGAGGTCGAGCGAGACCGACAGCTGCGGCCCGATCGCGTGCACGGTCACATGATGGACCGCGAGCGAGCGGTTACGCGCGATTACCATCACCCGTTCCAGCACGGTCTCGCCGTCGAGCGCGCGCGGCTCGGTGGTGATGGACAATTCGGCCTTGGGAAACACGGCGCGCACCGCGTCCTCGATCCGCTGCTTGAGCGCGGCGACCCGGTCGAGCGCCAGCGTGCGGCTCACGCCGACGATGAGATCGACGAACGCGACGGCGCCCGCCTGCCGCACCCGCACGCGCTCGACCGCGACCACGCTCGGCACGCGCGCCACGATGGCGGTGATCTTGGCCGCCGCCCCCGCCGGCGCCGTGTCGGTGAGCGTGTCGATGGTGCGGCGGCCGAGCCGCCAGCCGGCGATGCAGATGAACAGCGCCACCACGATCGCGGCCGCCGCATCCGCGAATGCATAGCCCAGCGCCACCGCGCCGAGGCCGCCGAGGACCGCGATCGAGGACCACATGTCGGAGCCGAAATGCAACGCATCGGCCTCGAGCGCCTCGCTCGATGTCGCGGCGGCGACGCGGTAGAGCAGGCGGGCGCGGAAGAAATCGACCACGATCGAGCCGACGATCACCGCAAAGGCCCACGGCGTGGCCTCGACCGCATGGCCGCCGCCGACGAGCCGCTGCAGCGCTTCCCAGATCACCACGCCCGACAAGACGAACAACAGCGCCGTCTCCGCCAGCGCCGACACGCTCTCGACCTTGCCATGGCCGTAGTGGTGCTCCGCGTCGGCCGGCTTGTCGGAAACCCCCACGGCGAAATAGGTCATCAGGGTGGCGGCGAAATCGATGAGCGAGTGCGCGGCCTCGGACAGGATCGCGAGCGACCCGGTGGAAAGCCCGACGATGCCCTTGGCGACCGTCAGGCCGGCCGATGCCGCGACCGAAGAGAGGGCGACCTGCTGCTTGGCATTTGGCATGATTCGCCTCTGCTTGGGATGCGGTAGCCGGTCCCAAAGTTGTCGCCTGCCATCGATCGTTGATACCGAGTGCGGGTACCCGGTCAAGCCTGCGGCAGGGGGTGACGGCGGTCGCGGTGCGCGGTAGTCTTTAGCGGAGAATAGTGCATGCGGCCGCCCGCGATCGAAAAACAAGCCGGCCGCAGGGGAGGGACTTGGTGCGAAAGGCTTCTACCGTCGCACTGGCATTTGCCGGGGTCGCCGTCCTGGCGGGCTCGCTCGCCGCGCTCGGCATGCGGGTGCAGGCGCCAGAGGCCGCGCCGGCGGAGCATTTTCAGCCGGTCTTCACCGAGGCCAAATGGCCCTTCCTGCTCGATCAATGGGGTCTCGGCCGCGCCTTCGTGTGCGCGCCGGCCGATTGCGGCGCCAAGGTCGAGGTCTATGTCCGGCCCAAAATCGGCTTCTGCAATTGCGCGACCGGCGTATCGGACGACGCCGAGCTCGAGCGCGTCGCCGATACGGATCTGATCAGCCCGCAGGCAAAGCCGCTCGGTCCCGGCCGTCCGGTCAAGATCGGCTGGATGGATGGCCGCGTTCGTTCCTATGGGGCGGACGCGAAAGCGGGCCGCGGCCTGGTCTCGATCGCCTTCAATGACGAATGCGACGTGGTGGTGGGACTGGCGGCAACCAGTGGCGCCGATCCGGCTTTGGTCGCGCCGGCTTTGGTCGCGTTCCTCGACAGCCGGCCCATGGTGCTGTGGGCCAAGAAGGAGCTCGGGCTCGAATTCGTGCAACGGGAATGGTGAGCCGGGACGGGCCGGAAGCTTAGCGCACGGGCGGTGACCAATCACGACGACGACAAATGACAGCAACGCAATCGCGTTGAACTTAAGGATGAAAGGGAGGAAGGCATGATCAAGCTTCGGCAAAGGCAGCTCTTTTACGGCGGGGCGCTCGCCGCCGCCGCGCTCGCGCTCGCGGCCGGGCAGGCGCTGCTGCAGAACGCCGCCCATGCGCAGAAGGCCATGGTGGAGGTGCCGATCTTCGAGGTCGATCCGCTCTGGCCGAAGCCGCTCCCCAACGAGGGGCTGCTCGGCATGACGATCGGCGTCTCGGTCGACGCGCAGGACAATGTCTGGGTCGTCCATCGCGGCAGCCAGACCCTCAACAACAACGAAAAAGGCGCCGAGCTCAACCCGCCGATCGCGGAATGCTGCCGCTCGGCGCCCCCGGTGCTCGCCTTCAATCCCGCGGGCGACACGATTCACGCCTGGGGTGGCCCGGGCGAAGGCTACGAATGGCCGGAATCGATGCACGGCGTGTTCGTCGACTACAAGGGCAATGTCTGGCTCGGGGGCAACGGCGCCAAGGACTCGCAGATCCTGAAGTTCACCCAGGACGGCAAGTTCCTGATGCAGTCCGGCCATTACGGCAAGAATTCCGGCAGCAACGATCCGGAGAATTACGGGCGGGTGGCACAGATCTACATCGATCCGAAAACCAACAAGGGCTTCGTGGCCGACGGCTATCGCAACAAGCGCGTGGTGGTGATCGATCCCGACACCGGCAAGATCGAGCGCTGGTGGGGCGCCTACGGCAACAAGCCCGACGACGGCCCGACGGGACCCTACAAGGCGAGCGACGCGGCAGCGCAGCAGTACCGCAATCCGGTGCACTGCGTGGCGCTCGCCAATGACGGCCTGCTCTATGTCTGCGACCGGGTGAACGATCGCGTGCAGGTGTTCCACACCGACGGCACTTTCGTGAAGGAGCAGTCCTTCGCCAAGCCCACGCTGGGCGCCGGCTCGACTTGGGAGATCGCCTTCTCCACCGATCCGCAGCAGCGTTTTATCTATCTGACCGACGGCCAGAACGAGCGCGTGCGCATCGTGCAGCGCGACACCTTGACCGAGCTCGCCTCGTTCGGCCGCGGCGGCCGCCAGCCCGGCGAATTCTACGGCGTGCACAGCATCGCGGTCGACTCGAAAGGCAACATCTACACGACAGAGACTTTCGAGGGTAAGCGCGTGCAGAAGTTCATCTACAAGGGCCTGGGCATGGTGCCGCCCGGCGACCAGGGCGTGGTCTGGCCCAAGCGCAACAGCTGAGCTGCGCTCGCGCGACCGCGCGGAAATGCCCCGGCGCCAGCCGGGGCATTGCTGTCGATAGTGCGAGTTGAAGGTACCTGAAGGAAATCGAGCATGCGTCTTTTCGTCATGGCCGGGATCGCGCTCACGGCGGCGATCGTCTCCAATGCATTTGCGCAGGCGCAAGAATGCCTGCGGCCGAAATGGACCGAATGCGTCGCGTTCCCGAACGGTGGCCACCACACCGGCGTCTCGCCGCAAGGCACCAAGATCGAAGCCGAGGTGCCCGCCGGCTCCGAAGTCTGCGTTGGCAACGAAGAAGAGATCGGCGCCACGACCTATGCCCAGTTCTGGCGCAACAACGTTCCCTGGCCTGACCGGGACTGGGAGGTCAATGCCGAGAGCTTCTGCTTTTATA
>DATDGG010000046.1:0-5890 GCA_036522235.1 Xanthobacteraceae bacterium
GCGCTCGCGACGCCGGGCGGATTGAGCCAGACGCTGACCAATGTCCAGGTGCTGAGCTACCTCCTGGACGAAGGCTACGATGTCGCGGCAGCCGTCGAGGCGCCGCGCTGGTGCAATACGCGCGCCGGCGACGTGCTGCTCGACGGCGAGTTTGCCCCCGCGATCGTGACCGAGCTTGCGGAGATGGGTCACCGCGCCGAACGCGCCGACGACGCCTACTTCTACGGCTCCGCCAAGGCGATCGAGCTCCTCGATTCCGGGACGCTCGCGGGCGGCGCGGACTATCGCCGCGAAGCCTTCGCGCTCGGGTACTGAGCGCCGGTGCGACGATCTGAAAGGAATCTCATCCTGTTCACGGGGCTTGCGCCCCTTGTCGGCATTTCCGGGCAAACCTAGGATGCCCTTGAAGAACTTGGAGGAGCTTCATGCATGAAGTGACAAGTTCCCACTGGCACGAGCCGGAAGGGACGAAGAACGCGGGCTACGGGGCGTGGAGCCGGCCGAACACGCCTTACGACGACTTCATGGAGGCGCAGGGAATTCCGATCTATCGCGGGATCGGCGTGCGCAAGGTGCAGGATCTGCCGCTCAAGCCGTGGGAGCGCATGGGCGGACGCGGAACCTTCATCCAGCTGTTCGGCACCGACGGGTTGTGGGGCTGCTACGTGGTCGAGGTGCCGGGCGCCGGCGCGCTCAAGGCCGAGCGTCACATGTACGAGGAGATTTTCCTGGTGGTGGAGGGACGCGGCACCACCGAAATCTGGACCGACACCCACAAGACGCCGCGCAGCTTCGAGTGGCAGCGCGGTTCCATGTTCTCGGTGCCGATGAACACCTGGCATCGCATCGTCAATGCGGCTTCGAGCCCGGCCCTGATCCTGGTCGCGACCACGGCGCCCAACGTCATCAATCTGTTCCGCGATACCGACTGGATATTCAATTGCCCGGTCGACTTCACCGGCCGCTACGACGGCAGCGAGAACTATTTCAAGCCCAAGGATGACGTCGCGCCCGATCCCTTGCGGGGGCTCGCGATGCGGACCACCAACCTGATCCCGGATATTTTCAATGCCGAGCTCTATCTCGACAACCGCCGCTCTCAAGGCTACCGGCGGATGGAGCCGAACATGGCCGGCAACGTGTTCTATGGGTTCATCGGCGAATACCTGACCGGGCAATATTCGAAGGCGCATGCCCACGCCTCGGCGGCGGTGCTCGTCTGCATCAAGGGCACCGGCTACACTTACACGTGGCCGCGCGCCCTCGGGCTCACGCCCTGGAAGGACGGCAAGGCCGACCAGGTATTGCGCCAGGATTACGAGCCGGTCGGCATGGTCACGGCCGCGCCGTTCGGCGGCGACTGGTTCCACGCCCACTTCGGGACCAGCAAGGAGCAATTGCGCCTGATCGGCTGGTATGGCCCCAACAATCACCGCGCCCACAAGCCGGGGCGGCCGGGCGAGAAGGCGACCGACGAAGGCGCCATCGATATCCGCGATGGCGGCACCGCCATTCCGTATTGGGACGAAGATCCCTTCATCCGCCAGGAATACGAGCAAATCCTGAAGGATCGCGGCGTTCCCTCGCAGATGGATGCATCGCTCTACGTCGATCCGCTCAAGACCTGAGTGAAGCTCTCCCCATGCGGCGCGCGTCGTCTTCCCTTTGCAGGCGGCTTCCGGCAACCGCCGCTGTTGCGCTTTTGGCGCTCGCACCAGCACGGGTTTCGATCGCGCAAGAAGCGCCGGGCTTCTATGCCGGCAAGACCATCAAGCTCATCGTCGGCCTGCCGCCGGGCGGCGGGGCCGACGCCTATGCGCGGCTGGTGCAGCGCCACCTCGGGCGCCACATTGCGGGCGCGCCCGCGATCTTGATCCAGAACATGCCGGGCGCAGGCTCGCTGCGCTCCGTGATGGCGCTCAATGCGGCGCCGGAGGACGGCACCGTGCTGGCCCATTTCTCGTCCGGGCTCCTGACCGAAGCGATCACCGCGCCCGAGCGGGTCCACCTCGATTTTCGCACCTATGCGTGGCTCGGCAATGTCAGCGAGGACGTGCGCGTGTGCTATCTGCGCAGCGCCAGCGGCGTGCGCAACTTCGCCGATATGCTCGCCCGCAACGAGGTCGTGTTCGGCGCGACCGCGCAAGGCAATGCCGGCAATGTCGACACCGCGCTGTTGCGCAACCTGTTCGGCGTGAAGCTCAAGCAGGTCTCCGGCTATGCGGGCAGTGCCGAGAAGCGCCTGGCGGTCGAGAAGGGGGAGATCGACGGCGACTGCGGCGGCTGGACCTCGGTACCGGACGATTGGCTGCGCGACCGGAAGATCAATGTCATGGTCCGCCTGTCGCCGACGCTGGTTCCGGGCATGGACCCCGGCGTGCCGTTCGGCGGCGATCTCGTGCGCAACGCCGACGATCGCAAAATCTACGACTTCCTCACCGCGCCCGAGCGGCTCGGCCGTCTGTTCATGGTCTCAGGATCAGTGCCGGCCGACCGCGTGGCGGTGCTGCGCGCGGCCTTCGACGCCGTGGTGGCGGACCCGGCCTTCCTGGCCGAAGCCCAGCAACTGCGCCTCCTGGTCACGCCCATGCGTGCCGAGGAGGTCGTCCGTCAGGTCGGCGCCCTTTACGCGACCCCGGGCGAGTTGGTGAGCCGCGCCAAGGTCATCGCGGGCGAGTAAGTTGAATCCCTCCTCCTGAAAGGGGGAGGGGGGCCATAGCGCGTCGAAGACGCGCGTGAACGCGGCTTATGAGGGGCCGGGTGGGGGTTCAGCTCAGTTCACGGCAAAGCTTTTGCTTGTGGCATAACCCCCACCCGACTCGCTTCGCGAGTCGATCCTCGGGTCGGGGCCCGAGGGCAGGCTCTCCCCCTTAAAAGGGGGGAGGCTAAGAAGAGAGCTCCATGAACAACGCCGATCTGATCGTCGCGATCCTGAAGGCGGCGGGCATTGACCGCGGCTTCGGCATTCCGAGCGGCAATGTGCTGCCGCTGATGGAGGCAATGCGCGCGGGCGGCGTCGAGTTCGTGCTGACCGCGCACGAGGGCTCGGCCGGATTTGCCGCCGACGTGACCGGCCGCATGACCGGGGTGCCGGGCCTGTGCATCGCCACGCTCGGCCCGGGCGCGACCAATCTGGCGACCGGCGTCGGTTCGGCCTATCTCGATCGCTCGCCCATGATCGCGATCACCTGCAATCTCAACACCAATCAGCTCGGGCGGCGCATCCAGATGTGGATCGACCACCATGCGCTGTTCCGGCCCATCACCAAGGCGACGCTGCCGCTCAAGCCGGGCCGCATCGGCGAGACGATGGCCGAGGCGATCCGGCTGGCGCAGAGCGAGCCGAAGGGGCCGGTCCATCTCGATCTGCCGGAGGATGTGGCGCTGATGCCGGCCAGCGAGGCGCTGCCGGAGCTGGTCAAGCCCGCGCGCATCGCCGCCGCCCCCAATGTCGCGATGGCGCGGGCCGGGCAGCTGATGGCGACCGCCAAGCGGCCGGTCGCGGTCATCGGCGCCTCGGCGACCCGCATGATGGACCCCGCGCTGCTGCAACAATTCGTCGAGCGTCACAATCTGCCCTTTGCCTCCACCACCATGGCCAAAGGCATGATCGACGAGGACCATCCGCTGGCGCTCGGCTGCATCGAGCGCAGCTGCCGGCAGATGCAGCGGCGCTTCCTGCGCTCGGCCGACCTGATCATCGGGCTCGGCTACGACACGGTCGAGGTCGAGTACGAAGCCTGGATCGGCGACACGCCGCTGTTGCAGATCGATATCGAGCCGGTCGACATCGCGCCGTCGGTGCGGCTCGCCCATCAGGTCGTCGGCGATCTTGACCGGGTGCTGACCCGCCTCATTGCCCTGCCGCCCGCGACGCCGGCCTGGCGGGTCGAGACGCTCGCCGAGCATCGCCGCCTGTTCCAGGCGGCGCTGCGTCCGCCGGCGCCCTCGTTCACCGCCCATGCCGCCATTGATGCGGTCCGCCGCGCGCTGCCGCGCGAGGGGATACTGAGCTTCGACGTCGGCGCCCACACCCACCAGATCGCCTCGCAATGGACCGCGCACGCGCCCAAGACCTTCCAGATCACCAACGGCTGGTCGTCCATGGGCTTTGGCCTGCCGGGCGCGATCGCCGTCAAGCTCGCGCAGCCGCACACGCCGGTGGTCTGCCTCTTGGGCGACGGCTGCTTTCAGATGACCTGCGGGGAGGTCGCGACCGCCAAGCGGCTCAAGCTTGCGCTGCCGGTGGTGGTGCTCGACGACAAGTGGCTCGCCTTGATCAAGGTCAAGCAGATCCGCCGGCAATACAGGCTCTACGGCACCGAGCTGCAGGCGGAGGAGTACGGCGCGCCGCCCGCGCATTATTTCGGGGTTCCAGCCGTGGGAGCGAGAAGCGCCGATGCGCTCGAAGCGGCGGTGCGTGTGGCGCTTGCCGCGCCCGGCCCGACCGTGATCGAGGCGGTGGTCGATTCCGAGCACTACCTCGAAACGGTCTACGATTAGCACGATGAAAAACCCCCGGACGGCGGGCCGTCCGGGGCGATAGCGCGTTGGTGTTGCCGATCCGCGCGCGGCGCGGTTACTTCTCGCCGTAGACGCCGATGCAGCTCTTCTGGCAGCTCGGGTTAGCGGTGAGCGGCACGAAGGCATGCTTGCTCTTGGAATCCGCGGCGACCGAATGCGCGCCCGGCGCGGTCGGGACGTTCTCGATCCACTTGTTGGTCTTGGCGTCGATGACGCCGAGGACCGGGCCGCCCGGCTGGCCGCGCGAGGCGGTGTAGTATTTCATGGCGCCGGAATCGTAATAGACCTCGTCCATGCCGCCGACTTCCTTGACGGTATTGACGACCTTCTCGGTCTTCCAGTCCCAGATGACCGTTGCGGGCGTCATCTTGGTGCCGTCCTGCCCGGCCGCGCAGCCGACCAGCATATGGGTGCCGGGACCCTGCATCAGGCCGGTGGGCTGGCAATCCGGGATATTGACCAGCCGCAGCATCTTCATGGTCTTGGGATCGAACACCGCGACGCCGCCCTGCTTGTTCTCCTCCTTCCATTCCGGAACCGAAGCATAGAACAGGCCGGTCTTCTCGATGTAGACGGATTGCTCGACGCCGTCGGTCGCCTCGGGGACGTCGACCTTGCCGAGGATCTTGTGGTCGGGCTTGGTCGAGATGAAGACCCCGAAGGTCGGCTTGTCGGCGTTGTTGAAGGCGAGGACGATGCCGTCCTTGCTGTCGATGGCGAGCTCGTCGGAGCGCTTCATGCCGCCGGTCTTGATGGTGTCGATGATCTTCGGCGGATTGGCTTTGATGTCGATGACCTTGATGGTGCTGTCGCCGTCGGTCGCCCACAGCGTCTTGGTCTTCGGATCCACCGCGACGCCGTTCGGTCCCGACGCGCTGCCCACCGGCTTGCCATCCTTCATGACGACGCCGACGAAGCCCTCGATGCGCGTGATGAACTTGTTGGTCTTGGTGTCGAAGACGTCGACCCCCTTGTTCGAACGGTCGGCGAGGTAATAACGTCCGGCGGCCGCGTCGACGAAGCCGATGTCGAACAGCTTGAGCTCCTCGCCCGGGATGTCGATCGTGGTCAAGAGCTTCACGTTGGTCGCCAATGCATTGCCGCCCATGATGACGGTCGCAAATGCCGCCGCCATCGTCACTCCACACATACGCTTTCTCATAAACTCCTCCCCAGCATGGCTCGGCGCACCGATGGATGCGCCGGCAGTTTTACTTTTGCCCCGACAGGATGCCGGCTCGAACTAACAAAAGCAAGCGCTGGCCGGATGGTGCCAGGGCTCCGAACTCGGGTTAACGGCTGTTTCTGACTTGCCGGAAGTCTGATTCCCTTGTGTGGCCCTGATTCGGAGAGCCACGCCATGAGC
>DATDGG010000047.1:0-4082 GCA_036522235.1 Xanthobacteraceae bacterium
TGCCGCCGCGCCGAGCAAGCCAAGCTGAAGTTTGCGCATGATCATCGGTTCCTCCCGTGTTTGAGCCCTGCTGCGATGCCGATCGCAGCAGGTTTGCGACGCCGGCGCAACCGGCGCAGCGCAGCCAACACTGCGCGACGCGCGGGACGGCAGTCGGCGAAGCTTGTAGAATCTTAAGCTCACCGGCAATCCATCAGCGGGGAGGAACGCCAAATTGTCCGATCAGACCAAGAGCCGCTCCAAAGAGAGCCGTTGCAAGCTGCCCGGCGCCTCGCGGCGGGTGTTTCTCAAGTCGAGCGCGGCGCTCGCGGCCGGCGCGACGGTGCTGCCCGGCCGCGCGCTTGCGCAAGGCGCCGGCGCCAACGATGCCGACCTTGCCCGCGTGCAAGGGCGCCGCCGCGTCCTGCTCAAGGGCGGCGTGGTGCTGACGCTCGATCCGCGCGTCGGCGACTTCGCGCAGGCCGACGTGCTGATCGAGGACGGCAAGATCCGCGAGGTTCGGCCCGCCATCGCGCTGTCGGACGAGGCGACCGCGGTGGTGGACGCCGGCAACCGCATCGTGCTGCCCGGCTTCATCGACACCCATCACCACTTCTATCAGGGCATCCTGCGCAACATCCTCGCCAACGGCCTGCTCAACCCCGACTACAATCGCGACGTCAGCAACACCTTGACCGCCGCCTATCGGCCGAGCGACGTCTATGCCGGGACGCTGGTGACGGCGCTCGGGATGATCGACGCCGGCACCACCACGGCCGTCGACACCTCGCAGGTCTCGCACACGCCCGAGCACAGCGATGCTGGAATTGCCGCGCTCAAGGATTCCGGGCTGCGCGTCGTCTATGCCTATTCGCGCGGCGCCGGCGCGGGTGCGCGCTATCCGCAGGACATCGCCCGCCTGCAGCAGACGAGCTTCAGCTCGAGCGACCAACTGCTGACCCTGGCGCTCGGCGGTACCCTCGATGCGAAAATCTTCGCCGTCGCCCGCGAGGCCGGCGTGCGCACCGTCTCGCACGGCGTCAACGGCAATACCGAGCGCACGCTGGTCGAGCTCGGCCGCATGGGCCTAATGCGTCCGGGCGACGAATACATCCACTGCAATCATCTGAGCGGCATCGCCTGGCGGTTGATCAAGGACACCGGCGGCCATGTCTCGCTGTCGCCGCCGATCGAGATGGCGATGGGCCACGGAATGCCGGCGATCCAGGACGCGCTCGACCACGACATCCGCCCGAGCCTCTCCTCCGACGTCGACGTGACCATGGCGCAGGACCCGTTCACCCTCATGCGCACGGCCTTCACCCTGCAGCGCCTCAACGTCCTGCAGCGGGAGCGCAGCGGCGCCCTGAACCTGCCGCCGCTCATCACCTGCCGCGAGGTGCTCGAATTCGCCACCATCGAGGGCGCCCGCTGCGCGCTGCTCGACCGCAAGGTCGGCACGCTGACGCCCGGCAAGGAGGCCGACATCGTGATGCTGCGCGCCGATCGCCTCAATGTCTGGCCGCTCAACAATGCGCCCGGCGTGGTGGTGAATCTCATGAACCCGAGCAATGTCGAGACCGTCTTCATTGCCGGCAAGGTCAAGAAGTGGCGCGGCAGCCTGACGGGTGTCGACGAGGCGCGGGTCGTGCGATTGGTGCAGGAGGCGCGCGACGGGGTGCTGCGCCGCGCCGACTTCAAGATGAATTTGCTGGGGTGATCCTACTTCTTCTTGAAATACTTCAAATCGGGCGGCTGCTGGCCTTCCTTGGCGGGCATCAGGTCGCCCTCCGCGCTCAGGTAATAGATCTCGTTGTGGATCGAGACATGCGGATTGTATTCATTGCAGACGTTCTCGACCCAGACCACGTTGCGCTCGCGGCGGTATCGCTTGTCCACCGTCCAGGGCCGCGTCAAGGCATGATCGAAGGTGGTGATCTCGTCATGCAGGAGGTCGTTGTCGGCGACGTCGAGGAAGATGCGCTCCTTGACGACGGTCTGGTTGTCCTTGTGCAGCGGCAGCCCGCTGGTGTCGTAGGTGCGCGGACCTTTGAGGTTGCGGGTCTCGACCTTGAGCGTGCCGTAGCGGCCGTGGCCGTCCTCGACCCATTTGCCGATCGAATAGCCCATGAAGGTCGGCTCGGCGCCCGTGGGCCAGCCGCGCCCGTCCGTGTAGATCCGGCGCGGAATGTCGTATTCGAACATCATGTAGGTGATCTTGGGCAGCGGCACGATCTCCATCGGAAAGATGACGCTCATGATCCGCGGCATGCCATTGGGGATGCAGGTGAAGCGCGGGTCGTTGCCTTGCCCGCCGCGCGCCTGTTCGTTGAGGCTCGCCTCGAAGATGGATTGATATTCGGGCGTCAGCGGCGGCTCTTGGCGTAGCCCGATCGGCTTGGTCTGGTCCCACTGAATCCCCACTCCAGGCGGCCGCTTCCATTGGCCCGACAGGTCGGGAAACTTTGCCTCCTCCTGCGCCTGCGCCGCAGCCAGCGGAACGCACAGGGTCGCCGCCAGCGCGATGGCGCGGATCGGGCCCCGATCAAGCACGCTCCGATCAAGCATATCGTCCTCCCGGTCTTGATGCCGGCGCGTCACGCGGCGGGCAGTGGCGCACGATAAACCGGTACGCCTGACCGCGGAAGTGCGGGCGCGGCCCGTCGTCATCCGGTATGATGCCGGATCGTTCCGAGGCGAGAGCAGATCATGGCGGGCCGCAAGCATCGATCCGGCGGATCAATTCTCGCGCTGGCATTCGCGCTCTTGGCGCCCGCCGCGCCGGCCGCCGCGCAAGCGGTCGCCGATTTCTACCGCGGCAAGACCGTCACCATCAGCGTCGGGCTGAGCGCGGGCGGCGGCTACGATCTGCATGCCAGGGTGCTCGCCAGATATTTCGGCAAGCATCTGCCGGGTGCGCCCGCCGTCCTGGTCAAGAACGCGCCCGGCGCCGGCAGCCTCACCTTGGTGAACGCGCTCTACGCGACGCTGCCCCGCGACGGCACGGAGCTTGCGACCTTCGAGCGCGGCATCACGCTCGAGCCTTTGCTCGACAGTTCCCAGGCGCGCTTCGATCCGCTCAAGCTCGGCTGGATCGGCAGCGCGGACAATGACGCCAGCACGTGCCTCGCGTGGCACACCGCCGCGGTCAAGACCATGGACGATGTGATGCGGCAGGAGCTGATCGTCGGCGGCACCGGCTCGACCGCGATCGCCAACACCTTTCCGCGCGTGCTCAATGCCGTGCTGGGCACGAAATTCCGCGTCATCCCGGGCTATCCGGGCGCCAACGACGCGCTGTTGGCCATGGAGCGCGGCGAGACGCAAGGGTTCTGCTCGCTCGGCTTCTCGACGCTCGAAGCGATCCGGCCCGATTGGCTACGCGCCCGCAAGGTCAATATTTTCGTCCAGCTCGGCTTGCAGAAGAGCAGCGAGCATCCGGATGTGCCGCTCGTGCTCGACTTTGCCAGGACCGAAGCCGACCGGGCGGCGCTCGCCTTGATCGTCTCGCCCAATCTCTTCGCCCGCCCATTCGCGGCGCCGCCCGGCGTCCCGGGCGAGCGGCTCGAAGCCTTGCGCAAAGCCTTCGACGAGACCGTGAGCGATCCCGACTATCTGGCCGAAGCCAAAGCGCGCGCGCTCCACGTCGAGCCGGTGACCGGCGCCGAGCTCGACACGGTGATGCGGCGCATCTACGCGACCCCGCAAGACATCGTCAGCCGCGTGAAACAAGCCGTGAACTAAACATCACGGCTTGCGCGACGCCACATAGGCCGCGATCGCCAGCATGTCGTCGTTGCCGAGCTTCTCGACCACCGACTGCATCAGCGCCGCCGAGGGCCCGCCACGGTCGCCGTTCTGGATGTTCCACAATTGGCGAACGATGTAGTTGGGATGGCGTCCGGCAATCCCCGGCACATCGACCAGGCCCTGCAGGGTGCGGCCGTGACAGGTGGCGCAGGGCATCGTCTTGCCGCCGCCGGTCGTGACCAGGGCTTCGCCCCTGGCGATGCTGCCGGGCGGCACATAGGCCATGAAGCCGGTGCGCGGATCGCGGTAGACCACGTCCTCCTCGTTCTCCGGCACCTCGATGATGCGGTTGC
>DATDGG010000048.1:0-1565 GCA_036522235.1 Xanthobacteraceae bacterium
GGTGATAATCGAAGGCGAGATCGCCTTGTGCAGCGCCAGGACTCGTCGCACGTGGAGCAGCTCCTTGCGGGCTCGGGCGACCTTCGCGCGCCTAGGAGCGGCGCTGCGAGGTCGGTGACCGGCGGGAACGGCAAGTTCTTCGAACCTCCTGGTGGCACCAGGTCCTGAGGGGGGAATCGTTTCCCGCTCGGAGATCAGGAAGCCGTAAGTTGCGATGCACAGTGTGGCGTGGTGGTGGAAGCCGCGCCATCCGCGACCTTCGAAGTGTCCGAGCCCGACCTCCTGCTTGAGCTCTTGATAATCGCGCTCGATGCGCCAGCGCAACTTGGCCATATCGACGAGCGCGACAAAATCGATGTCTTCCGGCAGGGTCGAGAGCCAGTATTTGGTCGGCTCCTTCTCGCCCGCAGGCCACTCGATCAGCAGCCATTCCTCCAGCCGCGGCGCGGTGAGCTTCTCATCGCGATGCGCGGGACGAACGCGCAGGCGGACAAAGCGCGAGGACAGCGGTGCGGCCGTGCCCTCGCGCCAAGTGATGGTCTGCCACGCCGAGGCCGGTTGGCGCAGCGCCAGCGCTTTGACGGAGAGCGGCCGATGCTTGCGGTCGCGGCGCAGCCGCGTCGCCGGCCGGCCGCGACCCGACCGACCCCTCTTCGCCGGCAACGGTGCGGTGCCGGGTGCCCACACCGTAGTGGTCGACAGGATGCCGGCCACATAGGGCATTTCCAACGCGGTGACTTCGGCACGGAAAGCGCTGTTATTGCCATAGCTGGCATCGAACACGCCAACGCCGCGCGGCAGACCGCTCGCGCAAGCCCAGCGCAGCTGCTCCAGCGCGATCTCCGGCTTGGTTCTAAATTCCACCTCTGCGGGAACGCCCGCCTTGCGCCGGCGCTCGTGATCATCTGCCCAGTCCTGCGGCAGGTAGAGCCGATAGGCCACCGGCAAGCTGGCATGATGATTGGCCAGCGACAGCGACACAGCGACCTGGCAGTTGTCCTGCTTGCCAAGCTGCCCGCAATATTGCCGCGCCACACCAACCGAGTGACGCCCCTGCTTGGGAAAACCGGTGTCGTCGATGATCCACGCCTCGATCGCACCGTGGCGTTCCAGCTCCGGCAATACCATCTCGCGCACCTTGGCCAGAACCTCTTCGTCCGACCACTTTCCCTCGCCGACGAAATGTAGCAATGACTGATGCTGCGCCGCCGTGCGATGCGGCGCCGTCAGCGCCGCCATCGGCTCCACGCTCTTGCGCTCGCATGGCAGCATCAGCCCAGTGCAATAGTCCCGCAACGGCCCGGCTCGGTCAGCATGCCCGATCACGCTCACAAGACCCTCGACATACGCCGCAAACCGCGATTCACTGTCATCCGATTCTCGATCATTCATCGCAGCCCCTCAGCTGTAGTGAATCTTGATCAAGAACTGATTCGACCGCAGAACGCACCGCGACTTTCTGACTCAGTAAAACTAAGCGCCGAGCGCGCGCTCCACAATGGACTTCAATCCGACAAAAGTGGCCGCAGAATGCACGATCACATTGGAAGGAATCGCTTCGAGAT
>DATDGG010000049.1:0-1924 GCA_036522235.1 Xanthobacteraceae bacterium
CCGTCGGGGAAGACGTCGAGGGTGGCTTGGCGCACCGCGCCCCACATGTGGTTGTTGGCCACGATGGTCAGCGTTGGCAGATTCTCGGCGTGGCCCACATAGTGGTAGGGGATCGGGTTGCCGAACATGTAGGAGCCGTCCCCGACCGTGACGATCACCTCGCGCTCCGGGGCCGCGAGCTTGGCGCCGAGCGCCGCCCCCATGCCGAAGCCGAGGCCGCCGGACAACAGACTGCCCATGTAGGAACGCGGCTTGGTCAAATCGAGCTGCGCGACCGGCACGCCGAGCTCGCTGATCACGATGGCGTTCTCGGATTTCACCTGATTGAGGCAGTGGGCGAGCCAGGCCGGATGCACCGGGGTCTGGGTCTTGACGGTCTCGATGAGCTTCTTGCGGCGCGCCGCAATCTCCTCCCGGGCGGTCGCGATCGCCTTGCGGCGGCCGTCGGCGGAGGCGTTGCGGGCGGTCTTGATGGCCGCGCCGAGGCATTGCCGCAGCATCGCGAGCGCCGCGCGTGAATCGCCGGCGACCAGGAGATCGGCCTCGATCTCGCGGAAGGGAAAACGGCTCGCCAGCGGATCCCCGGAAATGTGGATGATCTTGGCGTCCGCTCGCGGCCGGTGGGCGCGCGGAATCCAGGGCACCGCGCTCTCGAGCACGATCACCACGTCGGCCTTGGCCAGGAACGCGCTCGGCTCGAAGCCCACATGCATGGAATGGTTGGTCGGCAGGTTGAAGTCGCGCGCCTCGCTCTGCACCACCGGCAGCGCGAACTCCTCCGCCAGCGCCGCGAGCTCGTCGATGGCGGCCGGGTTGCGCCCGACGCTCGACGTGACGATCAACGGGAACTCGGCCTTGGCGATCAGGCCCGCGGCTTCCTCGATGGCGGCCCAGGGCGGCTCCGGCGCCGGCGTGCCGAGCGGGCGCACCGTATCGCGGCGCTGCGCCACCGGCCGGTCGGTCAGCACCTCGCGCGGCAAGGTCAGATAGACCGGGCCGCGCGGTTCCGACATGGCGATGTCGAGCGCCCGGTCCACCACCGCATCGACCGGCTGGCCGCCGCGCAGCTCGTAATCCCACTTCACGTATTCCCGCACCATGCCGCCCTGATCGAAGGATTCCTGGCCCCAATGGATCGAGCGGTTGCGCGAGCTGATATGCCCGCTCTCGGTAATGGGCGTGCGGCCGGCCGCGAGCAGCAGCGGAATGTTGTCGCGCGACGCATTGATGAGGCCGTTCATGGCGTTGGCGGTGCCGACCGTCACATGCACCATGACGGCCGCCGGCTTCCCGCAGGTACGGTAATAGCCGTGGGCCATCGCCATGGCGACGTTCTCGTGCGGCACCGTGATGAAGCGCGGAAGCTTCCTGGTGCGGCTCGAGGGCCGGCTCAAGGCCTCCACGATCGGGGCGAAATCGGTGCCCGCATTGGCGAAGACATATTCGATGCCGCGTTCGCCGAGCCGGCTGAGATAGGCCTCTGCCGACATGTCCATCGAGGCCGTGCCGGAAGCGCCGCTGGAAGCGCCTTTGGGTGCGTCGTTCACGTTGTTTTTCCGTCCCGTTGCTATGAGCGGCCCGACCCTACCGTCCATCGCCGGCCTGTCAATGAAGTCGGGAGGGCCGTGCCGCCTACACCCGCGTCGTCCCGGCCGAAGAGCCGGGACCCATACCATCAGGGCGTTTTACGGCATAGCCAGCGAAGACGGGCGTAACGCCCGGATGCTCTTCGACGGGCTATGGCAGCAAATCGATAGGGCACGGCGTGTAGGTCCCTGCTTTCCAGGCCGTGTGAGAACTTCTTGCGCCACATGGCCGGTGGCGGTGCACCGGGTGAGAGCCTTCCCTTAGGCGGGGACGGGTTGAAGCGCTTGCAGCAGCGCCGGGACGCCCAGGATATTGATGACTCGCTTGAGATTGTAGC
>DATDGG010000050.1:0-8291 GCA_036522235.1 Xanthobacteraceae bacterium
GCCGAGAACGACGCCACCGCCGTGAAGAAGACCGCCGACGGCGAAGCCTACAAGCTCGACGTGGTCGGCAAGGCGAGCGCGGTCAAGACGCGCGAGCAGGGGCTCGCGATCGCGGCCGGCCTCGACGCTCAGCAGGCGGCGATCGGCCGCGACCAGACCGCGATCGTCAATGCGGTGCGCGCCTTGGCCGAGGGCAGCCAGCGCTTCATGCCGCAGAACCTTGCGCTGACGGTCGGCGGCGAAGCCGGGCTCGGCGGCAGCCTCGCAGCCCTGGTCCCGCTCCTGATGCGCAACCTGCAGGATCGCGCCAGCCCCGCCGCCCCCGCGCCTGCCGCGGCGGCGCCGGTCGTGGTCGAGCCTGCCGCTGTTGTTGGTCAGCCGGTGTCGTACAAGCTGGGGTGATGGACGGGGCGATCCAAGCCGCATTCTGCAGCGTCGTTCCTGCGAAAGCAGGCGCCGTGCACTCTCAATCTTGCTGCGGAGTATGGGTCCCGGGTCAAGCCCCGGACGACGCCAGACAATTTGTGCGCACCTGTGCGGATCGGTGCGCGGCGATGACGGGGTGTGCGCACGCTTGCGTGCGCCCGCCGCACTTCGCGGACATTGACGCTCGCCCGTCGTCGGGAAACGTGATCTTCACAATGCTCGGGCGGACGGTCATGACCTCGACACGTTTGCGAGGCCACGTTCCACACGCCCCGTTCTGAATTGCCCGCGCGCCAATGCGCCGACCGGGAGGAGATCCACCCCATGCTTACGTTCGTCCGCGCCGGCCTCGCCGCCGCGCTCGTCCTGCTGTTGCCCGTGCTCACCGCCGCTCCGGCCGCTGCCGAAAAGGCGTTCCAGCGCGACGATCTCAGCGATGCCGCAATCAAGCTCGAGGCCAAGATCAAGAGCGATGCAGGGCAGGTGAGCAGGCCCCTGGCCACGCTCAAGCGCGACGCGGATGCAGCCTTCGGGCGCAGCGATTTCCGTACCGGCCTGCAGGTGCTCGGACAGATCGTGGTGGTGGCGCCCAACGACAGCACCAATTGGCTGCGGCTCGCCAAAGCCGTCCTGCAGGTTCGCCCGGGCAACGACGAGGAACGCTTCGCCCTGCTCGATCGTGCCGCCACCGCCGCCTATATCGCCTACCAACGCACCGGCAATGCCGGCGAGGAGGCGGAGAGCCTCCTGGTCGTGGCGCGCAGCTTTGCCGACCGCAAGCTTTGGCGTCCTTCGCTTGATGCCATGCGGCTGTCGTTGGAGCTGCGCGAGGTCGCCGATGTGCGGGCGCAATACGAGCGCATGCGCGAGGATCACGGCTTCCGCCTGCTCGACTATTCGGTCGATGCGGATGCCGCCGCGCCGCGCGCCTGCTTCCAGTTCTCGGAAGACCTGCCGGGCAAGCGCACCGACTTTTCGCCGTTCGTCGCGGTTGCGGGCGAGGACAAGCCGGCGCTGTCGGTCGAGGAGCGCCAGATCTGCGTCGAGGGCCTCAAGCACGGCGAGCGCTACACCGTCACCTTGCGGGCCGGCATCCCTTCGGTGGTCAAGGAGAACCTGGCGAAGAGCGCGGAATTCAGCATCTATGTGCGCGACCGCAAGCCGTTCGTGCGTTTTTCCGACAAGGCCTATGTGCTGCCGCGCACCGGCCAGCGCGGCATCCCGGTCGTCAGCGTCAACACCACGTCGATCGCCATCGAAATCTACCGCATCGGCGATCGCAACCTGCTGTCGACCGTGCTGGGCAGCGACTTCCAGACCAACCTCGACCGCTACGATCTCGAGCGTCTGACCGAAGAGCACGGGTCGGAGGTCTGGAAGGGCTCGATGAAGGTCGAGCCGACGCTCAATGCCGATGTCGTCACGGCTTTCCCGATCACCGAGGCGATCGCGGCCCTCGCGCCCGGCGTCTATGTCATGCATGCCGGCGCCGCCGACGCGACCGACAACGACTCCCGCGAGGGCGCCACCCAATGGTTCATCGTCTCCGATCTCGGCCTCACCGCCTATTCCGGCAATGACGGCGTGCACGCCTTCGTGCATTCGCTGGAGACCGCGCAAGGCAAAGGGCAGGTCGAAATCCGCCTGATTGCGCGCAACAACGAAATCCTCGCCACCAAGCGCACCAACGATGCAGGCTATGTGCAGTTCGAGGCCGCGCTGACGCGGGGCGAAGGCGGGCAATCGCCCGCCATGATCGTGGCGAGCGACGCCAAGGGCGACTACGCGTTCTTGAGCCTCAAGACGCCGGCGTTTGATCTCTCCGACCGCGGCGTCTCCGGACGCGCGGTGGCGGCGGGTCTCGACGCCTTCGTCTATACGGAGCGCGGCGTCTATCGATCCGGCGAGACCGTGCAGGTCACCGCGCTGTTGCGCGACCCGCAGGCCATGGCGGCGGTCGGCGTGCCGCTGACAGTCGTGGTCGAGCGGCCCGACGGCGTCGAATATCGGCGCAGCATCGTGGCCGACCAGGGCGCGGGCGGCCACGCGCTCGGCGTGCCGCTCGTGGCCTCGGCCCCGACCGGGACCTGGCGGGTGCGCACCTACACGGATCCCAAGCGTCCGCCCGTGGGCGAAGCGAGCTTCATGGTCGAAGACTACGTGCCGGATCGGCTCGAATTCGCCGTCGCCTCGACCGCCAAGACCGTCTCCAAGAGCAACCCGGCCGAGGTCACGGTCGACGGCCACTACCTCTATGGGGCTCCGACCGCGGGTCTCGAGCTCGAAGGCGAGGTCGTCATCTCGGCGGCGACCGAGCGCACCGGATTTGCCGGTTATCAGTTCGGCCTGGCCGACGAGGAGATCGAGGCGACCCGTCAGCCGCTCGAGGACCTGCCGGAGACCGATGCCAACGGCAAGGCCCGCTTCAAGGTCGCGCTCGACAAGCAGCCCGCCGCAACGCGTCCGCTCGAGGCGCAGGTCATCGTGCGCATGGCGGAAACCGGCGGCCGCGCCGTCGAGCGTAGGCTGACGCTGCCGGTGACGCCGACAGGCGCCATGATCGGCGTCAAGCCCCTGTTCGCCGGCCGCTCGCTCGGCGAAGGCCAGAACGCGAGTTTCGACGTGGTCATGGTGGCGCCCGACGGCAAGCCGCTCGCGCGCACCGGCTTGCATTATGAGTTGCTCAAGGTCGAGACCAAGTATCAATATTACCGCCGCGACAATTCCTGGAACTACGAGCCGATCAAGCTGACCAAGCGCGTCGCCGACGGCCAGCTCGACGTGGCGGCCGACCGGCCCGGACGCATCGCGCTTCCGGTGGAGTGGGGCCGCTATCGCCTGGAGGTCTCGACCGGCACCCGCGACGGCGCGCTCACTTCCGTCGCATTCGATGCCGGCTGGTACGCGGACGCCAGCGCCGATACGCCCGACATGCTCGAGATCGCGCTCGACAAGGGCGAATACGCGGCTGGCGAGGCCATGAACGTGGCGCTGACGGCGCGCACCGCCGGCAAGGTCACGTTGAGCGTGATCGGCGACCGGCTGCTGCAGACGGTCGAGCAGGACGTGCCGATGGGCGTCGCCCATCTGCGCGTTCCGGTCGGCAATGACTGGGGCAGCGGCGCCTATGTGGTGGCGACCTTGCGGCGGCCGCTCGATGCCGCGGCGGGACGCATGCCCGGCCGTGCCATCGGGGTGCAGTGGTTCAGCGTCGATCGCAAGGCCCACGCGCTGGCGGTGAACATGGAGCTGCCGACGCTCAGCCGTCCTAACGGGGCGCTGCGCATCCCGCTCAAGGTTACGGGGCTTGCTTCCGGCGAGGAGGCGCGCGTGGTCGTGGCCGCGGTCGATGTCGGCATCCTCAATCTGACCAACTACAAGCCGCCGGCGCCCGACGACCACTATCTGGGCCAGCGCAAGCTCACGACGGAAATCCGCGACCTTTATGGCGAGCTCATCGACGGCATGCAGGGCGTGCGCGGGCAGATCAAGTCGGGCGGCGACGCAGCCGCGGCCGAGCTGCAAGGCAGCCCGCCGACCCAGCCGCCGCTCGCGCTCTATTCCGGCATCGTCACCGTCAAGGGCGACGGCAGCGCGGAGATCGTCTTCGATATCCCGGACTTCGCCGGCACCGCCCGCGTGATGGCGGTGGCCTGGACCCAGAGCAAGGTCGGGCATGCGGTCGGCGACATCACCATCCGCGATCCCGTGGTGCTCACCGCGACCCTGCCGCGCTTCTTGCTCAACGGCGATCGCGGCACGATGCATCTCGACCTCGACAATGTCGAGGGCGGAGCCGGCGAGTACAAGATCGAGGTGAAGAGCGACGGCGTCGACCTGGTCGGCCATGCGGCGGCGCAGACGCTGCGGCTCAACGCCAGGCAGCGCAATTCGCTCAACCTGCCGCTGACCGCGGCCGCGGCCGGCGCCGCCAATGTGGAGGTGCGGATAAGCGGGCCTAATGGTCTTGCGCTCAAGCGCAACTACGCGCTGACGGTGCGGCCGGCGACCCAGATCATGGCGCGGCGGACCGTGCGGCCGATCGCCAAGGGCGAAAGCGTGACCTTGTCGAACGATATGTTCAGCGATCTGGTGCCGGGCACCGGCAAGGTCACCGTGTCGGTCGGGGTCTCGACCGCGCTCGACGCGGCGGCGCTGTTGGCGGCGCTCGATCGCTATCCGTTCGGCTGCTCGGAGCAGATCACCAGCCGGGCGCTGCCGCTGCTCTATGTCAATGAGCTCGCGAACGAAGCCCATCTCGCGCTCGATGCGGCACTCGACCAGCGCATCCGTGACGCCATCGAGCGCTTGTTGGCGCGGCAGGGCTCCAACGGCTCGTTTGGGCTGTGGTCGCCGGGCGGCAACGACATCTGGCTCGACTCCTATGTGACCGACTTCCTGACCCGGGCGCGCGAAAAGTCGTTCGCCGTGCCCGACGTCGCCTTCAAGCTCGCCCTCGACCGGTTGCACAACTTCGTCGGCACCGCCGAGGACCCGGGCCGCAACGGCGGGCGCGACCTCGCCTATGCGCTCTACGTGCTGGCGCGCAACGGCGCGGCGCCGATCGGCGATCTGCGCTATTTCGCCGACACCAAGCTCGACGACTTCGCCACCCCGATCGCCAAGGCGCAGCTCGCCGCCGCGCTCGGCATGCTCGGCGATCGTATACGCGCCGAGCGCGTCTATGCGGCGGCACTGAGCTCGCTCGCGCCGCGGCCGGCGCTGCAATATGGCCGCAGCGACTACGGCTCGGACCTGCGCGATGCCTCGGCGCTGGTCACGCTCGCGTCCGAAACCGGCGCCCCGCGCGCCACCGTCACCGGCGCGGTCGAGCGGGTGGAGGCGGCGCGCGGCGTCAGCTCCTATCTCTCCACGCAAGAAGAGGCCTGGATGGTGCTCGCCGCCCGCGCGCTCGCCAAGGAAGTAGCGGCCACGACCCTTGAAGTGGCCGGCGAGAAGCAGCAAGGCACGCTCAACCGCGCCTTCCGTCCCAAGGACCTGCAAGCGCCCTTGAAGGTGACCAGCACCAGCGAGGGTTCCCTGCAGGCGGTGGTCACCGTCTCGGGTGCGCCGATCGTGCCGGAGCCCGCGGCCGAGAAAGGCTTCAAGATCGAGCGGCTCTATTACACGCTCGACGGCAAGCCGGCCGATCCCGCCAAGGCCAAGCAGAACCAGCGTTTTGCGGTGGTGCTCAAGATCACCGACCCGCAGCCGCAATTTGCCCGCGTCATGGTCGCCGACCATCTGCCGGCCGGGTTCGAGATCGACAACCCGCACCTGGTCTCCTCCGGCGATACCGGCACGCTGTCCTGGATCGAGAACGCGCAGGAACCGGTCAACGCCGAGTTCCGCGATGACCGCTTCAGCGCGGCCTTCGATCGCAAGAGCGGCGACGCGGCGGTCTTCACGGTCGCCTATGTGGTGCGGGCGGTGTCGCCCGGCCGCTACGTGCTGCCGCAGGCCTATGTGGAAGACATGTACCGTCCCGATCGTTTCGGCCGCACCGGAACCGGCACGATCGAGATCACGGCCGCGAAATGAGTCACATGATTCGCCGCTTCTTCACCTCTCCCCGCTTGTGGGGAGAGGTCGACGTGCGAAGCACGGCGGGTGAGGGGGCCTCTCCGCAGCCTGAGCGCTTGGAGGGACCCCCCACCCCAACCCTCACCCACAAGGGGGGAGGGAGGCATTTGCGGGGCGGACTGCGCGCCACACTGATCGCCGGCTCGCTCTGCATTGTTTGTTTGCTCACCCTCGCCGGCGGATGGATCGCGGCGCTCGGGTCCCCGCCGCTCGGAGCGGGGCTTTCCTTCTCCGCCCTCGTGGTCGATCGCGACGGCCGCTTGCTGCGGCCCTATACGACGCTCGAGGGCCGTTGGCGGCTGCCGGCGACGCGCGCGGATGTGGACCCGCGATTTTTCAATCTGCTGTTCGGCTACGAGGACAGACGGTTTCTCGACCATCACGGCGTCGACCCGCTGGCGCTCGGCCGCGCCGCCGGCCAGCTCGTGCGCAACGGCCGCATCATCTCGGGCGCCTCCACGCTCAGCATGCAGGTCGCGCGCCTGCTCGAGCCGCGGACCGAGCGGAGCTGGCTCGCCAAGCTGCGCCAGATGGTGCGGGCCGTCGAGATCGAGCGCGCGCTGAGCAAGGACCAGATCCTCGCGCTCTATCTGAGCCTTGCGCCCTATGGGGGCAATCTCGAAGGCATCCGGGCGGCCTCGCTCGCCTATTTTGGCAAGGAGCCGCGCCGGCTGACGCTCGCGGAATCGGCGCTGCTGGTGGCGCTGCCGCAATCGCCGGAGCAACGCCGGCCCGACCGTGCGCTCGTGGCGGCGCGCAGCGCGCGGGATCGCGTGCTCGATCGCTTTGCGGCGGCGGGCCTGGTGCCGGCCGATGAGGTCGCCGCCGCCAAGCGCGAGGACGTGCCCGACGGCCGCCGGCCGATGCCGATGCTGGCGCCTCATTCGGCCGACGCGGTCGTGGCGGCGGTGCCCGGCCGCAGCCTGCATCGCCTGACCATCGACGCCACCTTGCAGAAAAATCTCGAGGAGCTCGCGCGCGATCGTGCCCGCGCACTCGGCGCCGATCTGTCGGTCGCGATCCTCGCGGTCGATCATGCGACCGGCGAGGTGCTGGCGCGGGTCGCCTCGGCGGACTATTTCGATGCGGTGCGCGCCGGCCAGGTCGACATGACCCAGGCGCTGCGCTCGCCGGGCTCGACCCTCAAGCCCTTCATCTACGGATTGGGCTTCGAGGACGGCTTCATCCATCCCGAGACCCTGATCGAGGATCGGCCGGTGCGCTACGGCGGCTATGCGCCGGAAAATTTCGACTTGACCTTCCAGGGCACCGTGACGGTGCGGCGCGCCCTGCAGATGTCGCTGAACGTGCCGGCGGTGGCGGTGCTCGACAAGGTCGGCGCCAGCCGCTTCACCGCGCGCCTGGGACAGGCCGGCGGCGCCCTGGTGCTGCCGAAGGGCGAAACGCCCGGGCTCGCCATGGGGCTCGGCGGGGTCGGGGTCACGCTCAACGACCTGGTGGCGCTCTATGCCGGGCTCGCGCGTCTCGGCACCACGATCCCGCTGGTCGAGCGCATGCCGGATGATCCGACAGTTCCGGCGCCGCGCCGGCTCCTCGATCCGGTCGCCGCTTGGTATGTGGGCAGCGTGCTGCTCGGCACGCCGCCGCCCGACAACGCGGTCGGCGGCCGCATCGGCTTCAAGACCGGCACCTCCTATGGGTATCGCGACGCCTGGGCGATCGGCTTCGACGGCAAGCGCACCATCGGGGTCTGGGTCGGCCGGCCCGATGGCGCGCCGGTCCCCGGTCTGGTCGGACGGTCGGCCGCGGCGCCGATCCTGTTCGATGCCTTCGCCCGCACCGGCGCATTGCCGGCGCCGCTCACGAGCGCTCCGCCCGGCACGCTATCCGCCGCCACCGGAAAATTGCCGCCGCCGCAGCAGCGCTTCCGGCCGGGCCGGCTGCCGGGCGAGGGCACCGATCCGCCGCTGCGCATCATGTTCCCGCCCGACGGCGCGCGGCTCGAGCTCGCGAGCGAGCCCGACGGCAAGCCCGACCCGATCGCGCTCAAGGTCAGCGGCGGCGCCGGGCCCCTGACCGTGCTGGTCAACGGCATGCCGCTTCCCGCCGAGCCCGGCCGGCGCACCTTGTTCTTCGCGCCCGAAGGGCCGGGCTTCGTGCGTCTCACCGTCATGGACGCCAAGGGCGCGACCGACAGCGTCGTCGTCCGCCTGCAATAGGCCCGGGGCGGCGATCCTGCGCTTTCCCCGGCGAGCGTAATTCTCTATTGTCCGCCCGCGAGTTAGCGCATGTCCCGGAAAAAGCCTGCCCCCGCGAAGGCG
>DATDGG010000051.1:0-5795 GCA_036522235.1 Xanthobacteraceae bacterium
GGCCGGCTCATCGTCGGCGCCACGGTGGAAGAAAAAGGATTTGACGCGACGCTCACGGCCGGCGGCCTGCTGACGCTGCTCGAAGCAGCCTGGCGGGCGGTGCCGGCCATCGAGGAACTGCCGATCGATGAAATGTGGGTCGGCCACCGGCCCGGCAGCCGCGACGATGCCCCGATCCTCGGGCCGGGGCCGCTCGACGGGCTGATCTATGCGACCGGCCATCACCGCAACGGCATTTTGCTGGCGCCAGTGACCGCGGATGCGATTGCGCGCCTCGCGCTCGACGGCACCCTCGATCCCGCCATCCGCCCTTTCGGCAACGAACGGTTCACGCCCGCCAAGGCCGCGGAGTAGAATGATCTCATGACGCAGACCAATATCCGGATCAACGGCCAGGACGAGCCGCTCCTGGCGACGACGCTCGCCGCGCTCCTGGAAGACAAGGCCGTCGACGTTTCCCAGCGCGGTATCGCGGTCGCGCTCAACGGCGCCGTGGTGCCGCGCGCGGCCTGGCCGCAGACGGAGTTGCGGCCCGGCGACAATGTCGAGATCGTGCGCGCGCGCCAGGGTGGCTGATTGGAGCTGATCAATGTCGGACCCCCTCATCATTGCCGGCCGCGAATTCAAATCGCGCCTGTTCCTCGGCACCGCCGGCTATCCCAACCGCAAGCTGATGCTCGATTCGATCGCGGCGAGCGGCACGCAGATGGTGACGGCCTCGATCCGCAGGATCAGCCTCGCCGGCGATGACGAAAGCCTGGTCGATCTCGTCCCCAAGCACATCCATTTCCTGCCCAACACCGCCGGCTGCCAGACCGCCAAGGATGCGGTGCTCACGGCAGAGCTCGCGCGCGAGGCGCTCGATGTGAGCTGGATCAAGCTCGAAGTGATCGGCGACCGCGAGCTGCAATATCCCGACACCGAGGAACTGGTGCGCGCGACCGAAACGCTGGTGGCCAAGGGCTTCACCGTGCTGCCCTATTGCACCGAGGATCCGGTCGTGTGCCGCAAGCTCGCCGATGCGGGCGCCGCAGCCGTGATGCCGCTCGGCTCGCTCATCGGCTCAGGCCTCGGCGTCGCCAATCCGCAGCTCATCGAGCTCGTCTGCGCGCGCTCACCGGTGCCGGTGGTGCTCGATGCCGGGATCGGCACGGCGTCGGATGCCGCGCTCGCCATGGAGCTCGGCTGCGCCGCGGTACTGCTCAACACGGCGGTGTCGAAGGCGCGCGACCCGGTCATGATGGCGGCGAGCATGCGCGCGGCCGTGGAGGCGGGACGGCTGTCGCGTCTCGCCGGACGGATTCCCAAGCTCAGCCATGCCGAGCCGTCGAGCCCGCAATTCGGGCTGGTGGGGACGTGAAGCTCCCCGATCCGCCGCTGCTTCTGGTCACCGACCGCCATCAGGCCCGGCTGCCGCTCGCCGAGATCGTGACGGCGGCGCTGGCGGCCGGCTGCCGTTGGGTGAGCGTGCGGGAGAAAGACCTTTCGGCCGACGACCAGATCGCGCTCGCACGCATCCTGCTGCCGGCGGTGCGGCGGCACGGCGCCCGCCTCACCGTGCACGGCGATGCCGCGCTCGCCAAAGCCTGCGGCGCCGACGGCGTGCATTTGCCGGCTGGCAGCGATCCGGCCCGCGCCCGCGCGGTGCTGGGGACGGACAAGCTCATCGGCGTGTCGATCCACACCGTCACCGAGGCGGAAGCGATCGATCCCGGCGCGGCCGACTATGCGGTCGCGGGGCCAGCCTATGAGACCGCGAGCAAGCCCGGCTATGGGCCCGAGATCGGCCGCAAGGGCCTCGCCGAGATTGCGCGCGCCGCGCGCGTGCCGCTCATCGCCATCGGGGGCATCAATGCGGCCCGGGTGGCCGAGGTGCTGGCGGCGGGAGCGATCGGCATCGCGGTCATGGGCTCCGTCATGCGGGCGGCCGATCCCGGGGCCGCCATGAAGGCGCTGCTGGCGACCGTTACCGGATCGGCTCGGTAACCTTCCGTGTCCCGGCCTTGAGCCGGGACACGAGGAGCTCAGCCGCGGCCCCGATAGGGGGCGACGCCCTGGTCCGGCACCCAGACGCCGCCCGGCAGCCTACCCGTTTGCCAGAACACATCGATCGGCATGCCGCCGCGCGGATACCAATAGCCGCCGATGCGCAGCCATTTCGGCCGCAGCACCGCCACGACCTTCTTGCCGATGGCGAGCGTGCAGTCCTCGTGAAAGGCGCCATGATTGCGGAAGCTTGCCAGATAAAGCTTGAGCGATTTCGACTCCAGCAGCCACTTCGCGGGCACATAATCGATGACCAGATGCGCGAAGTCCGGCTGACCGGTGACCGGGCAGAGCACGGTGAATTCCGGCGCCGTGAAGCGGGCGAGGTAGTTGGTGTCTGGATGCGGATTCCCCACCCGATCGAGCTCGGCGGCCGCGGGCGAAGCGGGAATGCGGCTCAGCCGGCCGAGCTGCAAGGGACGGGTCATGGATCTGGGGCTCCTAGGGGTGAACAGGCAACTTATCATTTCCGGACGCAAGTTCATTTTTTGGTTGCCAAACTGCGGCCATACACAGTTTGCAATGGTTTTGTTACGAAGCCCGTATACCGATTTTCGGAAAATTCCCACTCATTAGGATCAGCTAGGAGCCTACCGATGCCCATCATCGGGGTCATTCTCACCACGGTCGTCATCTGGACGCTCTATTGGTTCTTCCGGATGGGCGGCCTCGAGCAGATGCAGGCCAAGCGCGCCCAGCGTAAGGACACGGAACGCCTCGGCCGCGCCCGCGAGTCCCAGCGCAAGGCGCCGTTGCACGCCGTCGATGACCCGCGCGATGCCGCAATGGTCCTGATGATGCTGATGGCGCGCGAAGGCGGCGATCCGACCCGCGAGCATATCGCCGCCATCGAGAAGATCTCGCACTCGACCTTCGGATTCGGGCACGACCTTGGCGCGCGCATGACGCAAGCCCGCTTCATCGCCAGCCGCGCCGACAGCTTTGCCCAGGCGGCAGCTTTGTTCTCCGATCTCTTCAACAAGAAACTGATGCACGATGAAAAGCGTCAGCTCGTCGACATGATCGAAGAGGTGGCCAACTTCGAGGGCGGCAGCGACGCGCATGCGCAAGCGATCGACGGCCTGTCCCGGCGGTTGGGCCTGCTGCCGGCGAGCTGACCCACGCCGGGCCCGCACTTTGCGCGGTTTTTCGGCCTTGCGATTGGCCGCTGATCCCTTACAAGCGCGGCTGCAACAGCACCTTCAGCCAGGGGCGCCATGACTGCCATTGTGGACATCGTCGGCCGCGCAATTCTCGACAGCCGCGGCAATCCGACCGTCGAGGTCGATGTCGAGCTCGAGGACGGCTCGAGGGGCCGCGCCGCGGTACCCTCGGGCGCTTCCACCGGCAAATACGAGGCGGTCGAACTGCGCGACGGCGACAAGACCCGCTATCTCGGCAAAGGCGTTAACAAGGCGCTCGACGCGGTCAACGGCGAGATTTTCGACGCCATCGGCGGCCTGGAGGCGGAGGCGCAGACCAAGATCGACGAGACCCTGATCGCGCTCGACGGGACGCCCAACAAGGGCCGGCTCGGCGCCAATGCGCTGCTCGGCGTCTCGCTCGCGGTGGCCAAGGCCGCGGCGCTCGCCAATGCGCTGCCGCTCTACCGCTATGTGGGCGGCACATCGGCGCGGCTATTGCCGGTTCCGATGATGAACATCGTCAATGGCGGCGTGCACGCCGACAATCCGATCGACTTTCAGGAATTCATGATCATGCCGGTCGGCGCGGCCTCGTTCGCCGAGGGCCTGCGCGCCGGCGCGGAAATCTTTCACACATTGAAGGCCGCGCTCAAGGCCGCCGGACACAACACCAATGTGGGTGACGAGGGCGGCTTCGCACCCAATCTGCAATCGGCCGAGGCGGCGCTCGACTTCGTCATGCAGGCGATCGAGCGCGCCGGCTACCAGGCCGGGAAGGACGTCGCCCTGGCGCTCGATCCCGCTTCCACAGAGTTCTTCAAGGACGGCGCCTACCACTATGAAGGCGAAGGAAAAACGCGCTCGCCGCAGCAGCAGGCGGAATATCTGGCGGAGCTCGTCTCCCGCTATCCCATAGTCTCCATCGAGGACGGCATGGCGGAGGACGATTTCGCCGGCTGGAAGGCGCTCACCACGCTCATCGGGGACAGGTGCCAGCTCGTCGGCGACGACCTGTTCGTGACCAATGTGACGCGGCTCAAGCAAGGCATCGAGCAGGGCCTGGCGAATTCGATCCTGATCAAGGTCAACCAGATCGGAACCTTGACCGAGACGCTCGCCGCGGTCGAGATGGCGCATCACGCAGGCTACAGCGCCGTGATGTCGCACCGCTCGGGCGAGACCGAGGACGCAACCATCGCCGATCTCGCCGTCGCCACCAATTGCGGGCAGATCAAGACCGGCTCGCTCGCCCGCTCCGACCGCACCGCCAAGTACAACCAGCTGCTGCGCATCGAGGAGGACCTGGGCCCGCAGGCGCAATATGCAGGCTGGCGGACATTGAAGGGGCGGTAGAGCGTGTCCCGGGCGCAGCGCAGCGCCCCACCACGCGCTAATGGTGCGGCGCTAACACTTGATCCATATTGCTGCTGTCATCGCCCGCGAAAGCGGGCGACCCAGTAACCACGGCAGTTCCATTGGGGCACGGCCGCAAATCGATCGAAGGCACAGGGATTACTGGGTGCCCCGCTTTCGCGGGGCATGACACCGCTGAATGGGTCGAACCGTCAGAAACACAACACTAGTGAACACAACACTAGTGGCCGGGACAAGGGCGTTAAAGCCGCCTTAACGCGGTGCCTGCATTTTCGCGCGATGGTCACGCGCCGACGGCTCCGCAGCTTCCTCAATGCGCTTGCGCTCTACACGATTGCGGCGCTGCTCATCGGCTATTTCGGGGTCAATGCCTATACGGGCGAGCACGGCCTGATTGCCAAGCGCGACCTCGACCAGGATATCGCGCAATTGACCCAGGAGCTCGAGGCCGTCAAGGCCGAGCGCGCGATCTGGCAACGCCGGGTCTCGCTGCTGAAATCCGACAATATCGATCCTGACCTGCTCGACGAAAGGGCGCGGCTATTGCTCGACGACGCCGATCCGCGCGACCTTGTGCTCATGCTCAAGCGCCCTTAAGGCTCTGCCTGCGGGCCGGAAACCCGGCTTATCCCCGGAAAATACCGCCAGCGCGCCTGTTTTTTGTATGTGTCCGCAATGCCACATGCTTCAACGAACCCGCTGAAGCGAAAGCTCAACTCGTCCCGGTCCGTTCTGCGATCCCCCAAAACCGAATTCCACTTTTCGCGAAAATGCTTTAAGGGGAAGGGCGGCCATTGGCCTAGTTCACGCCCGCCGTTGCCCGAGGAGATCCATGGCCGTCGCCAGCCCAAAACACGCCGCTCCGACCACCCCGATCCGGCCAGCCGCTACCGCCGAGCCGCCCGCCCGGATGGTGCCTGAATTCAGCAAGGAGCAGGAGTTCGTCGCGTTCCGCCAGATGCTGCGCATCCGCCGTTTCGAGGAAAAGGCGGGGCAATTGTACGGGATGGGCCTGATCGGCGGCTTCTGCCACCTCTATATCGGCGAGGAAGCCGTGGTGGTGGGCATGCAGATGGTGCTCAAGAGCGGCGATCAGGTCATCACCGGCTATCGCGATCACGGCCACATGCTGGCCTGCGGCATGGATCCCAAAGGCGTCATGGCCGAGCTGACCGGCCGCCGCGGCGGCTATTCCAAGGGCAAAGGCGGCTCGATGCACATGTTCTCGGT
>DATDGG010000052.1:0-20064 GCA_036522235.1 Xanthobacteraceae bacterium
ATGGAGGCGCGCCGCCCGTAGTGTCATCGTCCGCGAACGCGGACGACCCGGCAGTCACCGGCTATTCAATTGGCAAATGGCGCTTGCGACTACTGGGTGCCCGCTTTCGCGGGCATGACAGTTGGAGTTTGTCGCTTCCGATAGGGAAAATTTGCGCAGCAAAAGACGAAGGGGACCATGACCGATCAGCTTCGCGAAACGCTCACCAATGCCGGCCGGGTGCTGGTCAGCGAGGACCAGGGCGACTATGTGGCGGGCCATATCACGGCGCGCCTGCCGGGCGACAGCGAGCGCTTCCTGATGAAGCCGGCCGGCATCGGGCTCGACGAAATGTCGCCCGAGAACATCATCACGGTCGATCTCGAGGGCCGCAAGGTCGGCGGCACCATGCCGCGCCACAACGAGGTCTTCATTCATTCCGAGGTGCTGCGCGCGCGCCCCGACGTCAATTCGGTGATCCACACCCACGCCGCCCATGCGGTCGCCTTCTCCTCGCTCGGGCGTCCGCTGCTGCCGGTTGGCAATGACGGCTCGGTGTTCAGCGACGGCGTGCCGATCTTTGACGAGACCACCGATCTCATCATCAGCCAGGAGCGCGGCCGGGCGGTGGCGCGCTGCCTCGCCGGGCATCCGGCGCTGATCCTGCGCAACCACGGCATCGTGACGGCCGGCCATTGCATCGAGCAGGCGGTCTGGCTCGCCTTGAAGCTCGAGCGCGCCTGCCGGGTGCAACTCCTGGCCGAAGCTGCTGGCGGCCCCAGGCTCCTGGCCGAGGGCGTGGACCTGAAGAAAAAGAGCGGACGCGCCAATCGCAGCGATCTGCACACCAACGTGTTCAACTATCTGGTGCGGCGCTGGACTTGCGCCCATTGCGGCGGCGAGGTCAAATCACCCACGCAGGTGACGACCTACGAAATGCCGCCGGAATGATGCCGCCAGGAGCTTCTCCACGCTGTCGTCCCTGGAACGCAGGGACCAACATCAGGGCGTTTACGCCCGTCTTCGACGGGCTATACGCCGTGCCCCATCGAGAGGGCACGGCGTATGGGTCCCGGCTCCACGGCCGGGACGATGCGCGTGGAGATGATCTAACCATCAAAAAATCTTGACAGCGAGGAGAGCCATCGGTGCGTTACATCGACGCCTTCAATCATTTTTTCCCGAAGCGATATTACGAGGCTTTGTTGGAAACCCCGGCCGCCGCGAAGGATCTGGGCAAGCGCGTGCGCGGCATTCCGGCGCTCTCCAATCTCGACGAGCGGTGCCGCGTCGTCGAAATGTTCGACGATTATGTCCAGGTGCTCTCGCTCGGCTTGCCGGCGGTGGAACGGCTGTGGGGCCCGGACCAGGCGCCCGAAATGGCTCGCCTCGGCAATGATGGCCTTGCCGAGATCGTGGCCAGGCATCCCGACCTGTTCGTCGGCTATTCGGCTTTTTTGCCGATGAACGTGCCGGACGCGGCCGTCAAGGAGGCCGAGCGGGTGCTCAAGAACGGCGCCAACGCGATCCAGCTCGCCAGCAATGTCAATGGCAGGGCCCTCGACGAGCCGGAATTCTGGCCCATCTTCGAGGTCATCGCCAAGTCCGGAAAGCCGATCCTGCTGCATCCCGCCCGCACCCGCGACATGCCCGACTACCCGACCGAACAGCGCTCGAAATACGAAATCTGCAGCGTGCTCGGCTGGCCCTACGAGACCGGCGTCACGCTCGCGCGGCTGGTGTTCTCCGGGATCATGGATCGATATCCCGACCTCAAGGTCATCGCGCATCACCTCGGCGGCGTCATTCCGTATCTCGAAGGCCGCGTGGGCCACAGCTGGGATCAGCTCGGCTCGCGTACGTCCGATGAGGACTACGCGTCATTGCTGAAGAACCTCAAGAAGCGGCCGTACGACTATTTCAAGGATTTCTACGGCGACACTGCGGTCGAGGGCGCGCGCGCCGCCACCGTGTGCGGGCTCGACTTCTTCGGCGCCGACCATGTGCTGTTTGCTTCCGACTGCCCGTTCGACAAGGAAAAAGGCCCCGGCTATATCCGCTCGACCATCGCGGTCCTCGAATCGCTCGGCCTGTCGACAGCGGACATGGAGCGCATCTGCCATCGCAATGCCGAGCGGATGTTCGCCCTCGCTCCGCAGTCGACGTAAGCAGCCCCATGACCTCGGCGCGCCGGATCGATTTCCATTTTCATCTCATTCCGAAATTCTATCAGGATGCGGTCTATGCGGCCGGCAGCGGGCCGCAGATCGGACGCTATCCGGACTGGTCGCCGGAACGCGCACTGGAATTGATGGACGCGCATGGAATCGAGGTGGCGCTCACCTCGCTGGCGCAGCCGGGCGTCCAATTCGGCGATCCTGATCAGGCGCGAGTGCTGGCGCGCCGCTGCAACGATTATGCGGCCGCGCTCAGCGGGCGCCGGCCTAAGCGTTTCGGCGCGTTTGCGGTGGTGCCGATGTGGGAGGTCGGCGACGCCGTCGACGAGATCGGCTATGCGCTCGACGTGCTCAAGCTCGAGGGTGTCTGCCTGTTCGCGAGCTACGGCGAAAAGTTCCTCGGCGATCCGCATTTCGATCCGGTGCTGGACGCGCTCGATCAGCGCGGCGCCGTGGTCTTCATCCATCCGGGGATGCATCCGTCGAGCCGCCAGCTCGATCTGCCGTGGCCGGGCTTCATGATGGAATATCTGTTCGACACCACCCGGGCGGCGGTCAATCTTGCGTTCAGCGGCGCTGTCGAACGATATGGACGCATTCGCTTCGTGCTCGCCCATGCGGGCGGCCTGATGCCTTATTTCGCCTGGCGGCTATCGGTCGCGCCGATGATCGATGCGCGGCTCACGCAAGTCACGCCGGCGCAGATTTTCGCGCGGCTCGCGCGCTTCTGGTACGACACCGCGCTGTCGCCGACGCCGCAGACACTGGCCTGCCTCGCCGGTGTCGCCTGCCCGGCGCAGGTCGTGTTCGGCACCGACTGGCCGTTCGCCAATGCGAAGGTGATCGCGCAGACGACGACATACGAGACCGTGGCGCTTGCCGGGGGCCTTGATCGCGCCGCCATCGACCGCGGCAATGCGCTTGCGCTCTTTCCGCAATTCGCCTGATCTCGTACTATATCGGGGCTTGCGACCGCGCGCTCAACGAGGTCCGACATGACGCAGATTCGTCCGCTTGCGCAGCCTGTTCGCCGCCGCCCCGGCGAGCTCGGCGTGCATTCGCTCGACCGGTTCAATTTCGCGGTCCCGGATGCCGATGCGGCGCGGAAATTTTATTCCGCCTTCGGCCTCGACGTGCGGGAAGAGACCAACGCGCTGCATATCCATACCCACGGCCATCCGCACCGCTGGGGCTCGGTGGTGGAAGGGCCGCGCAAGAAGCTGCAATTCATCACCTTCGGGGCCTTCGAGGAGGATTTGCCGCGCTTTCGCGAACGGCTCGCGCAGCTGCGGATCGCCCAGCTCGACCCGCCGCCGGGCGTCGAATCGAACGGCATCTGGCTACGCGATCCCGATGGCACCGCCATCGAGATCACGGTGGCCGAGAAGACCTCGCCCGATGCGAAATCATCCTTCGACAATGCCTCGGCCGGCCCCGGCGTGGCCGGCGCCCCGAGCCGCAGCCGCGTTCACACAGTGCGGCCACGCCGGCTCGCCCATATGCTGGTCTTCACCCGCGATATTCCCCAAGCCATCAAGTTCTATGGCGAGGTGCTGGGGCTGCGCCTGTCGGACCGGTCGGGCGACATGATCGCGTTCATGCACGGCATCCACGGCAGCGATCATCACCTGATCGCCTTCGTAAAGTCGGAAGGGCCGGGGCTGCATCACTTGAGCTGGGACGTCCCATCGATCAACGAGATCGGCATCGGCGCCACGCAGATGGCGGACAAGGGCTTCACGGCCGGCTGGGGGCTGGGCCGCCACGTGCTCGGATCGAACTACTTCCACTATGTGCGCGACCCTTGGGGAAGCTACGCCGAGTATTCATCCGATATCGACTACATTCCCCTCGATCACGACTGGAAGTCGGGAGATCATCCGCCGGAGGATTCCTTCTACGTCTGGGGCCCGACGCCGCCGCAGGATTTTGCGTTCAACCATGAGGTGGCGAATAGCGAGTAGCGAATAGCGAATAGCGAACAAGAAAGTCGCCCGTTCTCCCTATTCGCTACTCGCTATTCCCTCTTCCTTATTCGCCACGCCCGGCCACCGGTCATGGCTGAGCGGCATCGTCAGCTTGACCTCCATGCCTTTCGGCCCGAACGACTGGCGCACCTGGCCGTTGAGCTGGCGCTCCACCACCGTGCGGATCAGCTTGGAACCGAAGCCCGGGCGCCGGTAGCGCTTGGCGGGAGGGCCGTTGCGCTCTTTCCAGTCGAACAGCAGCGTCCATCCTTGCTGGGTTCGCTGCACCGACCAGCGCACCTCGACCCGGCCCGCCCGCACCGAAAGGCTGCCGTGCTTGATGGCATTGGTGGCGAGCTCGTGCACCGCGGCGCTGAGCCCGAAGGTCGCGTTGGGCTCGAGGAATACGTCGGGACCGGCGAGCGATATTCGCTCCAGATAAGGCGCCAGCAAGGGCCCGAGAATTTCCGTCAACGAGGCTGATTTCCAGCCGCCTTCGGTGATGAGCCGGTGCGCATTGGCGAGCGCCAATACCCTGGCCTCGAATTTCGGCGCCAGCTCAGCGAGGTTCTTGGAGCTCTTCGCGGTCTGCGAGAACAGCGCCAGAATCTGCGCAAACAGATTGCCCGAGCGGTGACGCAATTCACGGATCATCAGCTCATGGCGTTGGTCCAATTCGCGGCGCTGGATGGCGCCGGCGATCATGTTGGCCACCGCGGCCATGAACGAAACATCGTTCTCGCTGAAGCTGCGCCGCCTCGTCGTGTGCGCGCCGAGCACCCCATAGGTGCGGCCGTCGCGTCCCGCGATCGGGATGGTGAGCCCGCTGACGATGCCATGCTGGCCCAGGAGCGGCGCACCCGAAAATCTCGCTTCCGACGGGAGGTTCTCGACGATCACCGGCCCGCCCGAGGCGAGCGTGTATCCGGCTTGCGAATTGCGGTCGGTCGACACCAGCGCGGTGCCGACTAGGCCCGGCCTCCAGCCGGTCCCGGCGCGGAGCAAAAGCTCGGCGTCGCCGGGAACCAGCTCGAGGATTTTCACCAATTCCACGTCGAGGGTCTCGGCGATGGTCTTGACCGAGTCGTCGAAAAACCGCTGCAGGCCGAGGTCGGTCAGCGCCAGGGCGCCGAGCCGCGCCACCGCCTCCTGCTGCTTGGCGCGAACCCGAAGCTCGCGATGGTTCCGCGCGCGGTCGGTCACCTCGCGGCAGATGCCGATGAGCTTTGCCGGTTCGCCGGCTTCGACCACGACGGTCGCGAGCGTTTCGATCCACCGCTCCTCGGCGCCCGGCTTCGGCGCCAGCCGATACTGCACCCGGCGCGGGTTGCGGGTTGCCAACGCCTCCTGCATGGCGGCGACGACGGCGGGCCGATCCTCGGGATGAACATCGTCCTCGAGCGGGGTCTTGGGTCTATCCAGGCTGCCCATGGTGATGCCGAAGACGTTCTCGATATTGGTCGACCAAGTCACTTGATTGGAGCGGATGTCCCACGACCAGACCGCGATCTGGCCGGCTTCGAGCACGACGCAGATCAGCGCGGGATCGGGGAAGAACGGCAGTGGTGAGCTCAGCCCCAAGGACGGACCGCTGACAGCCTCTTTCTGGTCTTCGTATCGAGAGGTGACTGCGGTCATGAAGGCCTGTCCGTTCGCCACCTCAATGCCAGGTGAAGGCTGCGGCCGAAGACGCAGTCGTGCCGGGCGTGAATGCGCCAGGCGCCCATGCGCCAGGCATCCAAGCGCCAGGCGCCCATGCACCCTCTTGCTGGCTCGGCTCCCGCGGTGGCACGGCCTGGCGCGCCAGGGTGTGACGCGACAGGGCATGCTGCATCAAAGCGTGATGCGCCAAAGCATGGTGCGGCGAAGCCGCCTGCGGCGAGGGCGGGTGCGACGACACGCGCGGGTCATCGGCCCCCGCATCGTCGTCGGCGGGCGCCTGCGCGAGCACCACCACCTTGGTCCCGACGCCGGTGCGGTCGTAGAGATCGATGATGTCCTCATTGGTCAACCGGATGCATCCGCTCGACATGTTCTGGCCGATGGTGGTCGGATCATTGGTGCCGTGAATGCGATACTCGGTGTCGCCGAGATAGAGGGCGCGCGCACCCAACGGGTTGTCCGGGCCTCCGGCGACCCAGTGCGGGAGATATTGCTGCCGCTTGATCATCTCGCGCGGCGGCGCCCAGCTCGGCCAGATCGCCTTACGCGACACCCGCTGCATGCCCGACCAGGTGAAGCCTTCGCGTCCGACCCCGATGGGGTAGCGGATCGCCTGGCCGTCGCCGAGAACATAGTAGAGGTAAGTGTGCGGCGTATCGATCACGATCGTGCCGGGCAGCTCCCGCGTCGGATAGCTGACGGCTTGGCGGCGCAGCTCCGCCGGCAGCGCGTCATCGTCGCCCGTGTCGCGCACGGATTGGTCGAAGGCCGCGGTCGCGGCGGCGGCTGATGAAGCGCGGGCGGTTGCATCGTGGTGGCCTGGACCGGCTGCGTGTGGCGCGCTTGATGCGGCCGCCGGGCAACAGCCGACCGCGGCGCCGAGCCACAACCCAAAGACCGATCTGAAGAAAACGAACGCCATCACTGCGCCTCCATCACCCGCGCCGCACCCGAGTCAAGCACAGCGCTATGCAAAAGTTCCGCACCGCCGTCGAGCGGTGACGTATCGTAAATGGCAGCCGGATTGTCAGCAATGGTGGAAGAGCGAGGCAGCGTGGGATGCGGTCGCGGAGGTGGGATGAGCGTTAACGCGGCGCGGGCGCGGCGCGCGCTAGGTCACGCAGCTTTGCGCGAGCTTTGCGGCCGAAGAATGAACCATCCGCCCGACGACGGATTCGCATCCCTCCAACAATTGCGGGCTATCGTCGTGAGGCAACTCGACATCGAATGGCTCGACGCCGGGCGGGCGCACGATCGTTCGCAAGCGATCCCCCTTGGTGGCGCGGTTCACGCTGTCGCCGATGCCGGGGGGAGCGATCAAAGCGGGCGTCGGTCGCGCGATCGTCGTCGGGACCGCAAGCGCGGCCGCAAAGCTCAAGCCCGCGACCGCGGCGCCCATGGCACCGAGCAGAAAAGGGGAATGAAACCGCATCGGACGGCCCATAGAAGTTCCGCCCCCGAACCCGGCACCTCAACGTGATCGCGAAGAATATGTTCCATGAACCTGGTACCGCCCGTCCGGTATTTTTCTACCTCCGGCGTGTCTTCAGGCCGCCGGCTTGCGCGCGCGACGCCGGGCGTTGCGTTCGAAGAACAGCGCTTGGCTGGCGATGGCCGACACGGTCGCGGGCTGGAACGGCTTGGCGATCAGGAACGCCGGCTCCGGCCGCTCGCCGGTGAGGAAGCGCTCCGGAAAGGCGGTGATGAAGATCACCGGCACCTCGAACGAGCGCAACAATTCATTGACGGCATCGAGGCCCGAGCTGCCGTCGGCGAGCTGAATGTCCGAGAGGATCAGCCCCGGCTTTTTGTTCTTCATCAGGGCGATCGCTTCCGCATGAGTGCTCGCCACGCCGATGACCCGGTGGCCGAGATTTTCGATCAAGCCCTCGAGCTCCATGGCGATGAAGGGCTCGTCCTCGATGATCAGCACGTCGGTTGCGATCTGGGCCGCGAGCTCCCTGCCGGACTCCTCGATCAGCCGGCGCAAGGTCAGGACGTCGACGTCGAGAATATGTGCGGCGTCGGCTTCCTCGAAGCCTTCGAGCGCGACCAGCAGGAACGCCTGGCGCGGCAGCGGCATGATGTTGCCGAGCTTCTGCTCGCCGGGCTGCAAGGTCGGCTCCGGCGCGGCTGCGCCGTTGATCGAAAGCGAGTTCCAGATCTTGGTGAACAGACGAAACAGCGCCACCCGCGGGCTGGCGGCATCCTCGAGGACGGACCGGTCGGCAATCATGGCCTCGAGCGTCGCCGCCACATAGGCGTCGCCGGAGACCTGGCTGCCGGTCAGCGCGCGGGCATAGCGGCGAAGATAAGGCACGTCTTGGGCGACGGTCTGCGATGTCGACATATCCCCTCCGGAACCAACACCATTCGGCCTGACGCAATAAACGCCGCCCGCCCCGAAAAGTTCCATGCGCGGGCGGTGGCTCACCGGACACGGCCCAGCGGACACGGCTCACCGGAACGGATTGAACTGCCTGGCGTTATATTTCGATGAACGCAGACCAATTGCAGACGCCGCCGGGTGGGACCCGGGGGAGCGAAAAGATGAAGAAACGCAAGCCGCCAAGCCCGGGACTGGCCGGCCGAAAACCCATCACCGCCGACCAGGTCGCGGCGGCCGGCGTCCTCGGGACGCGGACGCGTGGAAGCCTCAACCGCGCCGTGCTGGCCATGCTCGGCAAAGGCCTCCAGGATTGCTTTGACGAAGTGCGCAAGCAGGAGGTGCCGGAACGATTCAAAATGCTGCTGCGGCAACTTTGACGGGCCGAGAAGCGAAGGATCACACCCGATGACCTTGGCACCGTCGCTACGAGAGGCGATGCTCGCGGTCGTCCCGAGCTTGCGCGCCTTTGCGATGTCGCTGTGCGGCAATGTCGATCGCGCGGACGATCTGGTGCAGGAAACGTTGCTGCGCGCGATCGCGAATATCGATTCGTTCGAGCCGGGGACCAATATGTCGGCCTGGCTCTTCACCATCCTGCGCAACCTATTCCGTTCCGAATATCGCAAGCGCCGTCGCGAGGTCGAAGACGGCGACGGCAGATATGCGGAGAGCCTCAAATCGCACCCCGAGCAGCACGGCCGGGTGGAGTTCGAGGAACTGCGCAATGCGCTGGCCAGGCTGCCGGAGGATCAGCGCGAGGCGCTCATTCTGGTGGGCGCGTCGGGCTTCTCCTACGAGGAAGCCGCCGCGATCTGCGACTGCGCCGTCGGCACGATCAAGAGCCGGGTCAATCGCGCGCGGACACGGCTTGCCGAGCAGCTCTCCATCGACAGCGCCGATGATTTCGGCCCCGACCGCATGACGCGGGCGATCCTGGCCAGATGATCAGTAATCAGTAATCAGAATTGCAGCGCCTCACCTTGCCATCTGATTACTGATTGCTGACCACTGATCCCTGTCACGGGTGGACGTCCTCGGTGAACCAGTCGGTCGGCAATTCGTGGCCGATGCCGGTTGCTTTGGCGTTGCGGTAGACCACGGAGCCGGCGGCGGCGAATTGGTAGCCGAGCCCGATATTATTCATAAAGCAGGTGACCTCGTCGTCGGTCTTGCGGCCAACGGCCCTGCCGGTGATCAGCTCCGGCAAGGTCGGCAGCTTCGCAAAGTCGAGCCCGGTGTCCGCCGACCAGCCCCGCTCCTTGTTGGTCTCCGCAAAGGCGAGATCGCGGGTGGTGACATGGACGGGCGTTGTGTCATGGGAATGAATCACCAACCGGTCGGCGCGCGCGAGCGCCTTGACCTCGATCTCCGGCCGCTTGATGGAGGAGAGGTGCAGGCCCGGCGTGATCCAGCGCTCGAAGAAGACATTGTCAAGCGTGTTGGTGGCGCACATGACGATGTCGGCGCCCGCGATGGCGTCTTCGGTCTGATCGACCGGGACGACCTCGATGCCGAGCGCGGCGCTCATCTGCTTGCAGAAGTTCTCCCGGTTGGTCGGGTTGGGGCTGAAGCAGCGTATCTGCTCGATCGGGCGCACCGCGCACACCGCCATGAGCTGCGCGCCGGCCTGCCAACCCGAGCCGAGGATGCCGACGGTGCGGGCGTCCTTGCGGGCCAGATATTTGACGCCGAGGCCGTTGGCGGCGCCGACCCGCATGCGCTGCATGACGCCGTCGGGCAGGATCGCCAGCGGTTCCCCGTTCTCGGCCGAGAACAGGAGGACCAGCCCGCAATAGCGGTTGTTCGGGGCGGCCGGCACTTTTTCCCGCCGCACATTGTTGCCCCGCTTCGGGAAGGTGACGATGTCGGAATTGATGCGGATCGCGCCGATGCCGAACTTGGGTATCACGCCGTCCATCGATTTGAGGCCGTACACCGCATCCGGCCGCGAGGTCGGGGTGATGCAATCGGACCTGGTGCGCGACACGCCGCGGCCCTCGGCCAATTCAATATAGGCGTCCTCCAGCACGTCGATGCATTCGGGCATCGTCAGCAGCTTCTCGACATCTTCGTTGGATAGGATCAGAGTCATGTTTGTTGCCGTTTGAACCGAATAGCGGAATCGATGGTGCCCAACAAGAACTACAGACCACGGGTTGCAGGTCGCAGCGCCCTGCAAGCTTTGGCAGACCGGTCGGGAGGAAGCAAGCGACGATGAGCGTACAGCAGATAACCAGGCTCCGCGCGGCGCTCGGCGACTATGCGCATACGATGCCGCTGAAGAACAAGGAGATCGCCTCGCAATCCGTCGTGCTCGACTTCAGCGAGATTCAGCCGGTGTACAAGGTTTTCCCCGCCATGGTGCGGGAGCGCGCGTTCGACGTGAGCGAGATGGCGATCGTCACCTATTTGCAGGCGAAATCCTACGGCAAGCCTTTGGTGCTGCTGCCGGCCGTGATGATGGGCCGGTTCCAGCACAATTGTATGCTCTACAACGCCGAGCGCGGCCGGATCATGCCCGCCGACCTGCCCGGCCGCCGGGTCGGGGTGCGCTCGTTCGCACAGACCACTGGCGTGTGGCTGCGTGGCCACCTGCAAAACGATTACGGCGTCGATCCCGCAAAAGTGCATTGGGTCACGTTCGAGGACGCGCACGTGAACGAGTTTCGCGATCCCCCCGGTGTCGAACGCGCGGGCCCCGGGGCCAATCTCACCAAGATGGTGCTCGGCGGCGAGCTCGCGGCGGCGATCTATGGGCAGGAATTCCCCGACGACAAGCGGCTGCAAAGCGTGGTCCCGGATCCGGATGATGCGGTTCGGCAATGGCATGCGCGGCACGGCGTGGTGCCGCTCAATCATATGGTGGTGGTCACCGAGGAGCTGGCGAGGACGCGGCCGCAGACCGTCCGCGAAGTCTACCGGATGCTGCTCGCGAGCAAGAAAGCCGCCGGGCTGCCGAAGCCTGGCGGTCTCGACATGCATCCGTTCGGTCTCGAGGCCTGCCGGCCGGCCTTGAAAATGATCATCGACTATTGCGCGCAGCAGAAGCTTATTCCCCGCCGTTTCGAGGTCGAGGAACTGTTCGACGACACCACCCGGGCGCTGGGCGCCTGAGGCGCTGGGGCCTGAGGCGCTGGGCGCCTGAATGCGGCCGCGCTGTGCGGTTTCATCAAGTCTTCTTATTTCGCTTGCCAAGCTCGACCGCCGCAGCCGCATCTCGGCGATGCGGGGGCTTGCATTGTCGGCAAGCCTGTCGACTTTACCCCAGTGCAACTCTTATCCTGTATCTCCCGTATCGGCAGACGGGATTCGGTCGGCTCGCACCCCAGGCATTACAGAACGGAACGGGAGAACGCCTTGGCAACCTACGTTGGCTCACCATCCGCGACACTCCCCGCCATCCCGCACGCGGCTGCATCCACGCGTCGGGCTTTGCTGGCGAGTGTCGCGCTTGCTTTCCTGACCGGCGTGTCGCTCGGCGGCCTGGCCGCGCCGGCCAAGGCCGCCATGCCCGGATATTATGACCCCAACTTCTACTACCCCGATCCCTACCGCCCCGATCCCTACCTCAATGTGAGGCCGGTTGCGCCGCCGCGGCCGAGCCTGCCGCCGCGGCCCAAGCCCAACCCCGATCCCGACGCGAAATCCACGCTCAAGCCCGACGCCAGGCCGAATTCCAACGCCAAATCCGCGCTCAAGCCCAACGCGAAGCCGGAGCCCGCCAAGGACTTCGGGTCCATGCCGAAGGGCCCACTGCAAATCGTCGTGTCGATCGCCAATCAAAACGTCACGCTCTACAGCAACGGCGCGCGTGTGGCGCAGGGCCCGGTTTCGACCGGCGTGCCGGGCCGGCCGACGCCGACGGGCGTGTTCAGCATCATCCAGAAGGACCGCTTCCACCATTCCAATCTCTACAGCAACGCGCCGATGCCCTATATGGAGCGCATCACCTGGTCGGGCGTCGCGCTGCATGAAGGGCCGCTGCCGGGCTATCCGGCGTCGCACGGCTGCATCCGGATGACGCATGATTTTGCGGCGCGGCTTTGGGTGATCACCAAGCTCGGCGTGCGTGTGATCGTGGCGCGCACCGACGTGATTCCGGTCGATTTCGCGCATCCGCGCCTGTTCGCCCCCAAGGCCAAGCCGGCCGAGCCGCCGACCGCCGGCGATGATCCCGACAAGCATGCCGCGCTGCCGCAGCCGGTCAAGGTCGCGCAGGCGACGATCGCGGGCGCGGGGGCCGCGCCGCCCGCTGCCGCCGAAACCGCCGTCAAGCCGGCCGCCGGGGCAGGCGATCCCGCATCCCCGCCCGCGGACGCGTTGCGGGGAACCCTCGAAGTGGCGAGCCCCGGCGTCGCCGAGACCACCGGCACGGTTGCGACGCCGGCTGACCCAAGCGCTCCGGTCGCGCCCGCGGCGGCCGCCGCGCCACCCGGCACGGCGCAGACGAGCCCCGCCGATCCGCCCAAGCCCACTCCCGATGCGGTCGATCCGCTCAAGGCGGCGCCGTTGCCGGGCGCGCCCAAGACGCGGACCGCCGACCAGCCCATCCACCATGCCGGCACGGTTGCGATTTTCATCAGCCGCCGGGAGAAGAAGCTGTTCGTGCGCCAGGACTTCGCGCCGCTGTTCGATGTGCCGATCGAGATCGAGCATCCCGACCAGCCGCTTGGGACCCACGTCTTTACCGCGCTCGGATTGATCGACAACGGGACCCGGATGCGCTGGAACGTGATGACCATGCCGGCCGAGCCGCGGCCGGTGATGGCCCCGAAGATCGGGCCGAAAGGTCATTTCGAGGCGCGACCGGCGGAGGCTTACGCGCCACAGACGCCCGCGCAGGTGCTCGAGCGCATCCAGATTCCGCAAGAGGCGGTCGATCGGATCAGCGAGATTTTGACCCCGGGCGCATCGCTGGTGATCTCCGACCAGGGCCTGGGCGGGGAGACCGGCGTGGGCACCGACTTCATCGTGCTGGTGCGGTGATGGAAGTGGGCAGGGCAGGGTAAAGAGCGAAGACCGAGCGGATTCTTTACTCGCTATTCGCCACTCGCCATTCGCCATTCAATCCTCTAGGGTCCGGCAAATGCCGTGCCGCCCGGCACGCGCGGGCAAGTGAGTAGCCTCCCAAAAGCGCATGTTCGAAGGGTTCACCCGCACCGACATCAAGACCCGCGGCGCGCGCATCGCTGCGGTCATCGGCGGCCAAGGCCCGCCGCTGCTGCTGATGCACGGCAACCCCTTCACCCATGTCTCCTGGCACAAGATCGCCCCGCCCCTGGCCGCCGAATTCACGGTCGTGGCCACCGATCTGCGCGGCTATGGGGATTCCGAGAAGCCGCCGGGCGGCGGTGATCATTCGGATTATTCCTTCCGCGCCATGGCACAGGACCAGATCGAGGTGATGGCGGCGCTCGGCTTCGATCAATTCTTCGCGGCAGGGCATGACCGCGGCGCCCGCGTGCTGCATCGCATGTGCCTCGACCATCCCGACGCGGTCAAGCGCGCCGCCATTCTCGACATCATTCCGCAGCATCATCTGCTCAACAACATCACGCGCGCCTGGGGCACCTTCTCGTGGCACTGGTTCTTCAACATCCAGCCCTATGATTTGCCGGAGCGGCTGATGGGCGCCGATCCCGACTATTTCATCCGCAAGAAGCTGGCGAAGACCGAGCAGGGATTGAGCTTCTTTGCGCCGGCGGCGCTGGCCGAATATATGCGCTGCTTCCGCGACCCGGCGACCATCCACGCCATCTGCGAGGACTACCGCGCCACTTTCGGCGTCGACCTCGAAATGGATACGGTGGATTTCGACGCCGGCCGGCGGATCCGTTGCCCGCTGCTCCTGCTGTGGGGCGCAACCGGCGGCGTCGGCCGCAACCACCGCGCCATGGAAATCTGGCAGCGCTACGCCTCCGATATAAGGCGCGGGACGGCGCTGCCCTGCGGGCATTATCTTTCCGAAGAGGCCCCGAACGAGACCTATGCGGAGCTGCGCGCGTTTTTCGCCGGGCAGCGCCCGCCCGCGGCCTGACGCCGCAATCACAAGCCTGCGACAATTGATCCGATGAAGGCGCCGCGCGCTCCGGTCATTATCCCGACTGCGGGAACCCATCGCGGGCTGCGGCGTCGCGCGAAACTGACGTGAAGGAATAGCCGTTGCAACCACCAAGCCGGGGCGAGGCGGTGCTCAATGCGCTGCGCGGGGGATTGCGGTTCTGCGACGAGAAGCTCGGCTGGAACCGGATCGGATTCTTGCTCAGCATCACCATCATCGCGATTGCCGCGATGGCGCTCTTTCACATCCTGCACCACATCCGGCTCGCCGAGGTCATCCACGCCCTGCGGGCGACCGATGCCAACGACATCATATGGGCATCGCTGTTCGTGGCCGGCGGCTATTTTACACTGACCTTCTACGACCGCTTCGCGCTACGGACGATCGGCTGGGGCCGCATCCCTTATCGGGTCGCGATGCTGGCGAGCTTCACCAGCTATTCGGTGGGCCACAATGTGGGGGCGAGCGTGCTGACCGGAGGCGCGGTGCGCTATCGCATCTATTCCGCCTGGGGCCTCGACGCGATTGCGGTCACCAAGCTCTGCTTCGTGGCCGGCCTGACGTTCTGGCTCGGCAATGCCACCGTGCTCGGTCTCGGCATCGCCTACGTGCCGGAGGCCGCGTCCGCCATCGATCAATTGCCCACCTGGTTCAACCGCGGCCTGGCGCTGGTGATCCTGGCGGTGCTGGCGTCTTATATCGTCTGGGTGTGGCGGCGCCCGCGCGTCATCGGCCGCCAGGGCTGGAAGGTCGAGCTGCCGGACGGGCCGCTGACGCTCCTGCAGATCGGCATCGGCATCGTTGATCTCGCCTGCTGCGCGCTCGCCATGTACATGCTGCTGCCGGTCGAGCCCAATATCGGCTTTGTCACGCTGGCGGTGATCTTCGTTGCGGCGACCTTGCTCGGCTTTGCGAGCCACGCCCCCGGCGGTATCGGCGTCTTCGACGCCGCCATGCTGGTCGCGCTGTGGCAATTCGACAAGGAGAAGCTGGTGGCGGGCCTGCTGCTGTTTCGTCTCCTATACTATGTCGTGCCATTTGCGCTCTCGCTTTTGATCCTGGGCGGGCGCGAGCTTCTTCTGGGCCTGTCGGGGCGCCGCGCGCTGCTCGCCGTGCGCGCCGACCGGCTACCGGCGGATCGAATTGCGGCCGAGGACGCGCAGACGCATTAGAGCGAAATCGCTTCAGGTTGAATCGCGATTTCGCTCTAACCATTTGAGCAGCCGCATGATCTTGTCCGAAAAGTCTGCAACTTTTCGGGATCATGCTCGTAAAAAAGCGGAAAGCGGTTCGCGGTCACGGAAACGATTGCCGCTGCCGATGTGAAACCGCTATGACACGCCGGCCCTCTCGCTTCCCGAGCCGGAAAGAGGATGAGAGCAGGGCCCGGCGACAAATTCGGACGCGGCAGACCGGATGACGGCGATTCAGGACGGCGGACGAAGCGCGCGCCCGAGCCCATGGTTGGATCGGCTCAAGCGCGCGCGTTTCGCCTTGATCATTGCGGCGACCGTGTTTGCGGTGCTGTGGGAAGGCGGCGCGCTGGCAACCGCGCCGGCGCTGGCCGCCTTTGCCATCATCGCGATTGCGGTCCTGATCGGGGCGGCGAGCGGGGAGATCGCGCGCGCGGCCTTGCCGCGCGACGATCAGCCGGCCTTGCGCGTCGGCGATCCGCTGGTCGAGGCGGTGCTGGCCGGGCTGCCCGATCCGGTGGTGGCGCTCGATCGCCACGGCGACGTGGTCGCCCTCAATGCCCGCGCTAGCGCGATCGCTCCGGCGCTCCGGCGCGGCGAGCCGGTGTCGCTGGCGCTACGCGTCCCCGAGGTCCTGGATTCGATCCGCCGCGCGGTCGCGACCGGCAGCTCCCAGCGTGTCGAGTTCTTCGAGCGGGTGCCGGTCGACCGCTGGTACGAGGCGATCGTGACCCCGATCGGGCTGGCCGGCGCCGCGCCGCCGGGCCTGGTGCTGCTCTCCTTCCACGATCTGACGCCGTTGCGGCGCGTCGAGGAAATGCGCGCCGATTTCATCGCCAATGCGAGCCACGAGCTGCGCACGCCGCTCGCCGCCTTGGCCGGATTCATCGAGACCTTGCAGGGCTCGGCGCGTGACGATACCGCGGCGCGCGCGCGCTTCCTACCCATCATGCAGGCGCAGGCGACCCGCATGGCGCGGCTCATCGACGATCTGCTGTCCCTCTCGCGCATCGAACTCAATGCGCATCTGCGCCCGGACAAGAAGGTCGACCTGGTCGCGATCATCCGCCAGGTGGCCGACAGCCTGCAGACGCTCGCCCGCGATCGTGGCGTGGAGATCGGCGTGAGCGCGCCCGCCAATCGGCTGCTGGTGCTCGGCGACCGCGACGAACTCATGCGCGTGTTCGAGAACCTCATCGAGAATGCCCTGAAATACGCGGCCTCCGGCAAGAAGATCGATATCACGCTGGCGGTCAGCGACGGCAGCAAGGGCGCGCGCGAGGCTTCGGTCGGGGTGCGCGACTATGGGCCCGGCATTGCGCCTGAGCATCTGCCGCGGCTGACCGAGCGATTCTACAGGGTCGACGTGAGTGAAAGCCGCGCCCAGGGCGGCACCGGCTTGGGTCTCGCGCTGGTCAAGCACATCCTCAACCGGCATGGCGGGCGTCTGACCATCGACAGCGTGGCCGGACATGGCGCGACCTTCACCGCCCATCTGCCCGTGGCCGGACCAGCGTAAAATACGAAATTCGCTGTGATGACGGTAGGTTAGACGCGTCATCCAACTGTCATCAAACGATCATAGAACGATGACATGCGGCGCGTAGTTATCCCAGCAGCCTCGGAGCGGACGACGGGACGGACTGGTCTCGGACAGCCACCGAAGGCATGTGGATACCGTGTAACACGGAATCACCGACCAGAGCCGGAAGACTGCAGTCGGGGGGCCTGCGCCCGCGACGGCTGAGCTTTTTGGCCGTAACAACAGGAGAGAGCATTGAAACTGTTTCATAGCCTGACGGCTGCCGGCCTGCTCGCCGTCGCCGCTACCGCGCCCGCAATGGCCCTCGATATTTCCGGCGCCGGGGCGACCTTTCCGTATCCGATCTACGCGAAATGGGCGGATGCGTACAAGAAGGAGACCAATGTCGGAATGAACTACCAGTCGATCGGTTCCGGCGGCGGCATCAAGCAGATCGAGGCCAAGACCGTGACCTTCGGCGCCACCGATGCGCCGCTGAAGGGCGAGGACCTCGAGAAGAACGGCCTGGTGCAGTTTCCGATGGTGATGGGCGGCATCGTGCCGGTGGTGAATCTCGATGGCGTCAAGCCGGGCGATCTGGTTCTCGACGGCGCGACGCTGGGCAAGATTTTCCTCGGCGAGGTGAAGTCGTGGGATGATGCCGCGATCGCCAAGCTCAATCCGGGCGCGAAGCTGCCGAAGCAGGCGATCGCGGTCGTGCACCGCTCGGACGGCTCCGGCACCACATTCAATTTCACCGACTATCTGTCGAAGGTGAACCCGGACTGGAAGTCCAAGGTCGGGTCCGACACCGCGGTCGAGTGGCCGGTCGGCATCGGCGCCAAGGGCAACGAAGGCGTGTCCGCCAATATCGCCCAGACCAAAGGCGCGATCGGCTATGTCGAGTACGCCTATGCCAAGCAGAACAAGCTCGTCTTCACCAAGATGCTGAACAAGGACGGCAAGACCGTCGGGCCGACCATGCAGGCGTTCCAGGCCGCGGCCGCCAATACGGATTGGAACTCGGTGCCGGGCTACGGCGTCATCCTCGACAACCAGCCGGGGGCGGAGTCCTGGCCGATGACGGCCGCGACCTTCATCCTGATCCACAAGCAGCCGCAGGATCCGGCCGCCGCCACCGAGGCGCTGAAGTTCTTCGACTGGGCCTATGCCAAGGGCGCCAAGATGGCCGAGGACCTCGACTATGTGCCGATGCCGGCCTCCGTCACGGCCTCGGTGGAGAAGGTCTGGACCGCGCAGATCAAGGATGCGGCGGGCAAGCCTCTGTTTGCGGGCCACTGAGCCTCTGATCCCGAGAAGGCGCCGATCGGGCGCCTTCTCTTTATCCACTGCCGCGTGAGACAGGCCTTGTGCGGCAAGGGGTGCTCGGCTTGAGTTGACTCTTCCGAGGCTGTCCGCCGAAAGAGTCACTCCGCCGAAAGAGCCCCGATGCAACCCGCCGGGAGGCGAACCGTGGTCGACCTTGCGTTGAGTGGCGATGCCGCCGCCGGTGCGGTCCCGATGCGGGCCAAGATGCTCGATCGGCTGCGCTTTGGAGACGCGATCTTCAGCAATCTCACGCGCATCGCGGCGGTCGGGGTTCTGATCCTGCTCGGCGGCGTTATTCTCTCCCTGGTCCACGGCTCGCTCCCGGCGCTGCGCGCGTTCGGCTTCAACTTCCTGATCGAGGACCGTTGGAACCCGGTCACCGAGAAGTTCGGTGCGCTGGCGCCGATCTACGGCACGCTTATCACCGCGATCCTGGCGATGCTGATCGCGGTCCCGGTCGGGCTGCTCATTTCGGTCTTCTTGACCGAGCTCTGTCCGCTGTGGCTGCGCCGCCCGATCGGGGTTGCGATCGAGCTCCTGGCCGGGATACCGAGCATCATCTACGGCATCTGGGGCCTGTTCGTGTTCGCGCCCTTCCTGCAGCAGACCCTGCAGCCGTTCCTGATCGACGTGTTCGGTCCGATCCCGCTGCTGTCGCAGGTGTTCGCCGGGCCGCCCTACGGGATCGGCGTTCTCACCGCCGCCTTGATCCTGTCGATCATGGTGCTCCCGTTCATCACCTCGATCTCGCGCGAAGTGTTCGAGTCGGTGCCGCCGGTGCTCAAGGAGGCGGCCTACGGGATCGGCTGCAGCACGTGGGAGGTGGTGCGCTACGTTGTGCTGCCGTTCACGCGGGTGGGCGTCATCGGCGGCGTCATGCTGGGGCTCGGGCGCGCGCTCGGCGAGACCATGGCGGTGACTTTCGTGATCGGCAATGCGCACCGGGTCTCGGCGTCGATCCTCGCCCCCGGCACCACCATCTCGGCGACCATCGCCAACGAATTCACCGAGGCGGTCGGCGATCTCTACACCTCGGCGCTGATCGCGCTCGGCCTCATCCTCTTCTTCATCACCTTCATCGTGCTCGCCGCGGCGCGCTATATGCTGCTGCGCATCGAGCGGCGGATCGGTTAGCGCCATGTCGGCCACAGCAACCAGCAAGCTCTACCGTGTCCGCCGCCGCCGCAACGGGATCGCGATGGTGCTCTCGATCGGCGCCACCATTTTCGGGCTCGGATGGCTGGTACTGATCCTCGGGGATTTGTTGTGGGAGGGGCTCGGCGGCCTTTCGCTGCAGGCGTTCACCGAGATGACGCCGCCGCCCGGCGCAGATGGCGGGCTGCTCAATCCGATCGTAGGCAGCCTGATCCTCACGGTTCTGGCCGTGGTCATCGGAACCCCGATCGGCATTCTGGCCGGCACCTATATGGCGGAATACGGCCGCTATTCCCCGCTGACCACGGTGGTGCGCTTCATCAACGACATTCTGCTGAGCGCCCCCTCGATCGTGGTCGGGCTGTTCGTCTATGAGATCATGGTCGCCCCGATGGGGCATTTCTCCGCGCTCGCGGGCGCGGTGGCGCTGGCCGTCATCGTCATTCCGGTGGTGGTGCGCACCACCGAAGACATGCTGCTGCTGGTTCCCAACCAGCTGCGCGAGGCGGCGGCCGCGCTCGGCCTGCCGCGCGTGGTGGTGATCGGCCGCGTCTGCTACCGCGCCGCCAAGGCCGGCATGATCACCGGCGTGCTGCTGGCGATCGCGCGCATCAGCGGCGAGACCGCCCC
>DATDGG010000053.1:0-7425 GCA_036522235.1 Xanthobacteraceae bacterium
CTTGGAGTCGCGCACGATGTCGACGTTGCGCTCCATGTCCTCGCTCGACCAGCCGCGGGAATGGGCGATGTAGGGGAACTGAGGAAAGATGAAGCCCAGCTCGGCAAAGAAGCCGAGCATCTGGCCGGCAACCGCCTGGATGTTGTCCTGGCCGCCGACGATGATGAAGCCCGCCACCTTGTTGCGGATGAGCACGCTGTTACGGATGGTGATCGCGTTCTGCACGCAATTGAGCCGCTCGGCCATCTTGAAATAGAGCGACGACGCGGTGCCCCAGCGGATCGGCGACGCCACGATGACGGCGTCGGCCCAGTGCACCAGAGCCTCGTAGACGCGGTCGAGCTGATCGTCCGCGTCCATCTGGGTGATCGAGCAAGGCCAGGTGCAGGCCTGCGCGGATTTCGAATAATAGCCCTCGCAGGCGCGGAACTTCAGATCGTTGAGGCGGATGAGCCGCGTCTGCGCGCCCAGTTCCCCGGCTTCCTTCAAGGCATGGTCGAGCAGGTGGTCGGAGCCGGAAAAGCGGGGATTGCCCGCGTCCATCACGGTGGTCGAAATGCCGGCGAGGCGCAGCGGACCGGCGGCCCGCGCGACCTCGCGCGCGAGCGGATGCGGCTCGTGCGGCGCCTTGGCGCGGCGAGAGGGCGCGGCGACATTGACCAGCACACGCCCGCCTTCGAGCTTGACCGGAAAGGCAGGGACGCGATCCTCCTCGAAGCCGGGCTCGCCAACGCCGGTGCGGCGATGGAACTTCCAGCCGTGCCACGGGCAGATGATGTAATCGCCGTCGAGACGGCCCTCGCCCAGCGGCCCGCCCACATGGTTGCAGGCATTCGACACGACTCCGAACGCTCCGTCCTTGAGCGAGATCGCGATCGGGATGGCGCGCGCCATGCCGGTTTGCAGCGGCGTCCTGGCAAGCTCATCGGCGCTGCCGATGTCGACCCAGTCTTCTGCGTTCGCCATGGCGTTCCCCCCGCTTGGTCCTCGAACGTCCACGCGACCTTATGACATGCTTGCCCAATCGTCCAAATCGTCGATCGGGTGGGAGCAAGCCGCGACACGATCCGGCGCACGCTTGACGCAGACGTGCAAATCAGCTTATTCGGGAAATTGAAACTCACGATCCATGCCCGGCCGCAACCCGCGCCGGGTTTTTTGTTTCGAGAGCCGGGCAACAACCGTAGGGGCGCCCGCAACGGGGCGCTCGACAGGCGGCCACAAGGGCCGGCCCTACGTCGTCGGACCACCTCGCGAAGCGAGCCCGGCTGACCCGAAGCTATAACCGCGGTTCTTTGTTTCCGGACTGTATTTTCAATGAACTGGGGGTTGGACTGCACCCCAGATCGTCGCTGCAGACGATCCGTGCGTCGACGAGCCTGTCGAAGGCGGCGTCACAAATGCCGACCTCGCGGAGCAGCTCGCGATTGTGTTGGCCAAGCGCTGGCGCGGGCGCCCGGATTGATCCCGGCGTCTCGCCAAGCCGGGGCACCACGTGGTGCATTGGAATCCGGCCCATCTCGGGATCAGGGTAGTCGGCGATCACTTCGCGCGCGATGAAATGTGGATCCTCGAGGATCTGGGCGGTGTCGTAGATCGGCCCGATCGTCACTTCCGCCGCCTCGAAGAAGGCGACGTTCTCGGCCTGCGTTCGTACGGCGATGAAGGCACCGATGATGGCGTCGAGCTCATCCGCGTGGCGCAGGCGATCGATATTGGTGCGGAAGCGCGGATCGTCAACGAGGTCGGGCCGGCCGATGGCGCGGAAGAGGCGCTCCGCCATCTTCTGGATCGAGCCGGACAGCCCCACATACTTGCCGTCCCGACACATATAGGCGTTGCGCGGGGCGGAATTCGTCGAGCGGCTGCCGGTGCGCTGCTTCACCTCGCCCGTCAACCGGTAGTTCGCAGCCTGCGGGCTAAGGATCGCGAAGAGCGGGTCGAGCAGCGGTAGATCGACGATCTGGCCGCGGCCACCATTCACCTCGACCTCTCGCAGCGCGATCATCGCCGCCGACGCGCCATAGATACCCGCGACGCCATCCGCCAGATACATGGGCGGCAGCACCGGCTCGCGGTCCGGGAAACCGTTGATGGCCGCAAAGCCGGACATACCCTCGATGACTGTTCCAAAGCCGGGTCGTTGGGCGTAGGGCCCATCCTGCCCCCACCCCGAGATGCGAATGACGACGAGCCCGGGATTGATCTCCAACAGCGTCTGCGGCGAAAGGCCCATTTTCTCCAGCACGCCCGGCCGGAAGCTCTCGACGAAGATCTTCGCCGCGGGGACGAGCCTGCGGATGATGTCCGAAGCGCGCGGGTCACGCAGCCCGAGGCAGAGGCTCCTCTTGTTACGGGCATAGACCTTCCAGTGCGTGTCGACGCCTTCGGTCTTCCAGGCCCGGAGCGTGTCACCTTCGGGCGGTTCGACCTTGATCACGTCGGCACCGAAATCGCCGAGGATCTGCGTGAGGACATTCCCGGCGAAGAGCCGAGACAGGTCGAGGACACGGATTCCGTCGAGCGGGCCCCTGGCGCCCGCTTGATAGTCGCGCTTGTGGAGCTCGCTCATCTCAAGCCTCCCGACTGCGCATCGCGGATGCGTGGAGATCGGCAAACGCAACGATTGCGCGGGCGCGGATCAGAAAAGGCTCGTCGATCATGTGCCCTTCGACGAGGTAGGCAGCGACTCCCTTTGCCTGCGCCTCCGCAGCTGCAGCGAGAATGCGGCGCGCGCGCTCGATCTCGGCCGGCTTCGGCATGAATGCCGCGTTGGCGATGGCGACCTGGCTCGGGTGGATGCAGCTCTTGCCGGCAAAGCCATGCCGCCGAGCGGCCTCGCATTCCGCCTGGTAGCTGCCGGGATCGCTCACGACCGGGTAGGCACCGTCATAGGCCGCAACACCCGCCTCCGCCGCCGCAAGGCGTACCGCGACGCGAATATGTGCGAGCGCAGCCGGGTCGGAGCGATCGATGCCACAGGGTTCGAGAAGGTCAGCATAGCCAATCTGGAGACCGGCGACGCGTGGATGAGCGGTCGCGAGTTCCGCCGCCTTCCGCAGTGCCTTGGGGGTTTCGATGTTCACCAGAATGCGAATGCGGCCGGCTTCGCGACCTGACTTCTCCAAGCGGTCGAGCACAGCGGCGGCCCGGACGATGGCATCAACCTCCTCGACCATCGGCAGATTGACCAGGTCGAGCCGGGGTCCGACCACGGCCTCCATGTCGGCCTCGAAGAAGGGCGTCCCGACAGCGTTCACGCGGACAACCAGAACCTTGCCGGTATTTGCCGGAACGTCGCGCATGAAGGATGCCAGGCACAACCGCGCCTCCCCTTTCCGCTCCTTCGTTACCGCGTCCTCGAGATCGAAGGAGAGCGCGTCTGCGTCGCAGGCGACCGCCTTCGCAAACAATTCCGGCCGCGAGCCCGGAACAAAGAGCTTGCTGCGCATCAACATGGTTGCAATCCTCAAAACAGCTTGAAATTGGCCATCGCCATGATCGCCAGGGTGACGGTGAGAGCGCCGCCGATCCGCGTGGCGACCTGAGCGAAAGGCATGAGCTCCATTCGCTCGGCGGCGGTCAGAATCATGACATCGCCCGTGCCGCCGAGGCCGCTGTGGCAGGCGTTCACGATGGCGGCCTCGATCGGATACATCTTGAGGAGACGGCCGACGTAATAGCCCGTGCCCGTCAGTGACAGGACGGTGGCAGTGATGGTGACAAGATTGGCCGGATGGAGCGCCTCGACGAGCTCGTGCCAAGGCGTCAGCGCGACCGCGGTCGAGAAGAGCAACGGGTAGGTCACCGCCGTCACGAAGAAACGGAAGACGACGCGTGCGCCCTCCTCGATCGGCGGCGGGGCGGCGCGCAGAAGCTTTGCCACGACGACGAGGAACAGCATCGCGACCGGCGCCGGCAGGCCGAATTGCAGCTGGATAAGCGTGCCAAGGACGTAGATCGCTATGCCGGTGATACCGCCCGCTGCGACCGTCGCGACGTCGACCGCGGTCGTGCCGGAATGAGCCTGGTCGTGACGCGGATCGATAGCGTCGGCCTCGCTGCGGCCCGGCTGGAGCAGGCCGTTGCCAGTGAGGTCAGGCCGGCGTTTGCCGAGCGTGTTCAGCGCGCCGCAGCAGATGATTGCGACAAGGTTGCCAAAGAAGACGAGCGGCAGGATCTGTCCGAGCATCTTGCCTTGGTCGACGCCGAGCGCCTCTGCGTATCCGACTGAGAGTGGGATCGCGCCTTCACCGACGCCGCCGGCCATTACCGGCACTGCGACATAGAAGATCGAATGCCAAAAACCGGCCCCGCAGATCCAGCCCAGCGTGCCGCCGACGAGCAGGGCGACCACCGATCCGGCGGCGAGCGGAATGAAGATTTTGACGAAACCCTCGATCAGGACGCGGCGGTTCATGCTCAGGATCGAGCCGGCGACCACCGCCGTGATGAACAGGTAGATGAAGTTTGTCGACTTCGTGAAGGTCGTGACCTGCTGAATCATCGTGGCCGGCAGAAGTTGCTGCGCGACCAGAAACGACGGAAGGAAGATGGTGACGAGCGAAGAACCGCCGACCTTGTTCAGGATCGGGATGTGCTTGCCGATCTCGGCACAGGTGAAGCCGCCGGTGACGAGAACCGCGATCATCACGGTGACCTCGCCCGAGATTTTTCCCTTGATCGAGAAGGCGGCAATGAGCGCCAACAGAAGGACGTATACCGGGAGGGGAATAATGCCCACCCGGCGATCCATCAGTCGCTGCCACAACGGATCGGCCACAGGCCGCGGAGCGGCGATATCGCTCGCGGTCTGATTGGTAACGAGCTGGGTGTTCACGATCTTCCTCCCAGGATTTGTCGTTTTTGTAGGCCGTCGATCGGACGGGACGCTTGGAACGGGCATCGCGGCCCGCATGCGAAGCATCGACACCTCGCCGGTGGGCGGATGTCCTTCTGAGGAAACTTGTCACTCAACTCTCTTCCCGCGTAAAATGCAATAATGGCAACAATCAATGATCAAATATCATGAAGCTGCCGATTGATGGGATACAGGCATTCGTTCAGATTGCCGAGCTCGGGAATTTCAACAGGGCCGCGGAGAAGCTCTTCATAACCCAGACGGGCCTGACGCGGCGCATCCAGCGCCTGGAAGCCTTCGTCGGCACGAAGCTTCTCGACCGTACGACCCGCTCGACGACCCTGACCAAGGTCGGCCGTGAGTTTCTCCCGCTCGCGACGCGCCTTGTCGACGATCTGACCAACGGACTTGATCGTCTGCGGACAACCTCGCGCCTGTCGCTTGGCGACGTGACGGTTGCGACACTGCAATCGGTGGCGTTCCGTCAATTGCCGTTGGCGCTGCGAATCTACGCCAGGAAGTACCCGCGCAACCGGGTTCAGTTGCTCGAACGATCCGGGGCGCTGGTAACGGAAGCCGTGCGGCAGAACCAAGCGGATTTCGGCATTCACATCCAGCAGAACGCCCAGTCGGATCTGGTGGAGGATCTGCTCATGCGCGATCCCTTCGTCCTCGTGTGCGGTCGCGGCCATCCGCTTGCGAAGGCTGCCGAGGTGGCTTGGTCCGATCTCGGCGACGTCGATTTGATCACGCTTGGAGGCGCGAGCGGCAATCGTCGCATCGTGGAGGCTCAGCTGACCAAGGCTGGACTGCAGGCGCGCGGACGCTTCGTCGTGGAGAGCACCCCGAGCGCCATTGCGCTCGCCAAGGCCGGCGTGGGTGCCGCCATTCTGCCGGCCGCCATGAAGGCCAGCGTCGTCGCGACCGGGCTTGTCGAAATTCCCCTCGTGGGCCCCATCGTCCACCGATCCATTGGTCTGGTGCGGCGGCGCAACGAGACTCTGACGCCCGCTGCGGCCGCACTCTACAAGATCGTTAAGACAGAACTTTCCCTGCCGAAGGCAAAAGCGAGCGCAGACGGGTAGTTTCTTGTTAGTTGTGGACGCTAATTGTGGACCACACCCGGCTGCTCGCCACCGCCGGCACGGTTAACGCGGTCCTAATCCCACCCTTGGCACTTTCCTTGAATAGGTAAAGGCGAAGGCAACAGGTTCGTCCGTATATGAGACGAATGCGAATCGAAATGAGACGCCACGAGGCGCGAGTGACCACATGAGCGACAACAATAACATCCCGAGCCGGGTCGACTGGGTCGACTATGCCAAGGGCTTCTGCATCGTCTTCGTGGTGATGATGCATTCGACGCTCGGGGTCGAGCAGGCGGCCGGGCAGGAAGGGTTCATGCATACGGTGGTGGCCTTCGCCAAGCCGTTCCGCATGCCGGATTTCTTCTTGATATCGGGCCTCTTCCTGGCGCAGGTCATCGACCGCGACTGGCGCACTTATGTCGACCGCAAGGTGGTCCACTTCGCCTATTTCTATCTGCTGTGGACGGCGCTGCAATTCGCCTTCAAGGCGCCGCTGTTCGCGCAGGAGCATGGCATCGTCGGCACCGCCTGGTTCTATGTGCAATCGTTCTGGGAGCCGTTCGGCACGCTCTGGTTCATTTATCTGTTGCCGATCTTCTTCACCGTGACCAAGCTCGCCCGGCGCTTCGCGATCCCGCCCGCTTTGGTGTGGGTCATCGCCGCCGCGCTCGAGACCGCGCCGATCGCCACCGGCTGGACCGTGATCGACGAGTTCGCCGCCCGCTTCGTGTTCTTCTACACCGGCTATCTCGCCGCCCGGCACGTCTTCGCGCTCGCAACGGCCGCGCAGGCGCAGCCCGAAGCCGCCGCCGCTGGCCTCACGGTCTGGGGCCTCGTCAATGGCGCCCTGGTGTTCCACGGGCTTTCCGAGCTGCCGCTCGTCTCGCTCGGCCTCGGCCTGGTGGGCGCCATGGCGGTGGTCACGATCTCGGCCCTGATGGCCAAGAGCGACCTGTTCCGGCCGCTGCGCTATTGCGGCCGCAATTCCATCGTCATCTATCTCGCCTTCTTCCTGCCCATGGCGCTGTCGCGCACGCTTCTCCTCAAGAGCGGCTTTATCGCCGATATCGGCGCAGTCTCGCTGGTGGTAACGGCGACCGGGGTCGTGGGCGCACTCGCGCTGTTCTGGGCAACCCGGCACACCTTCCTGCGCTTCCTGTTCGATCGGCCGGCCCGGTTCTGGATCGCGCCCAAGGTTGCGCCGAAAACCGCCGCGCCCGCACTGGCCCTGCAACCCGCCGAATAGCTGTTGGCCGGCAGCGCTCGGCCGTTGCCAAGGGGGCGCGGACAGCCCACATTCCGCGCATGTCCGCGTCCCCGACACCGCGCAAGCCGAAGAAGGGCGATCACGTCTTCCTGGTGGACGGCTCCTCCTACATTTTCCGCGCCTATCACGCCTTGCCGGTGCTCAACCGCAAATCGGACGGACTGCAGGTCAATGCCGTGCTCGGCTTCTGCAACATGCTGTGGAAGCTG
>DATDGG010000054.1:0-3317 GCA_036522235.1 Xanthobacteraceae bacterium
TGTATTTCCAGATGTTGCCGGTCCGCTTCGGCGATGAAGGCCGGATCATTCATGGTTTCATGGAACGCCTTGCGCAACGCCGCAACGGTCTCGCGCGGCGTGCCGGGTGGCGCCAGGATCGGACGATCCATGCCCATCGGAGCGAGCGTGAGCTCCAGGATGTCCTTGGTGCGCTGGTCCTTGGCGAACTCGAGCAGCGCGGGGGCATTGGGAAATTCGCCGTCGCGCTCGAGCGCGATCTGAATCGGCACCGAGACTTTCTTCTGCGGAAACCAGTCCGGACGCGTCGACTTGATCGAGGAGATGAGCCCGCCGCAGCGGCCGTGCACCTCGCCCCGCTCCATCGCCAGATAGACGTCGTTGCCGCCTTTGTAGCCCGAGATCACCTTGATGCGGGTGCCGAACAGCTTGTTGAGCATCGCCGGCATGGTCTCCATCTGCGAGCCCGCCCCGGTGCCGCCGACGATGAACTCCTTGTCGAACAGGTCCTGCCATTTGGTGATCCCGGACGCGGTCCAGGATACGCAAATGCCGGTCGCCGCATTGATGCTGCCGATCCAGTTCATCTGCCGCGGATCGAAATTCGCGCCCTTGATTCCGTAGAGCGGTGCGAACGGCACGCTCGAATGTACGAGCCCGATCGTGGTGCCGTCCTTGGGGGCGACGCTCTGCAGATACAGCATCGCCCGGATTCCGCCGGCACCGGGCATGTTCTGCACCACGATGTGCGGATTGCCGGGAATGTGCGCGCTGAAATGCGGCGCGAAGGCGAGCGCATAGGCGGCGTAGCCGCCGCCCGCGCCGGCGCTGAGGATCCAGTTGATCTGCTTGCCTTTGTAGAAGTCGGCAATCTGATCCCCGCGCGCTGCGCCTCCCCCCAACGCGAGCAGCGCGGCCGCGGCGATTGCAGGATGGCTCCAGCGCATCATCGACATCCTTTTGCCGCGCTCAATCCGCCATCACGTCGATCAGGATGCCGTCGGGATCCGCGAGGCAATGCTGGCCGAGCGAGCAACTGCGCTCGAACAGCCTGGCCAGCGCCGCGCCCTCCTTGCCGGTCCCGACCGGCGATGGCGCAAGGCGCGGATTGTCGTCGGCGATCCGTTTGACGTCGGCCTTGAAGGTCTCGACGCTTTCGACCTTGAAGCCGATATGGTCCATCCCCGGCGTTATGATGCCGGTCGAGTCGTAGTCGGTGATGTCCCACGGCATGATGACCAGGGTCACGTGGCCGTCGGTCAGGTAATGATTGGCGTCGCCCGGCTGCTTGTCCACATTGCTCGGCGCGAGATCGAACACGTCGCGGTAGAATTCCGCCATCGCATCGGGCCGCAGCGTGCGCACGCCCACGTGGTTGATGTGGCGCGGATTGGCCTTGCCGTCGTTGTCCACATAGACCGAGGTGCGGTTCGCCATGTCCTTCTGCGAGATGTCGAAGACGTTGCCGTCGGGGTCATGGGTGGTGATGCCGGCGAACGGGCGGTTCGAGGGGCGCTTGAGCCACTTCACGGTCGGGTATTTGCGGCGCATGCGGTCGAACACCGTCTCGCAATCGTCAACCTGAATGCCGAAGTGATCGAGGCCGGCGGAGCGGCCGGCCCGGCGCGGATTGATGTTGAGCCCGACATAGCCGTCGCCGACCGTCACCGCCCGGCCGGGGCGGGTCTTGGCCGAGGTCTGCATGCCGAACACCGCCTCATAGAATTGCGCAAGCTGCGCGTAGTTGTCGCTGACGATGGCGACGTGATTGATTTTCGAGAACACGTGACCTCCTGGCCGATCCATGCGGCCTGCACGGGCGGGATTATGCTTGATATCGCAGAAGTTTGCCCGATTTTCCAGACCCGGGGCGCGAGGAATCCCGGGAGCGCCGCAGGTGCGGGATCGTGCGGGAGCGCCGGTATGGCGATGCGGCTTGACCGTATCGCGGCAATTCGATCATTTGGGCGAAGATTACCGCCGGAGAAACATTCATGACATGCGATCTCGCGCCCGCGCGCCGGTGGTTCTCGGCCCTGCTTTGCATCTTTGCGACCGCCTCCCTGGCGACGCCGGCTCCCGCACAGACGGTGGAGCAGTTCTACAAAGGGCGCACGGTCACGCTCTATGTGGCGAGCGCGCCCGGCGGCATCAACGACCTGACGGCGCGGCTCATCGCCAAGCACATGCCTTCGTTCATGCCCGGCAAGCCGACAATCGTGGTGCAAAACCTCAATGGCGCGAACGGGCTTGCGCTCGCCAATCGTCTGACCGTCAACGCCGAGAAGGACGGCTCGGTGATCGCGATCCTGGAACGCGGCACGCCGCAGCTCGCGGTGCAGGGCGATCCCAATGTCAGGTTCGACCCGCTGAAATTGACCTGGCTCGGCAGCGTCTCGTCCTACGCCAACGATGCGTATCTGTTGCAGGTGAATACGAGCTTTCCGGCCAAGACCGTCGACGATCTCAAGAAGGGCGGCGCGCCGGCGCGGCTCGGCACCACCGGCGCCGGCGCCACCAATCTGATCTTCTCGATCATTTCCAAGGAGGTGCTCGGCTTCAACGTGCAGGTCGTGCGCGGCTATCCGGGGGTGGCCGCCGTCTTCCTGGCGCAGCAGCGCAGCGAGGTCGACGGACAGATCAACGGGCTCAGCGCCCTCAAAGCCGGCCAGATGGCGCTCTGGCAGGCCGGCGCCTTCCGCCCCCTGGTGGCGTTCAGCCGCACCACGCGCCTGCCCGAGCTGCCCGACGTGCCGACCGCGCGCGAGCTCACGCAGGCCCCCAAGGCGCTGTCGCTGATCGCGTTCGCCGAGGCGCCCTTCTTCATCGCCTTGCCGATCGCCGCCCCGCCCGACCTGCCGCCCGAACGCGCCAAGGCCCTGCAGACGGCCTTCATGGATATGTGCAAGGATCCGGCATTCGTGGCCGATGCGCAGAAACTCGGCCTCGACGTGAGCCCGATCGATGGCGACGCCGTGGTCAAGGTCATCGCCCAGATGGCCGCGACCCCCAAGGACGTGATCGCGCAATTCAACGAAATGATCGCCCCGAAGTGACGCGCGCGGGCCGTGCCGACTTCAAGGCGCCGCGTTTTCTGCCGACCGCCAGTGGCTGCGCAGCCAGAGCCCGAAGGAGACCGCCAGCACCGTCGCCAAGCCGAACCAGGTCAGCGCGTATTGCAGGTGATCGTCCGGCAGATTGACCTTGAGCGGTCCTGCCTGCGGCAGGCCGCCCGGCGGTTGCGGGCTTTCCAGCTCGATCAAGAAGGGCGCCACCTCGCCCCAGCCCTTGGCTTGGGCGACGACCTGCGGATCGCGCACGAACCATAGGTTATGGCC
>DATDGG010000055.1:0-16216 GCA_036522235.1 Xanthobacteraceae bacterium
ACCTTCGCCGAGCAGGGCTATCCGGAGGTGCGCGGCGATACCTGGTTCTGGCTCGCGGGACCGCGGAATCTTCCGGAAGGCATTGCCGGCAGGCTCAGCCAGGAGGTCCGCCGCATCATCAAGCTACCGAGGACGCAGGCCTATATGGAGCAGATGGCGCTCATGACCCGCGACCTCGACGCGGCCGAGGTTACCGGCTTCGTTCGTGACGAATTCGCCTATTGGGCACCGCTGGCAAAAGAGGTTGGCCTGCGTGTCCAGTAGGACTACTGGCTTGGCGACTTAAGGGCTTGGCGACTTAAGAGCTTGGCGACCTAAGGGCTTGGCGACCTAAGGGCTTGGCGCCTCTAGCGCAGCGCGCACCCGGGCGACGATCTCCGGCGGCGTGCGGGCGAGCTTGGCGACCAGGGCCTGCACCTCCTCCCCGGTCATCGGGCTCAATTCCAGCTGCAGCTGCGCCGCGTCGGCCACGAAATCAGCATCCTTCATGGTGGCATCGAAGGCACGCCGCAGCGCTTCGATCCGCGCCGGCGGCACGTCGGGCGGCGCAAAATAAGGCCGGCCGTATTCGGTGCGCGCGAACATCATGGTCAGGGCCGCGCGGTCGGCGTCGGTCTTGGCGAGCTCCAGCATGGTCGGCGCGCCGGCGAGCTCGGGATCGCGATGCAGGCCATACTGGGCAATGACCGTGATCTTCTTGTCGGCGATCCATTGCGGGACCTGGGTCTTGACCGATTGCCAGCCGATGCCGCCGATGCCCTCGACCTCGCCCCGCTCCATGGCGACATTGATCTGCGGTGTCGAGTCGTAGCCGCGCACCACCTTGAATCTGGTTCCGAGAATCTTGTTCGTCACCAGCGGAAAGTCCACCAAGGTGGTGCCCGCCGCCGTCGCCCCCACGATCAGCTGGCTTTGCATAAGCGCGGCAAGGCTCTGCACGGGCGCCCTGTGCCAGGCATAGGCCACATAGGTTTCGCGGTTGGTGCTGCCGATCCAGTTGAGCTTGGCGGCGTCGAAGCGGGCGCCCGTGGGCTCCAGCAGCGGCGCCGTCGGCAGGCCGTTGATCGGCGCCGCGATCACCGTGCCGTCCTTAGGGCCGAGACTGTAGAGCTGGTTGGCCATGACCAGCCCGCCGGCAGCGGCCTGGTTTTGCACGATGACGGTCGGATTGCCGGGAAGATGATTGGCGATGTGGCGGGCGACCGCGCGCGCGAACAGATCATAGCCGCCGCCCGGGCCGGTGCCGACGATCAGGCGCAATTGCTTGCCGCGGTAGAACGCGGCGACCTCCTCCTGGGCGTCCGCCGGCGCCGCCGTTGCGAGGCAGGCGATCGACAGCAACATGCCGCGGAGGAATGGCATCAGGGGTGGGCAGGCGCGGCGGCCCGGCCGCGCTCGAACAGCCGGCCGGGGCAGCCAGCATGGCCCTGGGCGCCGAGCTGGCGGACGCAGTCCCAAACCACCGCCTGGTTGCTGGTGACGACCGGGCGATCGAGACGCTGCTCCAGCTCCTCGATCACGCTGAACACCGAAATGTTGGCGCAGCTCACGAAATAGACCTCGGCGTCGCCCCGCGCGGCTTCCAGCACCCGGTCGCGCCAATAGGCCGGCGGCGTGGCGCAATAGGCGTCGCTGCCCTTGAGCGCGAAGCCTGTCGCCTGGAGCACCTGATAGCCCGCTTCATACAGAAACTCGGCCTCGTGATCAGTGGTCTTTTGATCATACGGCGTGATCAGGACCACCTTGCGGGCCGCCAGCGCATCGAATGCGCGCCGGATCGCGGTCGCGGTGGTGGTCGCCCGCGGGGCACCGGCTCGGGTCATGGCGGCGAGAATGCGCTCCTCGCCACTGCGCCCCTCCTCCATGGAATTGGCCGTGCAATGAAATGCGACCACGTCGCAGCGCGCGTCGGTCAGCGCCCGCGTCGCCTCCTTGATGCGGGGCAGGACCGTATCGAGGGGACCGCGATTGGGGCCGGTCATGCGCAGGCGGGTCACATGCGCCTGCACATCCGCGGGAAACGCCGCCAGCATTTCCTGTTCCACCATCCGGTTGGAGGACGGAATGATGCAGCCCGCCCGCGCGGTCATTGTTCCGCCGCGCCTTGACGAACGCCCATGCGGACGAGGCGCGGCAAGACCTCATCGCAGAAGAACGGCAGCTCTTGCGCATAGTTGACGAGCGAGACGCCGACCCCGGTCAATCCGGCCTTGCTGAGATCGGCCAGCTGCTGCGCCACGAAATCGGGATCGCCCACGATCGGCAAGCCGCCCATGCCCTGGGCGTATTGGCTGCGCTTGACCACGTATTCCTGCATCGGAACCGTCTGCGGGCTGATGTTCTTGAGCGCCAGGATGCCGTCGACCGCCGACCAGTCGGCATGCTCGACGATGCTGTAGTGATAATACTCCTCCGCCTCCTTGCGGGTCGGACGGCAAGTGATGACGCCGACCGTATAGCAGCCGATATCGCGACCGCCTTGCTTGGCGCGCTGTTGCACGGCGGCGACCCGCTGCGCGGTCTCCTCGAGCGAGTCCCGCGACGCCTGCAGAAAGAACGCGTCGCAATTGCGGATCGCGAAGGCCTGGCCGGTGGGCGAGGAACCGGCATTCATCATCAACGGCCGGGTACCGCCATAGGGCTTGGGCTTTCCCTTGATGCCCTTCATGTTGAAATATTTCCGCTGGAAATCGAAATCCTCCTGGTCCGACCAGATCAGCTTGATGACGTCGATCCATTCCTGCGCATAGTCATAGCGGTCCTCGTGCTCGCGCTGCTCGACCCCGAACATTTCGAACTCGCCTTCGTTCCAGCCGACCACGATGTTCAAGCCGAAACGGCCCTCGCCGATATGGTCGGCGGTCACCATCTCCTTGGCGGCAATGACCGGATTGAACAGCGGCGCATGCACGGTGCCGAAGACCGTAATGTGCTTGGTCGACGCCAAGAGGCCGGCCGCCCAGGTGATGGTCTCGAGGGTGGCGCCCTGGTAGTCGGTGTCGCCGCCGTAGCCTTTCCAACGCCCGATCGGGAGCAGGAAATCGATGCCGGCTTCGTCGGCCATGCGCGCCAGCCGCAGATTGTCGGGCCAGCTCCCACTCCAGCGCTCCGGGACCATGGTGACCGCCCGTCCGGACGAGCAATTCGACCCGAACAAGCCGATCTTGAGCTTGTTGGTGTTGTACATCGCATAGCGGTCGCGCGTAGAGGCATTGCGAGCGAGCACGTTTCTTCCCCGTTATTTATTTCAATTCAACGCAGTGGCCGGGTATCTTAGCTCAATGCCGAGCCTGATTGAAATGGCACCTCATGGTCGCGGAATCGCGCGCCGGCGCCCCGCTCGAAGGCGTGTGATGAAACGCCCGGATCGCCTTGTCGCCGCAGCACTTCTGATCATGCTGGCCGCATCGCCGTCGGCGGCGCAGGAGCCGGCGGACACCGCCAAGGCGTTTCCCAACCGGCCGATCCGCATCGTCGTTCCGTTCCCGGCCGGCGGGCCGACCGACATTCTCTCGCGCGTGATGGCGCAACGCATGAGCGAGGACTGGGGGCAGCCGGTCCTGGTGGAGAATCGTCCCGGCGCCAATACGGTGGTCGGCGCCGTCCAGGTCGCCCGCGCCGCGCCCGACGGCTACACGCTTCTGGCGGCGATGGACACCACCTTGGTGATGAACCCGGCCACCATCAAGAACCTGCCCTATGATCCGTTCCGCGACTTTGCTCCGGTTACGCTCGCCGCCAAGAACACCTCGCTCCTGACGGTGCGGGCCGAGGACGGGCCGCGGACGATCGCGGACCTCATCGCGCGCGCGAAGCTTAACTCCAGCAAGCTCAACTACGGTGCCGGCATCATCACCACCCGCCTGGCGGGCTATTTGTTCAACCGGGAAGCCGGCATCGATGTCCAGCTCGTCCCCTACAAAGGCAGCGCCGAGGTCGTGGCTGGCCTCTTGACCGGCGCGGTCGATTACATCATCGACGGTGTCGCTTCGAGCCTGCCCCTGATCCAATCCGGAAAGTTCCGCGCCTTGGCCAAGCTCAACAGCCGCCCGCTTCCTGCGCTTCCTGACGTGCAGCCGCTATCGATCGTGGCCGGAATGCCGGCGCTCGACGACATTTCGAGCTGGATCGCCATCATGGCGCCGGCGCGCACGCCGCGTCCCATCGTGGACAGGATCCAGCGGGAGGTGGCGAGCATGTATGCCGACCCGGCGCTTTACCAAAGGCTCGAACGGGCCGGCATCAATGCGGTCAGCAGCACGCCGGACGAGCTCGATGCCTTCTTCCGCAAGGAAGGCGTCCGTTGGGACAAGGCCTTCAGGGAAAGCGGCATTCAGCTTGAATGACCGCCCGCACCCAGGCGGATTGCGTCAGCCAAGACCATTGCACGGCCTTAAAGCCAGGGAGCCTTCATGTCCAAACCGAAAATCCTCATCTTTGCCCCGCGCGAGGAACCGCCGGAGGCGATTGCCGCGCTTGAAGGGCTGGGCTGCGAGCTCGTCTTCGGCAATCGCGATTGGCAATTGCCGCGCCGCTCCGACGAGGACGCGGTGGTCGAGGCCGCGCGCGACGCGGTCGCGCTGATGGGGACCTCCATGCGTCACACGCCGATCAGCCGGCGCATCATGCAGGCGTCGCAGCGGCTGCGCGTCGTCGCCAAATACACCGTCGGGATCGATGATATCGATACCGATGCGGCGACCGATCTCGGCATCATGGTCTGCCATGCGCCGACCGAATCCAATTGTTTCGGCGTCGCCGAGACGACGGTGACCTTCATGCTGACGCTGTTCAAGAAGGTCCGCGAGCGCGATGCCGACGTGCGCAACGGCAAATGGCGCACCCTCGACAACTACGCCTACTATGTGGGCAGCCGCCAATCCGACGGCTTCCCGGGCCAGACCATCGGCCTCGTCGGCTTCGGCCGCATCGGCACCCGGGTGGCGCAATTGCTGGCGCCCTGGCGCGCCCGCATCATCGCCTACGATCCGTACGTGCCGCCCGCGCATTTCCTGACCCACGGGGTCAAGGCGGTCGATTACGACACGCTGCTCGAGGAATCCGATGTCGTGTCGTTCCATGTCGTGCTCACCAAGGAGACCCGCTACATGTTCGGCGAGCGCGAGATTGCGCTGATGAAGCCTTCCGCGGTGATCATCAACACGGCGCGCGGCAAGGTCGTGGACGAGAAGGCGCTGGCCAAGGCCATAGCGGCTGAGCGTCTGCGCGGCGCGGCCATCGACGCGTTCGAGGAGGAGCCCTTGCCGGCGGATTCAGGCCTGCGCGCGCGCGGCGACAAGGTGCTGCTGTCGCCCCATTCGGCGTCCTATACGGAGGGCGGCGAGCTGCGCCAGGGCGTCGCCTGGGCGACCCGCTCGGTCTTGACGGCGCTCGCCGGCAAGATCCCGGACAATGTCTATAACCGCGACGTGATCCCGCGCTGGAAGGAGCGCTTCGGCGGGGCGAGCATATCCAATTGATCGACCCGACCCGGCACACGGGAACCACGCATGCGGGGACCATTGTGGCTTCGCGGACCCGGGCCTAGTTTGGGACCATGACGGTGCCGACACCCATTCACATCATCGGCGGCGGCCTCGCCGGCTGCGAGGCGGCCTGGCAGATCGTCGGGCGCGGCGTGCCGGTGGTGCTGCACGAGATGCGCCCGGTGCGGGGCACCGCCGCGCATCGAACCGCGGGGCTCGCCGAGCTCGTGTGCTCCAACTCGTTCCGCTCGGACGATCCCGAGCACAATGCGGTCGGGCTGCTGCATGAGGAAATGCGCCGGCTCGATTCGCTGGTGATGCGCGCGGCCGACGCCAATCAGGTACCGGCCGGCGGCGCCCTGGCGGTCGATCGCGACGGATTCTCGGGCGCCATGACAGCGGCCCTGGAATCGCATCCCCTGGTAACCCTTTGCCGCGAGGAGATCGCGGGTCTCCCGCCTGCCGACTGGGACAACGTCATCGTGGCGACCGGGCCCCTCACCTCCGCGGCGCTGGCGGCGGCGATCGCGGAGCTCGCGGGCGAAGCGGCGCTTGCCTTCTTCGACGCTATCGCCCCGATCGTTCATCGCCCATCGATCGACATGTCGGTCGCCTGGCTGCAATCGCGCTACGACCGGGCGGGTCCGGGCGGATCGGGCGCCGACTACATCAATTGCCCGCTCTCGCGCGTCCGCTATGAGGCTTTCGTCGACGCCTTGCTCGCGGGCGACAAGACGGCCTTCCACGATTGGGAGGCCGCAACGCCCTATTTCGACGGCTGCCTGCCGATCGAGGTGATGGCCGAGCGCGGGCGCGAAACACTGCGGCACGGTCCGATGAAGCCTTTCGGGCTGACCAACCCGCACGCCCCCGACGTCAAGCCCTATGCGGTCGTCCAGCTGCGCCAGGACAACCGCCTGGGCACGCTGTTCAACATCGTGGGCTTCCAGACCAAGCTCACCCACGGCGAGCAGGTGCACATCTTCCGCACCATTCCGGGCCTCGAGCGCGCCGAATTCGCGCGGCTGGGCGGCCTGCACCGCAACACGTTCCTCAATGCCCCCAAGCTCGTCGACGCGACATTGCGGCTGCGGGCCGCGCCCCGCCTGCGCTTTGCCGGCCAGATCACCGGCTGCGAGGGCTATGTCGAGTCGGCCGCCATCGGGCTCCTGGCGGGCCGCTTCGCGGCGGCCGAGCGGCTGCAGATATCCCTCGCCCCGCCCCCACCGACCACAGCCCATGGCGCGCTGCTTGGCCACATCACCGGCGGCCATATCGAGACCATCGACGCAGGGCCGCGCTCCTATCAGCCGATGAACATCAATTTCGGCCTGTTCCCGCCGCTCGCCCAGTCTCCGACCCGCGCCGCGGACGGCACCAGGTTACGGGGCACCGCCAAGACGCTGGCCCGCAAGGCCGCGATCAGCCGCCGGGCGCTTGGCGATCTCGCGGCCTGGATCGCGGGCGGCGGTCATGCGATCGCGGCCGAATAACACCTGATTGGGCGACCGTGCTAGACAACCGCCAGATGGCATTGCCGGGCGAAATCGAAGGGCGTTGGCGGACCGCCGTGGTGCTCAAGCGCGACGTGCTCTCGACCGTCGAGCGCGGCCGCTTCCGCGCCGACGGCGGCGAGGTTGAGGCCGTGCTGCGGCGCATCAACGAGGTCCCGTGGTGGAGTTTCTTGCTGGCGCGCCATCTGTTCGTCCGTGAATGCCGCGCGCTCGCGGCCGCGGGCGCACTGGGCGTGGCGCCGCCGCTGTTGTTCGCCGGGCGACGGGTCTTGGCGCGCGGTTGGATCGACGGCGTTGCGCTCCACCTTGCCAAGCCGCACGGCGATGCCGCCTATTTCCGCTCCGCCAAGACGGTCTTGCGTAAATTGCATCGGGCCGGCATCTGCCACAACGATCTCGCCAAGGAGCAGAACTGGCTGCGCGGCAGCGACGGCCGCGCCTTCGTCACCGATTTTCAGCTGGCCATCCGCTTCAAGCGGCGAAGCCTACTGTTTCGCATCGCCGCTTACGAGGATCTGCGGCACCTGTTGAAGCACAAGCTGCGCTACGCGCCCGAGACCATCAGCGCAGCGGAGCGGCGCGTGCTGGCGCGCAAGAGCTTCCTCGCCCGCGCCTGGATGGCGACCGGCAAGCGCGTCTATCAATGGGTGACGCGCGACGTTCTGCGCTTCACCGACCGTGAGGGCGGCGGACCGCGCCTGGTCTACGATGCGCCCCGCATCATCGCCCGTCTCAAGGCCCATCCACAGGTGCGCGAGGTCACGATCGTGGCCTATCCGGACCGCCGCGCCGGCACCGGACTCTATGCCTTCGTCGAAGGCGGCCCGGCTCTGTCGGAGCGCATGCTGCGCGATTTCATGGCCGGCGGCGACGCGCCGAAGCCCCCCGAGCATCTGCAGGTCGCCGACGAGCTGCCGCGCCGAGTCGGCGGCGAGGTCCGCAGCGAAATCCTTCAGCTCATCGCCATGAACCAGGTCGACCTGATCGAGGCCTTGATCGCGAGCGATCGCGAACGCGCCCTGATCCAACGCATCCTCGCCGATCGCAGAAATCTGCTCGATCGCTTCGCGTTCTAGGCCGAGAAGATCCGCTCCGGCCGCCGCGCCGCGCGCCATAGCCGCCACTGCTTGCGCCATTGCGGGACCTCGGCCGGCGCGAACGGATCGTAGTCGCCGCCCTCCATGCGGTCGAGGACCGCCCGCGCCAGCGCAACGGGAAGCAAAGCCGGCAGCAGCGCGGCCGGCATATCGTCCGCCAATCGGCCCGCCTGCGCGAGATGCGCGCGCGCCTTGACCCGCATCTCGCCCAAGGCGGCGCGCAATTCGCCCGTCGCTCGCCGCTCCGCGATGTCCTCCCGGCGGGCGCCGTGCCGATCCAGGACCTCGATCGGCAGGTAGAGCTGCCCACGGGCGGCATGGATGGGAAACGCATGCAGCAGGCCCGCAATGGCGTGAGCCAGGCCGGCATGGAACGCAAGCTCTCCGAGGCCGGGCGCGCCGCCCTCCCCGAGGATGTGGGCGGAGAGCCCGGTGAGCGCCGTCACGGTCGCCCGCCCGTACTCGTCGAACTCGGCCAACGTGCCCATTGGCTCGTTATAGAGATCGAAGCGGTGCGCCCCGATCAGCCCGATCAGCAATTCGCGCGGCAACCGGTGCTGCGCCACCGCCGCGAGCAGCGCACCCGCCACCGGATTGGATTGAACGTCGCCCGCGCCGTTGCCCGCGATCGCATCGCTCCACCATTGCAGCCTGATCTCGCCGGCCAGCGGCTCGCGAATGACCTCGCGCACGCGCGCGATCTCGACGTTGAAGGCCAAGAGCGCGTAGAGCGCGCCGCGGCACGCGGCCGGCGCAAACAGGGCGGCGAGGTAGCGCTCCTTGTCGGCCGCGCGGACCAGCGCCTCGCAATGGGCGACCTGATGGGGAAGGCGCGGCGTCTCGGCGGGCGCCGCCAAATTCACGCCCGCGTTCTGGCCGGCGTGGGACTTGCCTGCGGCTCTTCTTCGGTCGCGATGCGCGACGTGCCGACCCCGAGATAGATCAGCACCGGTGCCGCGATGAAGACCGACGTATAGGTGCCGACCAGCACCACGCCGAACATCATGGTGGCGGTGAAGCTGTGGATCGCCTGGCCGCCGAACAACAGCAGCGCGAGCAATGCCAGCGTCACCGTGACGTGCGTGATGATCGAGCGCGACAGCGTGGAGTTGACCGATATATTGAGCAAATCCGGCATCGGCATTTTCTTGTAGCGCCGCAGCATTTCGCGAATCCGGTCGTAGATCACCACCGTATCGTTGAGCGAGTAGCCCAGGATGGTGAGCAGCGCCGCGATGCTGGTGAGGTCGAAATCGATCTGCGTGAGCGACATGAATCCGACCGTCAGCACCAGATCGTGCACATTGGCGATCATGGCGCCGAGCGCGAACTGCCATTCGAACCGGAACCAGAGATAGATCAGGATGGACAAGATCGCGAGCATCAGGCCCATCGTGCCATAGGCCAAAAGCTCGGTGGAGACGCGCGGGCCGACCACTTCGACACGACGGTAGTCGACCGCATCACCCAGCGCGCCCCGCACCTTGGCCACCGCGGCCTGTTGCGCTTCCTCGCCGCCGGGCTGCTGCGGAATACGGATGAGCACATCGGTGGGGGCGCCAAACTGCTGCAGCTGCGCTTCGCCGAGGCTCAGGGCGTCGATCGTGGTCCGCATTTTGGCGAGGTCGGCGGGGCCGGCCTTCGACTGCACCTCGATCAGCGTGCCGCCAATGAAATCGATGCCGAAATTCAGCCCGTGAAAAAAGTAGAGCAGGATGGCGACGATCGACAACGCCGCCGAGATCGGGAAGCTCACGCGCCGAAAGCGCATGAAATCGAACTTGGTGTCGTCCGGTACGATTCGGAGCAGGCGCACGGATCTGGTTCCTGATGGGCGCCGAGTTAGATCGGCACGGTCTGAGGTCGCTGCCAGCGCACCCAATAGGCGACGATCAGCCGCGTCATGGTGAAGGCGGTGAACACGGTCGTGATGATGCCGATGCCGAGCGTCACCGCGAATCCCTTCACCGGCCCCGTCCCGATTCCGAACAGCACCGCGGCGGCGATGAAGGTCGTGATGTTCGAATCCAGGATGGTGGCGAGCGCGCGGGTGAAGCCCGCGTCGATGGCGGTAATCGGCGTGCGGCCGCCACGCACCTCTTCGCGGATGCGCTCATAGATCAGCACGTTGGAATCGACCGCGATGCCGACGGTGAGGACGATGCCGGCGATGCCCGGAAGCGTCAGCGTGGCGCCGAGCAGCGAAAGCACCCCGAAAATCATCGCGACGTTGATCGCCACCGCGACATTGGCGAACAGGCCGAACAGGCCGTAGGTCGCCAGCATGAAGACGACCACCATCAGCGAGCCGACCAGCGAGGCGAGCTTGCCCTTTTCGATCGAGTCCTGCCCGAGGCCGGGTCCAACGGTACGCTCCTCGATGATGGTCAGCTTGGCCGGCAACGCGCCCGCCCGCAGCAGCACCGCCAGGTCGTTCGCCCCCTGCACCGTGAAGCTGCCGGAAATCTGGCCCGATCCCTGCGTGATCGGCTCGCGGATCACCGGCGCCGAAATCACCTCGTTGTCGAGCACGATGGCGAATGGCCGCCCGACGTTTTCTATGGTGGCCTGCGCGAATCTGCGGGCGCCGGAGGAATTGAAGCGGAATTGCACGATCGGCTCGCTGGTGCGCTGATCGAAGCCCGGCTGCGCGTCGGTCAGATCACCGCCGGAGACCAGGACCCGCTTCTCGATCAGGTAGGGGCGCCGGCCCTCTTTTTCCGAGCCATACAGAATTTCGGAATCCGGCGGCGGCCGCGTCTGCAGCGCCTGCTCGGCGGACATGGACTGGTCGACCATTCTGAATTCGAGCTTGGCAGTCCTGCCCAAGAGGTCCTTGAGGCGTTGCGGGTCCTGCAAGCCCGGTACCTGCACCAGGATGCGGTCGGTCCCTTGCCGCTGAATCAGCGGCTCGACCGTTCCAATCTGGTTGACGCGCCGCTCGATGATCTCGATCGATTGGTCGACCACCTGGCGCATGCGCTGCACGATGGCCGGTTCCGTCACGGTGAGCTGCACCAGGCCGCCGCCTGGACTGGCGATATCGACCGAACGCTGGCCGGTGGTGCCGAGCAGGCCGCCGACCGGCACCGCCAGCTCGCGAAGCTTGGTCAGAGCCGTCTGCAGATCGCTGTCGCGGATATGCACCTCGACGGTATCGCCCCTGATGACCGGCTGGCCGGTGATGCCGACCCGCGCGTCGCGCAACACGCGCCGCACGTCATCGCGCAAGCCCTCGACCTTCTGCCGGCGCACGTCATTGGCGTCCACTTCCAGGAGGATGTGCGATCCGCCCTGCAAATCGAGGCCGAGCACGATATGCCGCTGCGCCCAGGTCGGCAGTCTCTGCATCAGACTGTCGGAGAAGAAGTTGGGGACCGCACACAGGCAGACCAAAGCCGCCGTGAGCAGGATCGCCGCCGCCTTCGCTCGTGAAATGTAAAGCATGGCACCCAACCGTCTTTAGACGCTTTGCCGCAGACGCTCCGCCGATCCCGGCCTGTCGCCGTTCAGCTCGCGCTGTCGTCCCGCACCGGCTCGCCCTTGGCACGCACGCCCGTCACCATCGCACGCACTTGGCGCACGCGCACGCCATCGGCGATCTCGACCTCGACCTGCTCGTCGTCCACCAGCTTGGTGACCTTGCCCACGAGCCCCCCGGAGGTAACGACGGTGTCGCCCCGGCGCAAGTTCTTGACCAGGTCCTGATGCTCTTTGGCGCGCTTTTGCTGCGGTCGCAGAACAATGAAATACATGATCAGGAGGACCGCCACCATCATCCAAATCGGCGAAGATGGGTCCAGGAAGCCGGTCGGTAAGCCTTGGGCAAAGGCCGGCGAAATAAACATCGAATATACCCCGCAGATTAAGCCCGCCGGCCCCCGCCAATCCGCGCTGGCCGGGGGCCGAAATCGGCGCGGACTATAGCGGCCGCGGGCCCAATTGCAACGCCGCCCACAGCCGCCTTCGGGCGTGCCCCCGCGACCAATTCCCCTTTTCCTGGAAATGCTTTAAGGGTGCCGGGCAACCAGCAGCGATCCATGGCCAAGCGCGTCAAGACATCCTCCCGGAAGGTCCAATCGAAGGCGCTTCCGCGGCGGGAGCAGCATGCCGCGCAGGAAGCGGTTGTGCGCGTCGCCGCCGCGCTCGAGCGTCTGGCGCCGCCCCCTCCCGCAACCGCCGATTTCGCGGCCGCCGATGCCTTCGTCTGGCATCCGCCGGCACGCCGGCTGACGCCGGTTGCGCGCGTCAACCGGGTCGAGATGTCGCTGCTCAAGGGGATCGACCGTGTGCGCGACCTCCTGCTCGAAAATACCGAGCGCTTTGCGCGCGGGCTGCCGGCCAACAATGCGCTGCTTTGGGGCGCGCGCGGCATGGGCAAGTCCTCGCTGGTCAAGGCGGTGCATGCGGCGGTCAATGCCGCCCCGGGGGGAACCAAGTCGCCGGCGTCGCGCCTCAAGCTCATCGAAATCCATCGCGAGGACATCGAGAGCCTGCCCGATCTCATGGCGCTGACCCGCGGCGTGACCCAACGTTGCATCCTGTTCTGCGACGACTTGTCCTTCGACGCCGAGGACACGAGCTACAAGTCGCTCAAGGCCGTGCTCGAAGGCGGCATCGAGGGCCGTCCGGACAATGTCGTGTTCTACGCGACCTCGAACCGGCGCCATCTGATGCCGCGCGACATGATGGAGAACGAGCGGGCGACCGCGATCAATCCGGGCGAGGCGGTCGAAGAGAAAATCTCGCTGTCGGACCGCTTCGGGCTCTGGCTCGGCTTTCACCGCTGCAGCCAGGACGAATATCTGGCGATGGTGGAGGCCTATGTGGCGCACTACCGGATTGCATTCGCGGGCGCGGAGCTCACCCGCGAGGCGCTGGAATGGGCGACCACGCGCGGCGCCCGCTCGGGCCGCGTGGCGTGGCAATACGTGCAGGATCTGGCCGGACGGCTCGGGGTCCGAATGACGGCGGGCGACTGAAGCGGCGCTTTGCCCGGCTGCGCGCTCAGACCCCGCTCAGGAACGGCATCGGGTCCACCGGAACCGTGCCCTTGCGAACCTCGAAATGCAGCTCCGGCACATCGACGAGGCCGGTCTGGCCCGACTTGGCGATGACCTCGCCGCGCTTGATCGGATCGCCGCGCTTGACCAGGAGCTCCTTGGCATGCGCGTAGGCGGTGACATAGCCGTTGGGGTGCCGCACCAGCACCAGATTGCCGTAGCCCTTGAGTTCGCTGCCCGCATAGGCGACGACGCCGTCCTCCGCCGCCTTGATGGGCGTATTTTCCGGCACGGCGACATCGATACCGTCGTTCTGCTGGCCATTCGGCTTGGGACCAAAGCCGGCAATGATCCGCCCGCGCGCCGGCCAGCGGAAGCCGGGCGTGGCGTCTGCCGTCTTCGCCGGCGTATCGCTGCTGGGCGTGTCGGCCGCAGGAGTCACCACGCTGACGCTTTGCGCCGGAGCCGCGTTGGATGCGACCTTGGCGGGGGGCGGCGCAGGCGCTGCGGCAACGCGCTCCGTCTCGGGCCTGGCGCTGCTGATGCGGACGCCCGGAATGTAGAGCCGGTCGCCGATGCTGACCTTGCTGTAGGGCGGGATGTTGTTGGCCTTGGCGATATCCGCGACTGACTTACCGTATTGATGGGCAATCTTGGTCAGCGTTTCGCCGGATGCTACCACATGCACGCTGGAATTGGCTCCCCCTGCCGTCGGCGGGCTGGCGCTTGTCGTCACCGGGGGCGCGGCTTTGGGCGGTGAGCTTACGCTTGCCAGCATTGGCCTGGGCGCGGCCGGCGCTGCGACGGGTGGCGCTGTGTGGGTGGGCGCCGGCGGCACCGGGGCGGCCGCGGCAAGCGTTGGGGCATAGCGCGGAATGACCAGGCGCTGGCCGACCTGGATCGTATTCGGCGACGCGAGATTATTGGCCTCCATGATGGCCGAAACCGGCACGCCGTGACGGCGCGCGATGCTTTCTACGGTTTCGCCTTGAGCCACCGTGACGGCAGTGCCGCCATCCCAGTTCCATTGCCTGGACGGTGCCGGCTTGCGCACGAGGGAATTCGGCGCCGCGACCGAACCGGTGATTTCCGTCGTGGGCGCGGCGGCGGGCGCGGAATTATACGAAGCGGTGCTGTAAGTCGGCGGACTTGGCGGAGGGTTGTACGCCACCGGATTCGGCGGAGGATTGTAAGCGACGGGGTTTGGCGGAGGGCTGTATGCGACGGGCGTCACCGGCGGATTATAAGGTGCCGCCGAAGGCGTGTAGGACGCCATTCCCCTGCCGCCGCCGGCCACCACGGTAGACGCGACCGGCGCCGAATGCGCGGGCAAAGGGGGCGGAGGCAGCTGCGAAGCTTGCGACAGCGGCCGCTGCTCGACGCGGCCGACCGGGGCCGCCTGGCCGGACGGGATCGAGCCCGTGACCTCGCCCTGGGCGCTTCGCGCCGCATAGGGTTGTTCACCGAAGCGGGTCGACTCGGCGCTGCAACCCGCCGCACCGATCGCGACCAATGTCAGCACGATCACCCGCGGCCGCGCCGAACGGAGAAATTCGATCGGAAAATTCATGTGTGCTCACTCGAAACGCAACAACAACCCGGCGAGTTAACAGACCGGAGGTAAACAAGGCTTTAAGCAATAACGCGCCCTCAACCCTAACGAAAATCGACGAAAATCCTTACAATTCGCGGGCTTGGCCGGGTAGCAGCGGCACGAAGCGCACCGCGATCAGTTCCTCCTGCCGCATCCCCTTTCCACTCTTGGTTAACCTGGTGAGATGCTGCGGGCCGCCGTGCGGCCCAAGCGGCAGCACCATCACACCGTCCTCGGCCAATTGCGCGACCAAGGCCTCCGGCACCGTTTCGGTCGCGGCCGTGACGACGATTCGATCGAAGGGAGCCTGGTCGGGCGCGCCGGCAAGACCGTCGCCGAGGCGAACCTCGACGTTGCGATAGCCGAGCGTCGCCAGGCGCGCGCGCGCGACCTCGGCGAGCGTGCGATATCGCTCGATCGTGACCACCTCGCGCGCGAGCCGCGACAAGATTGCCGCCTGGTAGCCCGAGCCGGTCCCGACCTCGAGGATGCGGTGGTCTGCTTCCACGCCGAGCTGCTCGGTCATGTAAGCGACCACGTAAGGCTGGCTGATGGTCTGCCCGCAGGCGATCGGCAGCGCCCGGTCCGCATAGGCAGCATCGAGAAACTGGTTTTCGACGAAATATTCGCGCGGCACCTCGTCCATGGCGCGCAACACCGCCGCGTCGCCGATCCCGCGCCGCCGCAGCGTGAGCAAGAACTGCATGCGGCCGACGCTGTCGTCGCCCGCCGGTTGCTTTGGCACGGCGCTCCCCTTCCGGCCTTTTTCGGAACAGACCCGCAAAGGCTTGGGTCATGCTCCAGCGCTGAACAGGCCCGCGATCTTGGTCATGAACGGCTCATCGGTCATGTCGAGGCGCAGCGGCGTCACCGCAATACGGTTGGCAGCGAGCGCGGAGACGTCGGTGCCATCGTCGGGCGGCATGCCGGCGGAGCGCACATAGGCGATCCAGTAATAGGCGTTGCCGCGCCCGTCCTGGCGGGCGTCGATCTGCAGCCGCTCCTGCCGGCGCCGGCCCTGCGCGGCGACGGCGATCCCTTTCACCTGCGCGGGCACGCAATTGGGAAAGTTGACGTTGATCAGCACGTCGCGGGGAATACCTTCCGCCAGGACGCGCCGGATGATGTCGGGCGCAAAGGCGATTGCGGTGTCCCAATGCGGCGGCTGGTTGCTGCGCGAGAGATAGGACTGCGAGAGCGCGAGCGAGGGAATGCCGAGGATGGTGCCTTCGACGGCGCCCGCGACGGTACCCGAATAGATCACGTCCTCGCCGGCATTGCGGCCGCGATTGACGCCGGCGAGCACCAGATCGGGCGGACGATCCTTGAGGATGTGGCGGGCCCCCATGATGATGCAGTCGGTGGGGGTGCCCTTGACCGCGAAATGGCGCTCGCCGATCTCGCGCAGGCGCAACGGATCATTGAGCGAAAGCGAATGCGACACGCCCGATTGATCGTATTCGGGCGCGATGACCCAGATGTCGTCGGACAGCGCACGACCGATCTGCTCGCAGACGCCGAG
>DATDGG010000056.1:0-25628 GCA_036522235.1 Xanthobacteraceae bacterium
GTATTGGTGATGACATTGCCGGCGAATGTATTGATGCCGGTGCTCCCAAACCCCCCGTTGAGTGTGCCGTTGTTGGTGATGGTGTTGGCGTTGAGAAGGACGATGTCCTGACCGGAGTTACCAAGCGTGATCGAGGCGCCCTGCAGGACATTGACCGTGACATTGTTCTGCGTGCCGTTGCCGACGCCGGTCGTATCGGTGCCGGTGCAGGTCACCGTCGCCCCGTTGGGAATGGCGGGGCCATTGGGCACGCACGCGGCCCATGCCGGGGATGCGACGAGCAGCAGTGCTGCAGCCGCGCCGATCCCGATGGTTGCCAGACCTTTCCCGATCGGCGCGGCCAGCGCGATCCGAGCGAACAGCAGCTTTTTCATTGAAACCCCCGTCGGCCATGAACGAATTCCTCCTCATGGATAAGGTGTTAGGTGCAACAGGGCTCGTACGGCAGCGAAGTCGCCCGCCGTTTGATTGATACAGGAGTGAAATCGAAGCGGATTTCGAACCAACCGTTGCGCAAAAGCGACACATGTCACAAGGCTTGGCGGCTCTACTCCGGCGGCTCGAGAATTCCATGGATGGTTCGCGCGGGCGGCTAATGTGGCGAGCGGTCGATCTTGATCTCGAAATCGGGATAGGCGCCGGACCGGCAAGTCGTGGCCTCACGCCAGATCAGAAGGTTGGCTTTGTCATGGACGACGCCCCACACCCCCTCGACGGCACAGAACTGCGGGCTGGCAGCCGGCGCGAAGCGCGCCCAGATTTCGTGCGCCTCCCCCTTGGCCCAGCTGCCGATCGGGAGCGTGTCGACGAGGGTGTCCCGACTATCGGGACCCGGTATCGGAAACCGCAGGCGCGTGGCGCCGTCGCCCCGAACGTTGCGCGCCAGGTAATAGGCAAAGCGCATGCCGAGCTCCAGGGCGGACGCATGTTCGGGATTGAGCGCGATGCGCCCGAAGCCCGCCGTCGCCCGCCCGCAGCCGATCGCGAACAGCGTCGCGCCGGCGAACGGTTGGATCGACACGGCCACGCGTTCGCTCGGCTGGGCGCAGGTGTGAAGTCTTGCCAATGGGGGAGGGAGCTTGGCGCGGGCGATGAAGTCCGATCCGGACGCGCCCGCGGCCGTGACCGCAATGAGCAGCGCGATGATGGCGAGAACGGTCGGACGGAGGATCGGCATCTGCTCGGCTCAGGTGATCACTGGTCTCGCACCATGCGGCGGTGCGATCGAATGTGTCAATGTTTGGTTGTCCGACCAAATGCCTGTTCCGTTCAGTCAGCGGGTGCAGCCATGAGCCGTGGTATAGGCCCAAGAAACATGTTGGGAATCGTTCGCATTGCAGCAGTGCTGGTGCTCTGCGGCGCCGGGACAGCCGGCGCGCAGACAGCCGGCCAGCCGGTCGGCAGTGCCTATACGGACTACGACAGCAAGCTTTGCCCGCATAAGGCCGGCCGCGCGGTGGAAGATTATGGGGAATGGCGGTGCCGCGGGCTCGGCGGCATGGCGGTGCTGGTGAGTGCCGGCGATCAACGCATGACCATGAGCTTCGGGCCGCACGCCAAGGACGAGCCGGCGGTGGGGCAGACTTTGCAGGGATTCAACGATGTCTACAAGGCGCGCATCGAATGGCGCTTTGTGCGCGCGGCGGTCGGTCGGCCCTTTGCGGCCATTGTGCGCTGGAACACGTTCCTGCTCGACGAGAGCGATACGCCTGGCAAACTCGATACCGGCCGGCCGAAGGCCATCAGTGGAAAAGTGCTGGTGGTGACGCGGCTCGGCCCGGGCGGCGTGTGCCATGTCGGCTACGTGGATGCCCTGGCCAATTCGAATCCCAACGCGCTCGCCCGCCAGATCGCCGACGAGCGGGCCCGCACGTTTCGCTGCGACCGCGACAAGCCGGTTATCCTCGGCGAGACCGGTCCGGGCTTCAGCTCCTCCAGCAACGCCGAGAAGGTTGACCGATGAAATTTCCCATCACGGTCGCGTTCGCGCTGACGTTCTCGCTCTTGCTCTCGCTCTTGGCCGGTCGCGATGCCGCCGCGGTCACCTGCGCGGGCCCGACCAATGCCGACGGCCTTTGCCTCGATCCAGAGCTGGTGGCGCTTCACCGCGCCGGCGATGTCAAGCTCAAACGGCTCGCTGCCGCCGCCGATCCGCTCACCGCGCTGCTGCTGCGGCGCGACCAGCGCTGGTTCATCGAGGTAGTGCACGGGGACGGCGACGAAGTTTCCTCCGGCAGCAAGGATGATCCCGGGCGCCTGCGCATGAAGGCGCTGCTGGAGGGCCGGCTTGCCACCCTCGACCGGCTGGCCGCCGGCGCTGCGCCTGAGGATGCGCGGGGCGAATGGTTGAATGCACTTGGCCGCGCAAAGGTCGAGAAGCACGGCGATGGTTTGACGGTCGACCTTGTCGCCAATCCCGACTACGACTTCGTTCAAGCGCGCTGCGGGATGACGGCGCGGGTGACGCTGCGCCCGGACGGCTGGTATGTCGGCACGCCCGTTCCCAAGGCGCTCGACGATCAGGGTGCGCAAAGCGTTTCGAGCGATGCCAAGGACAATGCCGATCCGCGGCCGAGCGCGCAGGGCGGCAAAGCCGAGCTTCGCCTGCGCCTGCAGGGCAATGCGCTGCGCGTGGTCCTCATCCGCGATGCGGAGGGTGACTATGAGCCGGCTTTCTGCAACGTCCCCGAAATGATCACCGGAAGCTATTTCCCGGTCGGGCCGCGCTCCGGCCATGCCGGCGATCCCGCAACCCGCACCGTTCTTCCTTCCTTCGATTGTGCGACGGCCAAGAATCTCGACGCGGAGGAGATCTGCGCCGATCCGGATCTCGCTCGGCTCGACGGCGAGATCGCGCGCACCTACCGCGACACTCTGCGCCGCCTCGACGCCAAGCTCGCCGCGCATCTGCGCGATGACCAGCGCGCCTGGCTCAAGAGCAATGCGGGGGCCTTCGACATCTTCCTGCATCCTTATTGGGACAAGCGGAACTATCAGATACACCAGACCGGCAATGTGCGCTCCGAGTGGGAGACGCGCATGCGCGAGCGCCTCGCCATGCTGGCCAATATCGACGAGACGCGTCGCGGTCTCGCCGGGCATTGGATCGCCTACAACGCGATGCTCGCGCTCCTGCCGGATCCTGACGAGCACGACGGCAGCGCGAGCGTGGAGGGCGGCAAATGGGTGACGGGCTCGCACAAGCAGTATTGCGACTTCGACGGTGAGGGGCGCATCGTGGGCAATCGATTCAAGCCGGACGCCGACGACCTGCCCAAGCTCCGCCGCGAAGGAGCGACATTGACGGTCGACGGCGATGATCCCGATCCGGACCGCAAGGGCGACATCGACCGCAAGCAGCCGAAATATTGCACGCGCCTCAACTCCGCCAAGGCGCGGCTGTTTCCGGTCAAACCCGCCGCCCATCAGGGCAAGTATGACGACCGGATTCGCTAGCGCATGTCCCGCAAAGAGCCTGCCCCGGCGAAAGCGCTACGGCATGCACATCTTTGGCTTTCCAGAAGACGGCAGGCGAAAGCGTGATGGGCGCACGGCGTTTCACTCCCTTGCCCCGCAGGGGAGAGGGTGGGGTGAGGGGGCTACAATGTTTCCGTATCGCACCGCCCGAGAATGTCGTCGGAGCCGACCGATGGAAGGGGCGCGATCTTCCGGTGCGCTGGCTCCGCCATCAGATAGAGATGAAAGCCGCTATCGCCGAATTGGCCGCCGCCATGGGCCGCGACCGAAAGCAGCTTGCTCGGCGCCGCGCCACCGGCGATGATCGCGTATTCGTTCTTCTTGTAGGCGTGGTCCGCGGTGGCATGCGCCGGCGCGGCGCAAGCCACGAGCATCACCGCCGCAGCCGCCAGCTCACGAGCAGGCTTGGTCATGCGGGCATCTTGATGCAGGAGGGGGCGCGGCATCATGAGAAAATGGCTTGTCGGCGTCGTGGCGGCGGCGGTCTTGGGGAGTGCCGCGGGCGCCTTCGCGCAGGTCTATCCGGTCCGCCCCCTCACCATGGTGGTGCCGTTTGCGGCCGGCGGGCCCAATGATGCGATCGCGCGCGCGCTCGCCCAGCGTATGCAGGTCTCGCTCGGCCAGCCGATCATGATCGAGAACGTCGACGGCGCGGCTGGCAGCATCGGGACCGGACGGCTCGCGCAGGCCGCACCCGACGGCTACACGCTCGGCATCGGCTACTGGGGCACGCATGTCGCCAATGGCGCGCTCTATACGCTGCCCTATGACGTGCAGGCTGGCTTCGCGCCGATCTCGCTCCTGGTCGAGAGCCCGCTGCTGATCGTGGCCAAGGCGGCGACGCAGGCGCAGAACCTCGCGGCGCTGGTCGACTGGCTCAAGGCCCACCCGGATCAATCCACCTGGGGGGTTCCGGGATCGGGCTCGCATGTCGCCAGCGTCTTTTTCCAGAGAGAGACCGGGACCCGCTTCCGCCTGCTCCCCTATCGGGGCGCCGGTCCGGCGATCGCGGACCTCGCCGCCGGGCGCATCGACATGGGCCTGTTCAACGTGGGGCCGGTCCTGCCGCAGGTGCGCGCTGGCGCCATCAAGGCCTATGCGGTCACTGCCAGGCGGCGCCTGCCGGGCGCGCCCGATATCCCGACCGTGGACGAGGCCGGATTGCCGGGGCTTTATTCCTCGGTCTGGTTCGGCTTCTGGGCGCCGGCGCGCACGCCGGGCGAGATCATCGCCAGGCTCAATGCCGCGACGGTCGAGGCCTTGGCCGATGAGAAGGTGCGGGCGCGGCTCGCCGAGCTCGCGCAGGAGATTTTTCCGCGGCAGCAGCAGACCCCGCAAGCGCTCGCCGCGCTGCAGGAGGCCGAGATCGCCAAATGGTGGCCGATCATCAAGGCGGCCGGTATCAAGGGGGAATGAATTGTAGGGCGCCCCACAGTCCGTCGAAGACGGGCGTAAACGCCCTCATGGTGGGCGCCCGCAACCAGCACGCGGCGGCCACAACGGCCGCCCCTACGGCCGCTTGAAATAGCGCAAATCCGGCGGCGGCTGGTCCTTCTTGGCGGGCATCAGCAGGCCGTCGGCGCTCAGCATGTAGCTGTCATTGCCGATGCGCACGTGCTGGTTCTCCTCGATACAGGCCGCGTCCCGCCAGATCGGATGCGCCTCGCCGGCGCGGCGATAGTCCTTCATCACCGTCCACGGACGCGTGAAGGCGTGGTCGATGATGGTGATCTCGTCGTGCAGGACGTTGCGGTCGGTCTTGTCGCTGAAGAAGCGCTCCTTGATTATGGTTTGATTGTCCTGGTGCAGCGGGATGGCGGTCGAGTCGAGCGTGCGCATGCCCTTGAAGGCGCGCGTCTCGACCTCCAGGACGTCGTAGCGGCCGCTGCCGTCGCTGTCGATCCAGCGGCCGATGGAATAGCCGGCGACCGAAAGCTCGCGCACTTCGTTGAAGCTGCGGTCGTCGGTGAAGATGCGCCGGTTCTCGTTCAGGAAGCCCATCAGGATGTGGGTCACCTCCGGCCGCACGATGATCTCCATCGTGGAATACACGTTCATCATGCGCGGCATGCCGGCCGGGAAGCACACATAGTCGCGGTCGAGGCCGGCGCCGCCGGCGGCCTGGTCGGCGAGGCTCGCCTCCAGGATGGCCTTGTATTCGGGTGTCAGCGGGGCCTCCTGGGCGAGGCCCTGGAACTTGTTCGGGTCGAATGACGGATTGGGGGACACCTGGTCGCGCAGCGTCCGCAGCCGGCTCCACTGGCCTCTCCAGTCGGGATATTTGGCCTCGTCGAACGCGGCTGCCCCGGCCATAGCGACGGCCATCGCGGCCGCGAGCGCAACGAGGCCGATCGAGATTTTGTAGATCATGACATCGCCCCTCGCGATCAGGCTTCCTCGCCGGCGAGGATACACCGCGGAAGGCCGCAAGGGGAGGGCGGCTACCAGAGGAACGGAACGAGCCGGTAGCGCACCCGCGCCGCGTAGTCCGCATAGTCGGGGAATTGCGCCGCGAGCGTCGCTTCCTCGCGCACCGCGCGGTAGCCGAAGGCGGCGATCATGACGACGCCGAGCGCGAGGCCGTACCAAGAGCCGAGCAGCAAAGGCGTGCCGAGCGCAAACCCGATGGCGCCCGCATACATGGGATGACGGACAATCGCGTAAGGACCGGTGGTGACGATGCGGTGGCCACGCTCCTGTTGAATCTTGACCACCGGTGCCGCGTAGCTGTTGGCGCGAAACACCAGCCAGAAGACATAGTTCGCCCACAGCACGCCGAGCGCGCCCACGACCTGCGCCCACAGCGGGACCCGCGACCAGCCGAAGCGGAAATCGAGGCCCATGATCAAGAACCAGACGACGAAGAACGCGAGCAGGCAGATCATGAAAATCCGGTCCCAGAGCGGCTGGTCGCGTTGCACCGGCCCAGACATCCGCTGGGCCATCAGCGGACGATCATGGATGTAGAGCCAGCCGCAGAGCAGGATGCTGGCGCCGCCCAGCTCGATCAGGAACACCCAGGCCTGCGGCCATGCCAGCGTCCCGGCCGGCACGAACAGCAGCAGCGCCATGACGGCGAGCCAGATTGAGTTTTGAATAATGAGCTTTCGGAGCATGCGGCATTCCCCATTCTCGGCCTCATGGTGAGGAGCGCCGGCGGAGCCGGCGCGTCTCGAACCATTCGAGACGCGCAAGGGCGCGCTCCTCAGGATGAGGTTTGGAACAAAACGCGCCAGGCGGCGTCCGCACCCGCGGGGGCGGGAAAGGAGCGAAGCCGCCTGGCGCCGACGTGACGGAGGAACTGCGCCACGTCAAGGAAAAAGGTGAGGCCCCTTTGCGGATCACACCGATCGCTCGGTGCCGCGCCGCGCAAGGAGAACGGCGGTGCGTCGTAGCGCCGCCTCCAGTTCATGCGGGTCGACGCCGTCGGCCTCCATCACCACCCTGACGATGGAATCCGAGAGAATGTCCTCCAGGCGCGGCTCGCGGTGCCACCAGCTCATGCTTTTCTCCATCTCGGGACGCGCCATCACTCGGCGGCAATCCGAATAGGTTCCATGGCGTCCTCGAACGCATCGTCGGAGCGCGCCGCGATGGTCGCCGGCTCGTCCTGCCGCACCCGGAACCACAGCGCGTAGAGGGCGGGCACGACCAGCAGCGTCAGCACGGTCGCGACCAGCAGGCCGCCCATGATCGTGATCGCCATCGGCCCCCAGAAGATGCTTTGCGCGAGCGGGATCATGCCGAGGATGGCGGCGAGCGCGGTCAGCACCACCGGCCGCGCGCGGCGGACGGTGGCATCGATGATGGCGCGGTAGCGTCCGTGCCCGTCCGCGATATCGCGTTCGATCTGATCGACCAGGATGACCGTGTTGCGCATGATCATGCCGGCGAGCGCGATCAGGCCGAGCAGCGCCACGAAGCCGAACGGCCGGTTGGAGACGAGCAGCGCCCCGGTCGCGCCGATCAATCCGAGCGGCGCGGTCACGAACACCAGAGCGAGGCGCGAGAAGCTCTGCAGCTGGATCATCAGCAGCGCCAGCATCGCCACCGCCATGGCGGGGAACACCGCGGCCAGCGCGACATTGGCCTTGGCGCTCTCCTCGATCGAGCCGCCGGTCTCGATGCGGTAGCCGTAAGGCAGCGCGTCCTTGATCGGCTTGAGCAGCGGCTCGATCTGCGCGCTCACGTCGGGCGGCTGTACGCCGTCGACGACGTCAGCGCGCGCGGTCAGCACCAGATCGCGGTTGCGCCGCCAGAGAATCGGCTCCTCGTAGTCGTAGCCCACATGGGCAACCTGCAACAGCGGGACGGCGACGCCGTTCTGCGTGGTGACGGTGAGCTCGCCCAGGCGGTCGAGCGCGAGACGCTCGGCCGGTACCGCGCGCGCCACGACGTCGATCGTCTCGATGCCTTCGCGATACTGCGTGACGGTATAGCCCGAGAGCAGGGTCTGCAGCGTCTGCGCCACATCCTGCGGGGTGAGGCCGAGCGCACGGGCGCGGTCCTGGTCGACCTCGAGCCGGATCGACTTCTGCTGCTCGCCCCAATTGAGGTGCGGGTCGATGATATTCGGGTTCTTGGCCATGATCTGGCGGACCTGTTCGGCGATCGTGCGCACCTTCATCGGGTCGGGGCCGACCACGCGGAATTGCACCGGGAAGCCGACCGGCGGGCCGAACACGAAGCGGTCGACGCGCGCGCGTGCCTCCGGCAGCGCCCCCTGCGTCAGCGCCGTCTCGAGCCGCGCCTTGACCCGCTCGCGCGCCGCAAGGTCGCGCGTGACGATCACGATCTGGGCGAAGTTCGGATTAGGCAGCACCGGATTGAGCCCGAGCCAGAACCGCGGCGAGCCCCGGCCCACATAGGTCGTGTAGGTGAGGATGTCGGAATCCTCGCCGATGAGCTGCTCCGCCTTCCGCGCGGTCGCGTCGGTCACGCCGATCGCGGTGCCTTCGGGCAGGCGCATCTCGAAGAACAGCTCGGTGCGGGTCGAGGTCGGAAAGAACTGTTGCTGCACCAGGCCGAAGCCCGCGATCGCGACGCCGAACATCAGCATGGTGAGGGCGACCACGGTCTTGCGCCAGCGCAGGCATGTCGCGATGACGCTGCGCAGCACGCGGTACGGCCGCGTATCGTAGATCGCCTGCGGATTGCGGTGGGCGCCGCGCTTGGTAAGATCGGGCAAAAGCTTGAAGCCGAGATAGGGCGTGAACAGCACCGCCACGATCCAGGACGCGATCAAAGCGAGGCCGACCACCCAGAAAATGCCGCCCGCATATTCGCCGGCGCTCGACTTGGCGAAGCCGACCGGCAGGAAGCCCGCGGCCGTCACCAAGGTGCCGGTCAGCATCGGGAACGCGGTCGAGGTCCAGGCGAAGGTCGCGGCGCGGGCGCGGTCCCAGCCTTGCTCCATCTTCACCACCATCATCTCGATGGCGATGATGGCGTCGTCGACCAGGAGGCCGAGCGCGATGATCAAGGCGCCGAGCGTGATGCGGTGCAGGTCGAGGCCGCCCGCATACATCACCAGCAGCACGATCGCCAGCACCAGTGGCACCGAGAGCGCTACCACGATGCCGGTGCGCCAGCCGAGCGAGAGAAAGCTCACCGCGAGCACGATGATGAGCGCTTCGGCAAAGGTCTCGACGAATTCCGAGACCGAGCCGTCGACGATGCGCGGCTGGTCGGCGATTTGCGTCACCTCGATGCCGAGCGGAAGCTCGGCCGTGACGGCGCTCATGGCGTGCTTGAGGTTCTCGCCCAAGGTCAGGATGTTGGCGCCTTCCTGCATGGAAACGCCGAGGCCGAGCGCGGGCTTGCCGCCCTGGCGGACGACGAAGCCTGGCGGGTCCTCATAGCCGCGCTTGACGGTCGCGATATCGCCGAGCCGGAAGATTTGCCCGTTCGCCTGCACCGGCACCGCCGCGATGGCGGCGACGCCGGAGAACGCGCCGGTCACCCGCAGATTGATGCGATCAGCCGAGGTGTCGACCGATCCGCCGGCCACGATTGCGTTCTGCCGCGCGACGCTGTCGAAAATCTGCTGCGGGGTCACGCCAAGCGTGGCGAGCTTGGTGTGGCTGAACTCGATGAAGATCTTCTGCGGCTGCTCGCCGAGGATGTCGACCTTGTTGACGTCGGGCACCCGCAACAGGCGCTGACGGATGTCCTCGGCGCGGTCTTTGATCTCGGCCAGCGACAAGCCGTCGGCGGTCAGCATGTAGAGCGCCGAATAGACGTCGCCGAACTCGTCGTTGAAGCTCGGGCCGGTGATGCCGGCGGGGAGATCGCTTTTGATGTCGCCGACCTTCTTGCGCACCTGATACCAGAGATCCTTCACCTTGGCGGGTGGGGTCTTGTCGGAAAGGATCACCTGGATGAATGCATCGCCGGGCTGCGAATAGGTCTCGACGCGGTCGAGATAGGGTAATTCCTGCAGCTTCTTCTCGATCTTGTCGGCGACCTGCGTCTGCATGTCGCTCGCGGTCGCACCCGGCCAGCCGACGCCGATCACCATGACCTTGATGGTGAAATTCGGATCCTCGGCGCGGCCGAGATTGAGGTAGGAATAGACGCCGGCGGCGCCCAGGAGAATGATCATGAACAGCACCAGCGCGCGGTGCGTGATCGCCCATTCGGAGAGATTGAACCGTTTCATGGCTTAAAGCCTCCCGTGTGGTTTGAGCTCAGGCGCGCCGCAAGCGCGGCGGCTGATCAACGCGCGTCGACAGTGCGGACTTGCGTGCCGGGTGCGAGCTTCTGCACCCCGAGCGTGACGACCTCGTCGCCGTCGGCGATGCCCGCGCTCACCAGTGCGGCATCCTCGGTGAATGAGGCGACGGTCACCGGCCGCAGAACCAGCGCGCCGGCTGCGTCGACCAGATAGACCGACGGTCCGGCGCCGCGGTTCAGCACCGCGGACAGCGGCAGCTTGGCGAGGCGCCCGCCGGAGGGGCGCGCAAGGCGCACGGTCGCGGTCATGCCGAGCGCGACAGCGTCGTCGGGATTCTCGATGGTGAAGCGCGCCGCATAGGTGCGGGTGGTCGGGTCGGCCTGCGGCGAGAGCTCGCGCAGATGCGCCGCGAAGCTGCGATCGGGAGCCGACCACAAGGCGACCGTCGCGTTTGATTTGCGGGCCTCCTCGAGCCAGGTCTCGGGCAGCGCCACCAGCGCTTCCTTCTCGCCGTGATGGGCAAGCCGCGCCACCGCCTGGCCGATATTGACGACCTGGCCGGGCTCGGCCAGCGCCGCGGTGATCACGCCGTCGACATCGACCTTGAGCTCCGCGTAAGCGAGCTGATTGCGCGCGAGATCGAGCGCGCGTTGCGCGCGCTCGAGGCGTCCCTGGGCTTCATCCTTGGCGGCCTTCTTGTGGTCGTAGTCGGCGGCCGCGACGGCGGCGCGCAGCTTGAGGCTGGCATAGCGCGCCTCCTCCGCCGAAGCGTCGGCGAGATTGGAGGTGGCGGCGGAAAGCTCAGCCTGCGCACTCTCGACCTGCAGATTGAGATCCTGCGGATCGAGCCGCGCCACCACATCGCCGGCATGCACGGTATCGCCCATATTGATGCTGCGGGCGATGATCTTGCCGGCAACGCGGAAGCCGAGATCGGTCTCGTGGCGCGCCCGCACCACGCCGACAAACTCGCGGACGGGCTTGTCGTTCTCGAATGCGACCCGCTGCACCTGCACCGGACGCTGGGGCGCCGTCGCGGTGGAGGCTGCCGGATTGTCGCGGACCGCAAGCAGCGGCAGCAGGGCGACCGCGCCCGCGGTCCCCAAGGCAATTGCGCTGATGCCGGTCAGGCGGGCGATCGAGAGCTTCATGGTGGCCTCCTTCACTGAATTGTGATGAATGACGAAATCCATTTATCGTCACACATCAGACATGGTTTGGCCTCGGCTTGAACCGCTCCAGGTTTACCGGGGTGTGATAGCGCGCAGCAGGAAGCGGACCGAGGCGCGCGCCTCGGCTTCGACGTCTTCCCCCTCCTCGATGCATTGGCCGAGCATGAGGGGATGGGTGAAGCAGACGACCGATCGCATGATCAGGCCGGCGGTCTGGCGCGGGTCGACCGGCTCGAACTCGCCGGCCTCGATACCGTCGCGCAGGATGAGCTCGGTCACGTTGCCCATGATCTCCTTGTGCGCCCGAATGGTCTCCCAGCTGTGCTCGATCGCGGCCAGGACCATGTCGTTCACGCGCTGCTCGGTGATCAGGTTTTCCTTGTGATAGGCCAATATATCGAGGATCAGCCGCTCCATGCGCTCGGCCGCCGGCCCCTTGGAGCGGGCGATCTGCCAGGCCCGGTCCTCGACCTCGGCCAGGCAACGCCGGCAGATGGCTTCGACAATGGCGTTCTTGGAGGGAAAGAAGCGGTAGACATTGGCTGGCGACATTTCGAGCTCGGCCGCAATGTCGGCCACCGCGGTCTTGGCATAGCCGAGCCTGAGGAACAGCGCCTCCGCGACCTCCACGATGCGGGCCTTGGTATCGTCGGGCTTGGTCTTGGCCTGGGGGTTCATGGGGCGGCGCTCGAATCTCAGCGGTTTTGAATGCTGACGAAAATCATAATTCGTCATTCGTCACTTGTCAAGCCCCTCGATTTCAGCCGGGGACGCCCCCTTAACGGCAGAGACATCCGAAGGATTGGGTGGGCTCGGCCCGTATCACTTGCGACGCTGTCCGGGTGGCAGCGGAGAGTAACGGAGGAATCATGCGGACCTCGACCCTCACTTTGGCCGTAACGGCGGCGGCGGGGACGCTCGCTCTCGCGCCGGCGGCCGCGTTCACGGGTGCCGATCCCTCGGCAATTCGTTCGGCCCTCGCGGCAACCAGCCCGGTCGTGAACGTCGCCTGCTGGCGCTACGGCTGGCGCGGCTGGGGACTCTATCCTGGTTGGTTCTGTGACCCCCTATACGCGGCGCCCGCCTACGTTGCGCCGCCCGTATATGATGCCCCAAATTATATTCCCGCTCCGGTCTATGGTCCGCCCGCGCGATGCTGGATCGACGGCCGCTGGCGCGCGTGCTGACGGCCCCATGGTGAAGGCGGTCTCTCGCCGGCGCAGAATGTGCCACGCTGGTTCGCAGTCATGAATGCCAGCGGCACAAAATGTCGAAATAAGGATGTGCATGACGGAGGGCGACTCTGACGAGGCGCTTATGGCAGCCGTTGCCGTTCGCGACCAGCGAGCGCTTCGTGTCTTGATGGGACGCCATATGCAACGGGCGATCCGGATGGCTGAGCGGGTAACTCGCAATGCGGCTGACGCCGACGAGATCGGCCAGGAGGCATTCATTCGAGTATGGACTCACGCTCCGTCCTATGATCCGAAGATCGCCCGTTTCACGACTTGGCTCTACCGAATCATCATCAACCTCGCGGTCGATCGGAACCGGCGGCCGACCAATAGCCCGATCGAGACGGTTGCGGGCGTCAGCTCGAACGACCCCGATCCGGTCCAAATCGTGATCGCACAAGAAGAGCAACAACTGATAGCCGATGCGCTGGCGGCGCTGTCGGAGCGTCAGCGTGCGGCAATTGCGCTGTTTCATATGGAAGGCGTGAGCGGGAGAGAGGCGGCGAGCGTGATGAATGTCAGCGAGAAGGCGTTTGAATCGCTGCTGACCCGCGCCCGTTTCACTCTCAGGCAAGCGGTCGAGAAGATTCAACAAGAACGGCGGAGGCGAACATGATCTGGGAGCGATTTTGCGGCCTGGCCGAGGCCTGGGGTGGGGATATTGATCGCTGGCCGGAACAGGAGCGAGCTGGAGCGCGACAATTCGCGGAAACCCCTGAAGGACGAGCGGTCATTCGCAGAGCCCGAGACCTCGACCGATTGCTGGCATTTGCGCCGTCGCCTCATCCTGATCGCGCCGCGATCGCGTCCTTTGCGGTCATTCAACGCATCGCCGCTCAGAACGATCGCCGGTCGTGGACGTTTCAGCCTGTGCTGGCGTGGAACCGGCTCGTGCTGGCCGGAAGCCTTGCATGTTCCTTCGCAATCGGCGCTTCCCTGGCCCTGGCAGTCCCTTATGGGCGCCCTCCGCCGCAGCAGGCGTTGCTCGGCATGATTCTGGATAATGCAACGCTGCCGATGCTACGGTGATACCATGTCAGGATTGCTTTCATTCAGGTCATGGCGGGAGCCGCTGCTTCTGGGCTCCTTGTGCTGCAATGTGTTGCTGGCGACCTATATCGGTATTCAATGGCTCAAGGCCGACAATTTCCTGGTCGAGGCATTAGGTCCGGCCCGCCTCATCGCGCGCGTCGCGGATCGTCTTCCCAAGCAGGATGCCGAAATTCTCTGGCAAGTGTACAGGAGCAAGGCACCGGAGTTCTCCACGGCCGAAGCCGACTATGTTCGCGGTCTCGGGCGACCGGTCGATCTACTCACCGCGGAGACGGTTGATACCGAAGCGCTGCGGACGGCGGTTATGGAATCTCGCAAGAACCGATTGCGTGTAGGCGACCTCATTGTGGAGACATTTGTCGATGCAGCCGTCCAGATGTCTGCGGACGGCAGACGTCAGCTCGTTAGCGGAATTCCGAGGTGACGTCGATAAGGCTTGTGCCGGATTCAAAGGCCATTTGATCGGGGCTTTCTCGCGGATCATGTTCGCGGGCCGAAAATAGCTCCTCCGGCCGCGAAGGAAGTTGCAGCTGCCCCCGTATCAGCCATGTGAACGTCGCCACTCACAGGGAATTGGGTCGCGAACCACGTGCTGCGGTGAGCCTGCGGACGGCAGCCGCCGTCCCACATCCGATATTTGGGGGTACTATGCGTAGAGCATTCGACATCGTTATTGCCGCAGCCATGCTGACGACACCGCTGGTGGCGGAGGCTGCCGATATCGTTCCCTATAAGGCGCCTGCGCCGGCCACCAAATTCCTGCCGCCGACCTACGATTGGACGGGGTTCTATATTGGTGTGCAGGGAGGCTACGGCTGGGGGGATTCAAGCGGCACCCAGAATGCTGGCGGCACGTTCTTCCCCGTGGTGCCCTATACGATAAGCCCCCACGGCTTTGTCGGCGGAGGCCGCGGCGGCTTCAATTTCCAGACCAGGTCGCTTGTCGTGGGTGTCGAAGCGGATTTGGAAGCGGCCAATCTTTCCGGCCTTTCCGCGTTGTCGGCTTTTGGCCAGACCTATTTCTTCAATGTGACGGCGGATACGCTTGCATCGGTGCGTGGACGAGCCGGATTTGCGCACGACCGCTGGCTTGTTTACGGCACCGGCGGCGTTGCGTGGGGACATGTGACCACTCCGCCACTGGACACGCTGAACGGCTGGCGTACCGGTTGGACCGTAGGTGCCGGCATCGAGCATGCGCTTTTCAAGGATTGGACTGCGAGCCTCGAGTATCGGTTTACCGACCTTGGACGCGCGAGCCATTTTGATCCGACGCTCAATTCCACCGATGACAACACGCTGAGCTTTCACGCGGTTCGCGCGGGCGTGAGCCACAAGCTCGGCATCAACTGACGGTTGGGCGCGAATGGTCAAGCGCCGGCGGGAAGTCCGCGAAACGCCAATCGGTTCGTGCCGTGAATGCGGCCGCGTCCTTGGGCGAATCTCAAGGGTTTGAAGGCTGGTAAAAATCTTAATTCGTCACTTGTCAGCCCCCTTGGCGGCATGGAGGGGTTGAACTCATAGGGCGCTCACGCCCGCGCGCCATCGCGAAACCCACCATCGGGTTGCACGTCCGGATGGCGGAGGATGGGTATCGCTTCGCTCCACCCATCCTCCAGCCGACAGCCGAGCGCGCGGCAACGCCGTTCCGTGGATGGCGCGCGTGGTGTAGTGTTCTCGGCACTGCGGCAACGTCGAGCCCATAATTATCAAGCAAAAGCTATCCGACGACGCAGGGGAGGTTCATAGGGAGGGTCATCAATGTCGTATCGAAGCTCGACTGCGGTGCTGGCGCTGGCGTGCGCGCTGATGGCGACAACGGCCGGCGTGCGTGCCGCCGATGAGGCGAAATATCCCAACTGGAAAGGCCAGTGGGACACGGTCAGTCCGCGGCTCGGCGGCCAGTCGATCAAGTACGATCCGTACAAAGCCTTCGGGCCGGCGCAGCAAGCCCCGCTGACGCCGGAATATCAGAAGATCCACGCGGAGAGCATGGCCGACCAGGCCAAAGGCGGGCAGGGCAATTTTCTCGACCACGCCAAGTGCATTCCGGGCGGCATGCCGAGCATGATGTCGACGCCGACACAGGAATACATCATCACGCCGGAGACGACCTATATCTCGACCGGCAGCGACCTGCGCCGCATCTTCACCGACGGACGCCCCTGGCCGACCGACCTCGAGCCGACCTATCAGGGTTATGCCATCGGCCGCTGGCTCGATACCACTGGCAGCGGCGTCTACGACACCCTCGAGGCCGAGACGCGCGGCCCGTTCAAGGGTCCGCGCGCCTACGACGCGACCGGCCTGCCGCTGCATTTCGACAACCAGTCGACCTTCAAGGAGCGCTTCCATCTCGACAAGAACGATCCGAACACGCTGCACGACGAGATCACGGTGTTCGACCACGCGCTGACGCAGCCGTGGAGCGTCGACAAGACCTACAAGCGCAACCCCAATCCCCACCCGAACTTCAGCCGCGTTTCCTGCATGGAGGGCACCAACGACGTGGTCATCGGCAAGGAGAACTATTATCTCAGCGCCGACGGCTTGTTGATGCCGGCCAAGAAGGACCAGCCGCCACCGGATTTGCGGTATTTCAGGCAGACTCAGAAGTGACGGGGTTGCGTTGCAGAAAAGGACGGGTGTGCGTCTGGAAGTCCGCGCCGCCCCGGTCAAGCCGCGGAGCGCGGCCTGAGCCCTTCACCCCTGCGGGGCGGCGGAGACCGAATGGGCGGGCGGCGCGCGTAGCGTATCGCCGGCCACCAAGCCGCCGTCGGATGCGGCAGGCTCGGCACCGAGGCCGAGCGTCTCCGCCGCGGTCCGGCAGAGCTTGTTCCAGACGCGCAGGCCGAAGCCCACGAGCTTGGGCACCGCAACGCGACAGACCGCGATCTTGCGAACGTCGGCCGTCACCCGCCAGACGCTCGTGCTGCCGGCCGGAAAGAACACCGTGTCGCCCGGACCGAGGCGCCGCTCGCTGCCGGAGGGGTCGGTGATGAAGACCTCGCCGGCGAGGAGGTGGGCCATCTCGTCGACCTGGTAATGCCAGCGGAAGCGGCCTTTGGTGCACGACCAAGCGATCACCGTCATGGCGCCGTCGCTGCTGTGGGCGATGGCGGTCGCCTTGGCCTGCGGAGCGCCGTCGATCACCCATTCCGCCGGAAACGGCGAGGGCGCGAGTTCGACGGTGGCGGGATTGGCGATGACGACCTGTTGCGACATGGGGCCCCCCTGATCGACGCGGCGGCGCAGATTGCCGCCGTACGGGTTAAGGATTGTTATCTGCGGGGGCCGCCCCTTACGAAGAAATGCCCCCACCGAGCGACTGTTCAAAAATTGGAACAAATCTTGATTTTGGGACGGCAGGGCCCTAAAAAGGTTGGGCACCCACCGGCCCCGAAAGCACGCCCGAAAGCACCCTCATGCAAGACGCCTTCGCCTCAGCCCCCTTCGTGGTCGGCCAGAGCCCTCCGGCGGCCGCCGCGCCGCATATCCCGGCCGAAGAGGCGCTCTGTCCGGTCGTTTCCCACGATTGGGTGAATTCCGAATACAAGCACCTGGTGGTGGAGGCTTCGCCCAAGGCGCTTGCCGTCAAGCCCGGCCAGTTCTTCAACCTTCTGTGCCCGTCGCCAGATGTGGGCGAGCTGTGGCTGCGCCGTCCGCAAAGCGTCTACCGGATCGACCGCGCGCGCGGCCGCATCGAGTTCCTCTATAAATGCGTCGGCCGCGGCACCCGCGGCCTCGCCACCCTGCCGGTCGGCGGCGCGCTCAATTTGGTAGGCCCGCTGGGCGTCGGCTTCTCGCTCGATCCACGCTGGAAGAGCGTGGTGGTGCTCGGCCGCGGCGTCGGGCTCGCGACCTTGGCGCCGATCTCGCAGCTCGCCCAGGAGAACGGCGTCGCGGTGACCGCGATCCTGAGCGCGCGCAGCGCCGAATTCGTGATGGCGGACGATCTGTTCGGCGCGGTCGGCGAGGTGATCTCGGTGCTCGATTCCGACGGCAGTAGCGCGGTCGAGAACGTGGAGGCGATCCTTGAACGCCTGATCGCGGGCGGGCGGGCGGACGCCTTCTATACCTGCGGCTCGAACCGTCTCATGCAATTGATGAAGCGGCTGGGCGGGCGGCACGACATTGTGGGCCAGGTCGCCATGGAGCAGATCATGGCCTGCGGACTTGGCCCCTGCTATGTCTGCGTGAAGACCTTCGAGGTTAAGGGCGAGCAGGTGTTGCGGCGCGTCTGCATCGATGGGCCGGTGTTCGATTTGCAGGAGGCGGTCGGATGGTAGACATGAGCGTCAAGATCGGGCGCGTCACGCTCAAGAACCCGGTGATGCCGGCATCGGGCGCGTTCTCGACCGAACTCGCCCAGGTGATGGACATCAACCGGCTGGGCGCGCTGGTGACCAAGACGGTGTCGCGCGAGTTCCGGATCGGCAATCCGACCCCGCGCGTGGCCGAGCTCGAAGGCGGCATGATCAACTCGATCGGGCTGCCCGGCAAGGGGCTCGACTATTTCCTCGATCACCAGCTCCCGGACTACAAGCGCTACACGCCGCCGATCGTGGCCAATATCACGGCGACGACACCTGAGGATTTCGCCGCCATGGCGCGCGCGGTGACGCGGCCTGAGGTCGACGCCATCGAGATGAACATTTCCTGCCCGACCCGGGAGCCGGGCGGCGGCAATTTCGCGCTGCACGAGGACCATACCTACGATATCGTGAGCCGGGTGCGCGCCGCGACCGACAAGCCGCTATGGGCGAAGCTCTCGCCCAACGCCGGCGAGATCGATCTCGTCGCCCGCGCCGCCGAGCGCGCCGGCGCCGATGCGCTCACCATCTCCAACACCCTGCTCGGGCTCAAGATCAATACCGATACGTTCAAGCCGATGATCGGCAACGGCTATGGCGGGATTTCGGGGCCGGGCATCAAGCCCATCATCCTGCGCATGGTGCATCAATGCGCGAAGGTGGTGAAAATCCCGATCATCGGCTGCGGCGGCATCGTCAAGGTCGAGGACGTGGTCGAATACATGCTGGCAGGGGCGAGCGCGGTGATGATCGGCTACCTCACGTTCCGCAACCCCTCCGGCATGATCGCGATCATCGACGGGCTCGAGGAATGGTGCAAGAAGCGCGGCTTCCCGCGCGTCGCCGACTTGACCGGCGCCATGAAATTTGAAAAGCCTGCGCCCACGCTGGTCGCCGCCGCGGCGCCGATCGGATAGCTTGTAGCCCGCATGGAGCGCAGCGTAATGCGGGACGGCCGACCCGGATTGCGCCATAGCCCGTTGAAGACGGGCGTAAACGCCCTTATGGCTCCATCCGGGCTACAACCAATCACATCAGGTCATGACCCAAAGCATCACCATCAAGAAGCCCGACGATTGGCACCTGCATGTGCGCGACGGCGCCATGCTCAAGGCGGTGCTGCCTTACACCGCCAGGCATTTCGGCCGCGCCATCCTGATGCCCAATCTGGTGCCGCCGGTGACCACCTCGGCGGAAGCGATCGCGTATCGGCAGCGGGTCATGGCCGCGCTGCCGGCGGGCTCGACCTTCCGGCCGCTGATGACCTGCTATCTCACCGACGACACCGAACCCGACGACGTCGAGCGCGGCTTTCGCGAAGGCGTGTTTACGGGGGTCAAGCTCTATCCGGCCCATGCCACCACCAATTCGGCGCACGGGGTGACCGATCATCGCAAGATCATGCGCGTGCTGGAGCGCATGGAGAAGATCGACATGCCGTTCCTGATGCACGGCGAGGACGTCGATCCGGCGGTCGACATATTCGACCGTGAGGCAAGCTTCATCGATCGCTATCTGCAGAAATGGGTCCGCCAGTTCCCCGGCCTGCGCATGATCCTCGAGCATCTCTCCTCGAAGGTGGGCGTTGACTTCGTGCGCAGCGCCGCCCCGCAGGTCGGCGGCACCATCACGCCCTATCACATGGTGCTCACCCGCACCGACATGTTGGGCTGGGGCCTCAAGCCCTACTTCTACTGCATGCCCGTCATCAAGACCGAGCCCGACCGCCTGGCGCTGCGCAAGGCCGCGACATCGGGCGAGGCCTGCTATTTCCTCGGCACCGATTCCGCCCCGCATCCGATGGCCCGCAAGGTCGCGGTGAACGGCGTGCCCGGCGTGTTCAACGCACCGGTCGCGCTTGCAACCTACGCCCGCGTGTTCGATGAGGAAGGCGCCCTCGACAAGCTCGAAGCCTTTGCTTCGCTCAATGGCGCCAGGCACTACCGCATGCCGCCCAATGAGGGCACGATCACGCTCGAGCGCTCGTCCTGGACGGCGCCGGCCGAGATCAAGGTCGAGGGGCCGGACGAGCGGGCCCTGGTCTATCGCGGCGGCGAAACGATCGAGTGGCGGGTGGTGGAGAATTGAAATTTCGGTGGTAGTAAGCCACGGTCGTGATGCTTGCTCAGGCGAGCTCCCTCTCCCCGTAGGGGAGAGGGTTGGGGTGAGGGGGCTCGGGCCTACGAGAGTCAGCAACCCCCTCTCCCCACCCTCTCCCTTACGGGGCGAGGGAGTGCACGCGCGGAGCCAAGCATCGGGAGAGAGCATCGAAGAGTTCTGAAAAAGGCGAAGCAATCAAAATGTCAAACTATGATGTCATCGTGGTCGGCGCCGGCAATGCCGCGTTCTGCGCCGCATTGGCGGCGCAGGAGCAGGGCGCTCGCGTGCTCATGCTGGAGGCGGCGCCGGAAGAGGAATCCGGCGGCAACAGCCGCTTCACGGCCGGTTCGATCCGCGTCGTCTATAACGGCGTCGAGGACATCAAGACCTTGGTCCCCGACCTGACCGAAGCCGAGATCGCCACCACCGATTTCGGCACCTACACGCAGGAGCAGTTCTTCGACGACATGGCGCGGGTGACGCAGCATCGCGCCGATCCGGACCTGATCGAGCTGATGGTGACGAAGAGCTTCGACACGATGTGCTGGATGCGCGACAAGGGCGTGCGCTTCATCCCGATCTATGGCCGCCAGGCCTTCAAGATCGACGGCAAGTTCAAGTTCTGGGGCGGGCTCACGGTCGAGTCGGTCGGCGGCGGGCCGGGCCTCGTCAACATGCTGACCGAGGCCGCGAAAAAGCGCGGCATCGAGATCCGCTACCAGACCCGCGCGCTCGATCTCCTGTACAACGGTGCCCGTATCGAGGGGGTGCGGGTGCGCAGCCACGATCAGGTGAGCGATCTCGCCGCCAAGTCGGTGGTGCTGGCCTGCGGCGGCTTCGAGGCCAATCCGGAATGGCGCACGCGCTATCTCGGGCCCGGCTGGGATCTCGCCAAGGTGCGCGGCAGCCGCTTCAATGCCGGCGATGGCATCCGCATGGCGCTCGCCATCGGGGCAAGCCCGCGCGGCAACTGGTCGGGCTGTCATGCGGTCGGCTGGGAGATGAACGCCCCGGAGTTCGGCGACCTCGCGGTCGGCGACCAGTTCCAGAAGCACTCCTATCCGTTCGCCATCATGGTCAACGCCACCGGCAAGCGCTTTGTCGACGAGGGCGCCGATTTCCGCAACTACACCTACGCCAAATACGGCCGCGTGATCCTGGAGCAGCCGAACCAATTCGCCTGGCAGATTTTCGACCAGAAGGTGAAGCACCTGCAGCGCGACGAATATCGCATCCGCCAGATCACCAAGGTGACGGCCGACACGATCGAGGAACTCGCCAAGAAGCTCGACGGCGTCGATGCGGCGCAATTCGTCAAGACCATCGCCGAATACAATGCGGCGGTGCGCCAGGACGTGCCGTTCAATCCCAACATCAAGGACGGGCGCTCGACGCAAGGTCTCGCCATCAACAAGAGCAACTGGGCGAACACCATCGATGCGCCGCCCTACGAGGCCTATGGGGTAACCTGCGGCATCACCTTCACGTTCGGCGGCTTGCGCATCAATAACGACGCCGAGGTGCTCAACACCGACTATCAGCCGATCCACGGCCTCTATGCGGCCGGCGAGCTCGTCGGCGGCATCTTCTACTTCAACTATCCGGGCGGCTCCGGCCTCATCTCCGGCGCGGTCTTCGGCAAGATCGCCGGCACTTCGGCCGGCCGCGCGGGAAAGAATTAGTTTCGCAAGGAGTCATGGCCGGGCATAGCCCGCGAAGACGGGCGTAAACGCCCTAATGTCCCGGCCACCCACGCCTTGCTTGCTCGAAGCGCCGCAAGACGTGGATGCCCGCGACAAGCGCGGGCATGACGAGGAGAGAGTCCCCGACATGACCTCACCTGCCGAAACCGCGGCACCGCGAACGCGGGCGCTCAACGAGCTCTCCGCCACCGAGATCGCCCGCCGCATCGCGGCCGGCGAGATCACCGCGGAGCAGGTGGTCGGTGCTTGCCTCGATCGCATCGCGGCGCGCGAGCCGCTCGTTCACGCCTTCGCCAATGTGGACGCTGAGCTTGCGCTGCGACAGGCGCGCGCGCTCGACCGCGGGCCAAACCGCGGCGCCTTGCACGGCGTTCCGATCGGGATCAAGGACGTCATCGACACCGCGGACCTGCCGACCGAGATGGGCTCGCCGATCTATCGCGGGTATCGCCCGGCCTGCGACGCGGCGAGCGTGGCGCTGCTGCGCGCCGCCGGCGCCGTCATCCTGGGCAAGACCGTCACCTGCGAGTTCGCCGGCATGACGGCGGGGCCGACCACCAATCCGCACCATGGCGCGCATACGCCCGGCGGCTCATCGAGCGGCTCGGGCGCGGCGGTCGCCGACTTCATGGTTGCGTCCGCGCTCGGCACTCAGACCGGCGGCTCGGTGCTGCGGCCGGCCGCCTATTGCGGCGTGATCGGCTACAAGCCGACCTTCGGGGCTTTCAACCGCGCCGGCCTCAAATTCGCGGCCGAGAGCCTCGACACGATCGGCCTGATGGCGCGCACCCTCGACGATATCGTGCTCGTCACCTCCGTCCTCATCGGCCGCAATCCGGATGCATCGGTCGCAGCTGCAACAGCGCCGAGGATCGGACTGTGCCGCACGCCGCTCTGGGACACCGCGCAGGCGGAGACCAAGCACGCCGTCGAGGACGCGGCGGCGCGTCTTTCGGCCGCGGGCGCGGCGATGCGCGACGTCACGCTACCCGCGGAGTTTGCCGGCCTCAAGACCGCGGCGCGCGAGACCATCAACAATTACGAGCGCTCGAAGAGCATGGCCGCCGAATGGGCGAGCCATCGCGACCTGATCAGCCCGAAGCTTACGCGCTGCATCAAGCTCGGCATGGAAATGCCGTATGCAGACTATCTCGCCGCCATCGAGCTCGGCGAAGCTTGCCGCGCACGCGTGCCGGCCGTGTTCGAAGGCTTTGATATCCTGCTGGCACCCTGCGTGCAGGGCGAAGCCCCCCTGGGCCTCGAAACGACCGGCGACCCGGGCTTCCAGGCGATCTGGACCATCCTGCACGTGCCCACCATGAGCCTGCCGACCCACCGCGGCCCGAACGGCCTGCCGGTCGGCGTCCAGCTCGTGGCGCGCCGCCACGACGACGCGCGTTTGTTTGCCTGCGCGAGGTGGGTGGGGGAGAAGCTTCTCGTTTCGTAGCCCGGATGGAGCTCTTGCGAAATCCGGGACCGCCGTTCCCGCATTGCGCTGCGCTTCATGCGGGCTACAGACTCCATGCGGGCTACGGATGGCCTTTCAATCACGACATTATCACGTATGGTGGGGCCGCAAACCGGTCCGCCGCCGCGACAAAAAAGGGTCCAACGCCCATGCAGCAGCAACCAAAGCCCTATGACGGGCTGCGTTCATTCCTGGCGGAATGCGAGAAGCTCGGCGAGGTCAAGGTGATCCGCAACGCCGACTGGAATCTCGAGATCGGGGCGCTGACCGAGGCCGCCTGCGAGCTGATCGACGAGCCCCCGGCGCTGCTGTTCGACGAAATCCAGGGCTACCCGAGAGGCTTTCGCGTGCTCAGCATTCCGGCCGGCTCGCGCGCGCGCATGGCGATCGCGCTGGGGCTTGCGCCCGACACCCCCAAGATGGAGATCGTGCGCCATGCCGCGCAGCGCCTCAAGCAGGCGCCGCCGATCCCGCCGAAGGAGGTCGCGACCGGCCCGGTGATGGCGAATGTGATGCGCGACAACGAGGTCGATCTGCTCAAGTTCCCGGTGCTCAAGTCGCACCGCGAGGACGGCGGGCGTTACATCGGGACCGGCTGCACGTTCCTCAATCGCGATCCGGAAACCGGCTATGTCAATATGGGCACCTACCGGATGCAGGTGCATGAGCGCAACCTGCTCGGCATCTGGCAGAGCCCGGGCCAGCAGGGCCGGCTGATCGCCGAGCGCTATTGGCGAGAGGGCAAGGCCTGCCCGGTTGTCGCGACCTTCGGCGGCGACCCGCTGCTGTTCTTTCTCTCCCACACCAAGTTTCCGTTCGGCATATCCGAGCTCGACCGCGCCGGCGGCATGCTCGGCCATCCGGTCGAGGTGATCAAAGGCCCGCTCACCGGCCTGCCGATCCCGGCGCACGCCGAGATTGCCATCGAAGGCGAGATGCCGCCGCCCGATGTCGAGACGCGGCTCGAAGGCCCGTTCGGCGAATGGCCGGGCTATTACACGGTCGGCAGCAAGGGCATGGCCGACGAGCAGCCGGTCATCCGCGTGAAGGCGGTCTACTACCGCAACGAGCCGATCTTGCTGAACATGGCACCGCAATGGCCCGGCGCTCCGCATCATGCGGTGCGCTTTGAGGGCGGCATTTTGTGGCAGCAGCTCGAGGCCGCCGGCGTGCCCGGCATCGTCGGCGCCTATGTGCATCACATGTTCCTGATCGTGGTCGCGATCAAGCAGCAATATGCCGGGCACGCCAAGCAGGCCGGCATGGCGGTGCTCGGCTGCTCGGCTTCGGCCCGCAACGGACGCTTTGTGGTGATGGTCGACGAGGACATCGATCCTTCAAACATGGACGAGGTACTGTGGGCCATGACCACGCGGGTCGATCCGGCAACCGACATCGAGATCGTGGAGAACTGCTGGGCAACCCCGCTCGACCCGCGCATGCCGCCCGACCGCGCTCTCAACGGCCCGCACACCAATTCGCGTGCCATCTACTATGCGGTGCGCCCGTGGGCCTGGAAGGACAAGTTCCCCCCGGTCAACCGCATCGGCAAGGACCAGCGCGACGCCATGGTGAAGAAATACGCGAGCGTGCTGCCGTTCCCGCGGCGGTAGCAGCCTTCGGCCCTCATCCTGAGGAGCCGTGCGCAGCACGGCGTCTCGAAGGCCTCATCCTGAGGAGGCCGGCGTTTGCCGGCCGTCTCGAAGGCCTCATCCTGAGGAGGCCGGCGTTTGCCGGCCGTCTCGAAGGATGGCCGCGAGTCCGTGCCGTGCATCCATCCTTCGAGACGCGCGCAAGAGCGCGCCCTCAGGATGAGGGCCGTGGTGGCCTCATCGAGTGCCGGCACGGCGGCGTTTCACCAACCACAGCAGGACCCCGACACCGATCGGAATCGCGATCAGCGGGAACAGAAAGCGATCGAGCCAAGAGTCGACCACGCAGCTCATGTGATCGGCGTGGATGCGCGCACACAGGAGCGGGACTCTGCCCCCCGGCTCCCAGCTCTGGGTGCCGAATGGATCGTCGACCTCCCAGCGGAACGGCGTGACCCCGGGCATGTCGACCTCGACTTCGGCGACGATGCTGATGCTGCGTGCCCGGCTGGTATGAAACTCGATCACTTCGCCTGACGTTCGCACGCCGATCAGGGAGTAGTAGATTTCGCTCCAGAGTTGGATCGTAGCCAGGACGAAAAACGCCGCGGCAATCAGCGGGAGCATCCGAGATGAGAGCCAGCGACGTTGCGGGATAGCCATGATTCCTCTGGGGCAACTGTCGTTCTTGCGCCGGCATCTACGGCCTCATCCTCAGGAGGCCGGCGTTGCCGGCCGTCTCGAAGGCCTCATCCTGAGGAGGCCGGCGTTTGCCGGCCGTCTCGAAGGCCTCATCCTGAGGAGGCCGGCGTTTGCCGGCCGTCTCGAAGGCCTCATCC
>DATDGG010000057.1:0-32534 GCA_036522235.1 Xanthobacteraceae bacterium
ATTCCGGTGCGCCAGCCCGATCTCAAGGAGGAGAAGAAGGGCCCGCGTGTCGGCTCGCCCGAGGGGGCCATCAAGGGGTTCCTCAAGGCTGCGGGGCTCGCGTCGATCGATCAGGCCAAGATCGAGAAGGATGCCAAGAAGGGCGACTTCTACTTGGCGGTGATCGAGAAGAAAGGCCGCGGCGCCATCGAGGTCATCGGCGAGATCGTGCCGGAGGTGATCCGGTCGTTCCCGTGGCCGAAATCCATGCGCTGGGGCGCGGGCGCCCTGACCTGGGTGCGTCCGCTGCATTCCATCGTGGCGACCTTCGGGCCGGAGACCGAGGAGCCGGAGATCGTGCCGTTCGCGATCGACGGCATGAAAGCCGGCAACCAGACAAGCGGCCACCGTTTCCTCGCGCCCGCGAAGTTTTCCGTGAAGCGGTTCGACGACTATGTGGCCAAGCTCGAGAAGGCCAAGGTTGTGCTCGATCCGCAGCGCCGGGCCGACATGATCGTCGCCGACGCCAGGAACCTCGCCTTCGCGCAGGGCTACGAGCTGGTGGAGGACGCGGCCCTGCTGGCCGAGGTCGCGGGCCTCACCGAATGGCCGGTGGTGCTGATGGGTTCCTTCGACGCGGCATTCCTGGCGATCCCACCGGAAGTGATCCGCACCGCCATCCGCAACAACCAGAAGTGCTTCGTGCTGCGCGATCCGCAGACCGCCAAGCTCGTGAACAAGTTCATCCTGGTCGCCAATACCGAGGCCGCAGATGGCGGGACGGCGATCGTGGCCGGCAACGAACGGGTCATCCGGGCGCGGCTCGCGGACGCCAAGTTCTTCTACGAAACCGATTTAAAGACCAGGCTTGAAGAGCGCCTGCCGAAGTTCGAGCACATCATCTTCCACGAGAAGCTCGGCACGCAGGCCCAGCGTATTGCAAGGATTGAGACATTGGCGGCCGAGCTTGCCCCGATCGTGGGCGCTGATGCGGAGAAGGCGCGCCGCGCCGCGCGGCTATGCAAGGCCGACTTGCTGACCGAAGTCGTCGGCGAATTCCCCGAGCTGCAGGGCCTGATGGGAAAATACTACGCCGAGGCGCAGGGCGAGGACGAGGCCGTCGCGCACGCCTGCGAGGATCATTACAGGCCCAAGGGGCCGGATGATCTGGTGCCTGCCGATCCGGTCGCAACTGCTGTCGCGCTTGCGGACAAGCTCGATACGCTGGTTGGATTCTGGGCGATCGGCGAGAAGTCGACGGGATCGAAGGACCCCTATGCGCTAAGAAGGGCGGCGCTGGGTGCGATCCGGATCGTTCTTGAAAACGGAATTCGATTGAGGCTGCTTCCCACAATCGAATCCGAAATCAGAAATGGAATGCTTGTCACCGACGCGCTCCTGGTCGAGAGCCGCTCTTTGCCTCGCGATTTGCTAACCTTCTTCGCCGATCGCCTCAAGGTCCAGCTGCGCGAGCAGGGCGCGCGGCACGATCTGGTCGACGCGGTGTTTGCGCTCGACGATCAAGACGATCTCGTGCTGATCGTCCGCCGGGTCGAGGCGCTGGGAAAATTTCTCGACACCGAGGATGGTAAGAATCTGCTCGCCGGTTACAAGCGCGCCACCAACATCATTCGGATCGAGGAGAAGAAGGACGCGCGCGAATATGTGGGCAAGCCCGACCCGCAGTTCTACCGGCAGGCCGAGGAATGGGAGCTGGCGAAGGCGATCGATGTTGCACAAAAGGAAGCGGGCGCCGCCGTCGCGCGCGAAAACTTCGCCGCCGCCATGTCGGCGATGGCGAAGCTGCGGCCCCATGTCGATGCCTTCTTCGACAAGGTGACGGTCAATGTCGAGGACAAGCCGCTGCGCGAGAACCGGCTGCGGCTGCTCAACGAAATCCGCGCCGCCACGCGGGCGGTCGCGGACTTCTCGCGCATCGAAGGGTCGTAGCGTTATTCTCGGTGTCATGCCCCGCGAAAGCATCAGGGCGTTTACGCCCGTCTTCCGCGGGCTATGGCACCCAGTAACCCCCGCGTCGAGATCGATCGTCGTGCCTCGATCGAAATGCCGTGGTTACTGGGTCGCCCGCGTACGCGGGCGATGACACCGAATGTAGGTCAGGTGTTGGAGCACTAGGAGCCGACGGGTTTCATCGCCTTCCAAGCGACTTCGCCCTTGGTGGCGGGATTGCTCCAGGTCAGCTCATCGCCCGCGGTCAGGGAGGTGATGGTCCGCTTCTGCGTCGTTCCTTCCAGGTTCGGGTAGGTGCTGCCCTCGACCCGCATGGTCAGCGTCTTGTCAGCTTCGTTGAGCGTGTAGGTCCCGAAGAACGCGTTCCCACCCGCCACCATCGCCTTGTTTTCGTCCGCCGTCCCGGTGGAGCGGTTGTTGGAGGCGAATTTGGGACGCCCGGCGCGGGTGATCGCCACCGAGAAGTGACCATCGGCGGTGAACATGGCCATGCCGATCGGATTGGGGCCGAAGTTGGGGGCGTGGGTGCCGTCGGCCTTCACCGCGTCGTCGATGAGCAGCGACCAACTGCCGACAATCGCTTCCTTCATGGGCTTCGGCGGGGCGGCGGGGGTTGCGGCGGCCGGAGGCGCCTTCGGTTGCGGGGCGGCGGGGGCCGGCTGTTGGGCATGGCCGGAGAGGGGCAGCATCAGCGCGAATGCCGCCGCCATCGCCACAACACCAAACGTGCTACGTCGGTTCATTGTCTTCCTCCCTCTGCTGAACTTGCGCGCCGCCTATCGTGACAGCTGCGCCATACGCACAAATAGGGGCTAACTTTGCCGCCTCGGCGCGACTTCTGTCAATTGCCGCCGGGGCGACCGCGGACCCACAATGCTTGGGCCGTCAGCTTCAAAACCGCGTCGTCAGCGCGGTGAGCCATGGCGGAGAGCTCTCGACCAGGGCGGTCTCGATCTGCTTGTCGAGCCCGGTCACGATCGATGCCCCGACCAGGACGAAGGCAGCCCCGAGCACCGCCTTGAGGCCGCGGCCGGCCGCCAGCAGGCGATCGCGCACCCGCTTCATGGCTTCGCGGGAGAGCATGCCGACCGCAAGCAACGGTGTCGACGCGCCAAGCCCGAACAGCAGCATGGTGGCGGCCACTTGCGGCAAGTCTCTGGCTTGGCTTGCCAACAGGGAGGCGGCGCCCAGGGTCGGTCCGACGCACGGCGACCATACCACCCCGAGCAGCGCGCCGACCCAGAACTGGCCCGTGAGGCCCGACGCGGAAAAGCCCGCCAACCGCTGCTCGGCCCACTGGCTCACCGGCCCGCCCGCGAGCGCGAGGCGAGCGGCCAACACCGGCACGATCAGCACGGCGCCGACGGCGATCATCAGGACCGCCGCAATGGTCCGAAAGACATCCCCGTCGAGACCGATCGAAAATCCGATCGTGGCCACGAACAGGCCGACGATCACGAAAGCGCTCGCAAGCCCCAGCGCCAAGGCGAGCGGCCCGAGCCTATGCGCGGACGCAGCCGAACCGAGGATGATCGGAAGGAGCGGCAACACGCAGGGCGAGAGTGTCGACAGCGCTCCCGCGAGATACGCGAGGCCGAGCGTCGAAAGCATTCCCTAGAGGGCCAGCGCCAACAGATCGGCGATGGAATCCGGATTGGTGTCGCCGACCGAACGCGCGATCTCCTGGTTGCCCTTGAAGGTGATGAGCGTCGACTGGACACGCGCCTTGAAGTTGCGCACCTCGTCCTTCTGGCTGTCGAAATCGACCCGGAAGACCGCCAGGTTCTTGAACTTCGGATCGGCGAAGAGCTTGCCCAGGATGGGCTTCTGCGCCGCGCAGGTCGGGCACCAGGAGGCATGGATCTCCACCAGGATCGACTGGCCCTTGCTTTGCGCCGCCTGGAACGCCTGGCGGGTGAAGGGCTGCTCCTCGGCGGCGAACGCCATCGCGGACGGGACCAGGGCAGCGAAGGCAACACTGGCAGTGCTGAGAAGCGACCGTCGGGTGATCATGGCAATCCTCGGGTTCGGGCTCGGATGCGTTCGCCCATAGCAGACCGAGCGGGAGTACAACAATCTTGCGGCGCATCACAACAGCGTGTGCCACGAGCGTGTGCCGCGCGGCCTTCTGGCATTTGGCGACCGCCGTGCCGCCCTGTAGATAGGGGCTCGAGCTTGCATTCGGCAGGGAGCACGGCGCGTGACCATCATTATTACGGACGACGACGTGCGGCGCTTGCTGCCGATGCAGGATTGCATCGAGGCCATGCGTACGGCCTTCCGCGACTTTGCCAAAGGCAGCGCCGTCAACCGTCCGCGCATGCGCTATCTCGCGGAGCACCCCGATCCGGCGCGCAAATACCTCGCCAATGTCCATGTCGGCGCGGTGCCCTCGGCGGGCATTGCCTGCGTGCGTGCCGGTTCGCAGATCATGCGGCCGGCCGGCCCCGGCAACGATCGCCGGCTTTACGAGAACCCGCAGGCGTTCAACTGGGGCATCGTCATCCTCTACAGCATCGAGACCGCCGAGCCGCTGGCTTTGCTGCACGAGTTTCTGCTTTCCGGGATGCGCGTCGGCGCCACCACGGCGGTCGCGGTCGACCTCGTGGCGCGGCCGGGCGCCGCGACGCTCGGCCTGTTCGGGACCGGCAAGCAGGCGCGTAACGCGCTCGAAGCGATCGCAACCGTGCGGCGGCTCACCCGCGTCAACGTCTACAGTCCGAGCGCCGCGCACCGGGAGGATTTCGCACGGACGATGGCGCGCGATGCGTTGGAGGTGGTGGCGGTTGCAGATCCCAAGGCGGTCGTGGCCGGCGTCGACATCGTGTGCTGCGCCACCACCGCGATGACGCCGGTGTTCGACGGCGATTGGCTCGAGGACGGCCAGCTCGTCGTATCGATCGCGAACTCCGACGTGACCAACAAGCGTTCCGAGGTCGACGCCCGCACCTACGCGCGCGCAAGCGCCGTCATCATCAACGATTGGGAAAGCGTCGTCGACAACGATCAGACCGAGCTGCTCGACCCGCTCGCACAGGGCGTGATCCGCAAGGAGCAGGTGCACGAGCTTGGCGACCTGCTGGTCGGGAAGACACCGCTGTCCGCGCTTTCGGGCACGAGGTCCGGGCCGGGGATCGTCTACTACAAGAACAATTCGGGCCTGGCTATTCAGTTTGCGGCGGCGGGCGGCATCCTGTATCGCAAGGCGATCGCGGAGGGCAACAACAAGATCATTCCGACCGAATGGCTCGGAACCGATTTGTCCGCCTATTACAAGGCCGGCTTCCGGCCTTCACCCTGAGGAGAATGAGGTTGAAGATTGCGATGTTGAAGACTGCGATGTTGGGAATTGTGATGAAGCGCCGTTGCATCGCGGGCCTGCTTGTGGCTGTCGCGCTTCCGCTCGGCGGCGCGGCGCCGGCGGCGGCGGACGAGGTCGCGGATTTCTACCGCGGCAAGCGCATCAGCCTCGTGGTCGGCTACGGCACCGGTGGCGGCTACGACCTCTATGCCCGCATGCTCGGCCGCTTCCTGGGCGAGCATATTCCGGGCAAGCCCTTGATCGTGGCGCAGAACATGCCCGGCGCCGGCAGCCGCGGGGCGGCGAACTGGCTCTACAACGTGGCGCCGCGGGATGGGACCGTGATCGCGACCTTGAGCCAGACCACGCCGACCGACCAGGCGCTCGGCCAGCCCGGCGTCCAGTTCGACGTGCGCAAGTTCAATTGGATCGGCAATCTGGTGGTGGTCAACAACCTGCTTTTCGTTTCCGCCAAGAGCGGCGTCGCTACCTTCGATCAGGCCAAGATGAAGCCGCTCGCGATCGGGGCCACCGGCGCAAGCTCGCCCTCGGTGCTCTATCCGCAGGTCTCCAACAACCTGCTCGGCGCCCGATTCAAGATCGTGTCCGGCTATCCGAGCGGCGGCGACATCAACATTGCGGTGGAACGCGGCGAGGTGGACGGGCGCGGCAGCGATTCCTGGGCCTCGATGAAGTCCACGCATCCCGACTGGCTGCGCGACCATGCCGTCAACATCCTGTTTCAGATCGGCACCAAGCGCGAGGCCGACATGCCCGACGTTCCGCTATGGAGCGAGCTCGGGCAGGGCGGCGAACAGCGCGCGGTGCTCGAAATCCTCTCCGGCGACGTTGCGGTCGGGCGTCCGATCCTGACCGCGCCGGCTGTCTCACCCGCGCGGGTGCAGGCGCTGCGCCGCGCCTTCGACGACACTCTTGCCGACCCCGCGTTCATCGAAGCCGCCAAACAGGCCAATATGGATTTTCACCCCATCGGCGGTGAGGAGCTGCAGGATGTGGTGGGCAGGATCGCCGGCGCTTCGCCGCAAGTCATCGCGCTGGTCAAGGACGCGATCAAGATCAAGGACGTCCGGCAATTGCCGGCGGCGCAGGGGCGCAAGGACGGCGGGTCGCCCGACAAGGAATAGCGGGCGCGCCGAGGGCCGGGCGGCCCTATGGTCCTGGCTGATTCATGCTAGGCTTGCGCCATCAACGCAAAGGAGAGGCGACATGGATCGCAGATGGATGTTCAAGGTGCTCGGCGCTGGGCTGCTGGCGGTGCCGTTCGCGGCGCGCAAGGCCGCCGCCGAGGGCGACAAGAAGCTGCACAAGATTGCGTTTCACGTCGATCAGAACGATGCCGATGTCATGAAGCTCTCGCTCAACAACTCGCGCAATGCCTACGAGCTCTACAAGGAGCGCGGCGAGGAGGTGGCGATCGAGATCGTCGCCTACAGCCAGGGCCTGCACATGCTGCGCGACGATACCTCGCCGGTGAAGCCGGAGATTGCCGCGCTGCGCAAGCTCGTCCCGCAGGTCGCCTTCGGGGCCTGCAACAACACCAAGAACGCCATGGAGAAGCGCGAAGGCAAGCCGGTGCCGATCATCCCGGAGGCCACCATCGTGCCGGCCGGCGTGGTCCGCCTGGTGGAGCTGCAGGAAGCGGGCTACGCCTATATCAAGCCGTGACGCGCTCGCGGGCAGGATCGTAGGGCCGCGCTGGGCCCAGAGGGCGGCCACATGGGCCGCCCCTCCGGTTGGTCGATTTCGCTTTGTGCCTACCGCTGCGGCGCCGCCTGCGCCGCCAGTTCCTTGACCTTGGCGCGGATCGGGTCGAAGGGCCCAAGCTTGTGCTGGGCGGGGCTGAAATCGTCCGCATAGGGGCCGTAGGCGGTGTCGACCGGCTTCTGCAAACGGTTGGGAAAATCCTTATCGAGATTGGCACGCTGCGGCCGCTCGGCGCTGTTGATGAAGCCCGCGACATCGTAGGCGTCCTCGTCGCTCAGCACCGCTGACGCATAGGTGGTGCCGAACGGCATGTTGTGCTTGATGAAGGCCGCTGCGCTGAGGATGCGGGCCATGCCGGCGCCATTGTTGTAGCTGTCGGGCCCCCAGAGCGGGGGAAACTGATAGCCGTTCCCGTTCGCCGCGCGCTGTCCCTGTCCGTCCTTGCCGTGGCAGCTGGCGCAGACTTGGGCGTAGACCTCTCCGCCATGCCCGAGATTGGCGGCGCGCCCGGGCTCCTTCACGTTCAGGGCACCGGCCCCGGTGAGCTTGGCGCCGTCCGGAATGCCGGTCGAGACCCATTTGGTGAAGGCCAGGAACGCCTTCATCTCGCGGCCGCCGAGCGGCAGGGCGCGGCCGTTCATGCTGCGCTCCATGCAGCCATTGATGCGGTCTTCCAGCGTGCCGACCTCGCCCTCGCGCCCGCGATATTGCGGGAACTGGCCCCAGACGCCGGTGAGCGGCATTGAATAGGGCTGCGTGCCGGCCTTGAGGTGGCAATTCTGGCAGGTGAGGTTGTTGCCGGAATAGCGCTTGGCCTCATCGGCCGCCGCCGGGCCGATCTGGTTGGCTGTATCGGTCATCAGCGCATAGCCGTATTTGACGAGCTTGCCGAATGCGTCATCCCCGACGCTGCTGATATTGGGCGGCGTCCACTCGGTCAGATTGACCGGAGCAGCATCGGCGGCAAGCGCCGAGCCGCTCGCCGGCACATGCGCGGCCGCAACGGCCGCAATCATAGACGTCAAGCAGACGAGCCGTCGCATGGGATGTTCCTCGATGATCGTTGAATCGACCGCGTGCGATCGAGCGCCGTCGCATTCTGTCCTGCGCATCATCGGTTTGCAACCTCGCACAGGCACCGTGCCGCTCCTGACGGGGTGGAACCTTTTTGCCGGGACGCTGTTTGATGCCCGAGGCGCAATATCGCGCCGGCGCTGGAGACTCTGTGTCCTCCGACAAGCCGTCCAAGAGATCGCGCCGGAAATCCAGCAATGTGATTTTCCGGTTGCTCGGTCCGGGCCTGGTGACCGGAGCGGCCGATGACGATCCCTCCGGCATCGCCACCTATTCGCAAGCCGGCGCGCAATTCGGCTACGGCCTGTTGTGGACGGTATTCCTGACGACGCCGTTCATGATCGCCATCCAGCTGGTCAGCGCGCAGATCGGGCGCGTCACCGGCCACGGCATCGCCGCCAACCTCAAGCAATTCGCCCCGCGGTCGGTCCTGATCGCCATTGTCTCGCTGCTTGTGGTCGCGAACACGATCAACATCGCGGCCGACATCGCCGCCATGGGGGATGCGCTCGCGCTGGTGATCGGGGGATTGAAGCACGAGCATGCCCTCATTTTCGCGGCCGGCTCGGTGCTGCTGCAGATGTTCGTTCCCTACCGGCGCTATGCGCCGATACTCAAGTTCATGACGCTGGTGCTGTTCCTCTATGTGGCGACTGCCTTCACGGTCCACATCGACTGGAGCGAAGCCTTGCTCGAGACCGTCTGGCCGAAGGCCACGTTCGACGCCGACTATTTCCTCACCGTGGTGGCTGTGCTCGGCACCACGATCAGCCCCTATCTGTTCTTCTGGCAGGCCGCGCAGGAGGTCGAGGAGATGCATCAGGGGAGGGAAGATCGCCCTCTCCGCGAGCTGACTCGCGGTGGGCAATCGGCCATCGAGCGCATCGCATTCGACACCAGCGTGGGAATGGTGTTTTCCAACGTGATCGCGTTCTTCATTATCTTGACCACCGCCGCGGTGCTCCATGCCGGCGGCGTGACCGACATTCGTACCGCCGCGGACGCCGCCAATGCGCTGCGGCCGCTCGCCGGCGAGCTGACATTCGCCATGTTTGCGCTCGGCATCATCGGGACCGGCCTGCTCGCCATTCCGGTCCTGGCCGGATCGGCCGCCTACGCCGTCGCCGATGCGTTCGGCTGGCCCGCCACTCTGGAGGCCAAGGCGCCCGACGCCGCCGGCTTCTACAGCATCATTGCGGCGGCCACGATCATCGGGTTCGCCCTGGGCTTCACCTCGCTCGACCCGATCAAGATGCTGATCTGGAGCGCCGTGCTCAACGGCGTCGTCGCGGTCCCGATCATGGCGGCGATGATGTTCATCGTGACCAACCAGGAGATCATGCAGAGATTTCGCGCCCGGCCCTGGCTGGTCGTGCTCGGTTGGCTCGGCACCGCCCTGATGGGGGTCGCGGTCCTGGCGATGATTTGGACGTCGTTTTAGAGCGCATCCCGATCGAATGGATCGGGATGCGCTCCGCTTTTTTTGCGCTGGCGCATGTCTTTTTCGGAAAACCGGTATCCACTTTTCCGGGACATGCGCTAAAATTTGATGGTGGTGCGTCCGCCCACGATGAAGGCGTCGGGGATGGCCTGCGCCGGATTGAGCGGGTTCGGGACATTGCCGCCCGGATGGATGATCTCCTGGAGGTCGGCCTGGAACGTCCACCAGGGCGCGACCTGCAGCAGGTAATTGAGCTCGAACAGGATCTCCTTGTCGCGCACCGGAAAGAAGCCGCCGGTCAGCATTTGCGTGTCGCGATCGAGCGCGGCCGCATCGGCGCTGATCTGCGAATAGGCGAAGCCGAAGCTGAGCACGTCGTCGGGGCGGCTCGGAAGCGGCGCTTTGACGCCCACCCCGCCGTCGAGATAGGCCTGCACCAGATCGCGGTCCGACGGCGAGGCGCCCGCGCGCAGGAACACGTTCACGCTCTGCGGCCCCTTGTGGGCGCGCCAGACCATCTGATCGGCGACGCCGTAAATTCCCCAGTTGCCCTGATGCATGAGCGGGAAGGCGCTCGCCGGCGACGCCAGCGAGACCGGCATGCCGGTTGGGGTCAAACCGAAATGCAGGTCGGCGAAGCTCGTGCTCGCATACCAGCCGCCCAGCTTGTAGACGCCGGGCATGCCCTTGGCGTCCTTGGCCTGGTTGATGCCGTATTGCAGCTCCTCCATCCACAATGCGCCGCCGTTCAAGGGAAAGGTCGTGCCGTAGCGGTTGCACTCCTGCGGAAGACCCACGCAATCGGCGCCCGCCGGCGCGCCGCTGAACACGGCCGACAGGATCGTGATCTCATCGGTCGGCTTGAGCTGGAGGCGGATGCCGGGGGTGGCGAGCGGATAGACCGGCCCGCCTTGCAGCTGGCCGGCGGCCAGCAGGGCGGCGTAGCCGAAGGTGGAGTTGATCAGGTTGGCGGCGGTCGTGCTGATCAGAAACTCGTCGTCGGCCGCGATCTGGCCGATGCGCAGCGAGACCTTGTCGTCATGGAAATTTTGCTGGAACCAGGCCGTGAACAGCCGCGTCGCCGGCAGCGCCTCGATGAAGCTCGGGTCCGCGATGCTGCCCACATAGTTGAGGACCGGCAGGCCGTTGGCATGGCCGATCTGGTAGTAGGTGGTGTGGGCCGTGGCTCCCTTCCAGCCGAGGAGCTTGTCCAAGTCGGTGTCGACCGAGAGCTCGAAGCGGTGCTCGAAGCTCGCGCCCTGCCGGAAGCCGCCGGACAGGATGCCCAAGGTCTCGCCGATGAAGTTGAGCGAAATATCGATGCCGCGGTTGCTGAGCGCGGTGCGCCCGCCGCCCCAGTCGCCGGTGAGCCTGTCGCGCTGCCAGATGTCGCTCGACGCCGGGTGCAGGTCCTCGGCGCGGGTTGCGCCGGGGAATGCCGTCAACACCAGCGCAACGCCCAAGGTTGCGATCAGGCACGATCGCCACCGCGCGTCGACATCACTGCTATCCATGCGGTCCCCCCAAAGGTAGCAATGGAACGTCGGCGGCCCTGGTCAACAAGCAAGCTGTCAACAAATTGTCAAAAAGCGTGCTGCGATCACATCCTCTTGTTGACAGCCTATCGCAAAGCGCGGCGGGGGCGTCAACGCGCGGCCGGGCTCGCTCCTCAGCCTGTGGGAAGAAAGAAGTATTGCTTCAGCCGATCGGTCTCCGTCTGGCCCACATATTTGCCGATCTCCTTGTCGAACTGGCCCCAGGTCTTCCACGGCCGGTATTCCTCGAATTCGCCCGACATGCGCGGGCCGACGCCGGGGATCAGCAGGAACTCCGCCTTGGTGCCGGTGTTCAGATTGATCGGCACGAAGGCCTTGCGATAGAACTCCTTGGCTTGATCCGGCGTGAGCTTCTGCTCGATCAGGAAATTGTTCAGATCGACCACGGTCTTGAACGGCCGCTTGGCGATCAGGCCCTTCGCTATGTCCGGCGTCATATGCGGCAACCCCTGCAGGTCGCTTTCGCTCGCCATGTTCGGGTCGACGAGCTTGCCGACCTGCCCGGATGCCGGCCATCCGAACACCGCCAACAGCGCCAGAACGCCAACGATCGCGCCAACCGCACGATGCATGATCGACATGTCAATCACTCCTTCTGTAGCGCAGATCAGTATACGCGTAGGCGAGGCCGAGCAGGCCCAATTGTATCATCATTCCGGGAGCGAGCAGAGGCGGCGCCTTGGCGCGCAGGATCTTGTCCAGGAGCTCGGAGAGGCTGAGGTCCGGATTGATCTCGAGCTGATACTCCATCGAGCCGTTGAAGTGGGCCGCCATGCCGGCGAAGCCCGACAGCACGAACAGCCCCATGACGACCTGCAGGGCGCGCAGGCTGGCGCTGTCTTTGGCCGTCGTGTACCAAGCCAGCGTCACGGCCCCCAACACCATCAGAACGAGCGGAACGAACTGCAACGCCTGCTCATCATGCTCCAGCAGAAGGAGCTCCGTCATCGTCCCGATCAGCCCGAGCACGATCACGCCCACGATCCACAGCCGGAGCCGTTCGAGGACGATGCTGTCAGTCTCCGCCTTCGGTCGAGGCGCATCCATGGCCGGCCCTCCCTGATCTCGCTTGTTCTTACTTCTGGCCGCGCGCCTCTTTCACGATGACCGCCAGGGTGTCGTTGTATTGCTTGGTCACGCCCGCCACCAAGGTGGTCACTTGCGCTACGTCCGGCTTCTCGGGCATCAGCGCCTGCTCGATCTGGATCATGCCCTTCTCGATGGCCACATAGGCGTCCGCCGAACGCGCCTTGATCAGGTCCTCGATACTGTCCCAGTTGTTGTCGAACTCTTCGTAGGACTTGCGCGCCTTGGCGAGGTTGCCGGCCTTCAGGGCGGGTGTGACCTCGCGCAGGTGGGAACGCACGATGCGCAGGCGCGCGACGTCGTCGTAGAGCGGGCTGAGCGGAGCCCCACCGGAAGCCAAGGCGATGGCTTCGTCATATTTGCCGATCATCTCCTGCAGGTCGGCGCCGATCTTGGCTAGGTCTGGGCTCTGGGCGTCCAATGCCTTGGTGATCCGGGCCTGGAGGTCGAGCTCGATCTTGTCGTACATCGGCTTGCTGCGGACATTGATGTAGACCTCGATCCCGTTCCAGGCCGAATCGTAGTCCTCGAATGCTTCCTTGGCCTTGGCGACGTCGCCCTTCTTGACGGCGTCGGCGGTGGCCAGCAGCGTCGGCTTGACGGACTTGATGCTGGTGACCTCGAAGCGCTCGTCGGCGGCGCCGGCCTGGCCGGCAAATCCGGCGACGGCGAGCGTTGCCAAAGCAAGTGTCGTGATCAAACCCAAACCAAAGCTAGTGCGGCGCGTTTGCTGCGTCATCAACGTCACTCCTGATCAAAGCTGACATGGCGGCCAGACAGCCCTTATAGGGGGCCTCGCTGACGGGAAGCTGACGGCGCCGGGTGCTCGTCCGCGACGCGCCTCAGGCTTTCGCGGTAAAGGCCGGAAACTCCAAGGAAAACATCGCTCCCCCGCCGGGCGCGTCCGCGACCGACACGTTGCCGCGCAGCGCGTGCATGATGCGCCGCACGATCGCGAGGCCGAGGCCAGCGCCTTCCTTGCTGCTTTCGCCGCGCCAGAATCGCTCGAAGATTTTCTCGCGCATGTGCGGCGGGACGCCGGGGCCGCTATCGAGCACCTCGATCGAGGGACTGGTGGTCACGCGGATCTTGACCGCCCCGCCGGGCGGGCTGTGATTGAGCGCGTTCTCGATCAGGTTGCTGACCGCGGCCGCCACCGCATGGGTATTGCCGCGCACGAAGACCGGCGCCGCTGGCTCGTCGACCTCGAGGGTCTTGTGGGTCGAGATCGCGAGGGCCCCGAGATTCTCGGCCGCCTCGCGCACCGTGGCGGCGAGCTCTACCCGGTCGTCGACGCTGATGTTGAGGCTCTCCAGCCGCGCGACCAGCAGCAGCTGCGTCACGATCCGGCTCATCAGGTCGACGTCGTAGCGCAGCTTCGCCGCCACCGCGGCGTCGCCCATCATGTCGATATTGGCGGCGAGCACGGTCAAGGGCGTGCGCAACTGATGCGCCGCATTGGCGGTGAACTCCCGCTGCTGCTGCATGCCCTCGTCCAGCCGGTCGAGCGCGCTGTTGACGGCCGCGACCAGCGGCGAAATCTCCTGCGGCACGCCCGCCTGCGGCAACCGGACCCTCGAGTTTCCCGGATTGATCTTGCCGGCCAGCGCCGACAGCGCTTCGAGCGGCGCGAGCCCCCGGCGCACCGTGAACACTCCGATCCCGAGCTGAACGAGAAGAAACACGATGATGAGCCAGCCGCCGTCGGCGACGAATTCATTGAACACCGCCGCATTGATCGACGGTATCCTGGGCGCGATCTGCTCGACCTGGGTGGTGAATGTCCGCTGCCCGATCGTGGTCTCGAAGGCGGTCCCGACGATGCGGTCGTCGCCGCTGCCCTGCTCGTAGGCGCGGCGCTGGCCCATGAGCAACGGAACGGGCCCGATGCCGCGGCCCGACGCCGCCACGATGCGCCCGCCTTCGTCGCGCACCGCGTAGCGGTAGCTGCTCTTGACGCTGTTGTAGGACTCAGAAAGGCGCGGCGGCAGGTTGAGCGCGACCGCGCCGTCCGCGCCGACGGAGATGAAATCGGAGATTTCGCGCGCCTGCTGCAACAGGGCGCGCTGCTCCAGGTAGCTCTGGACGTGCATGGCTTTGACGTAGAGCCAGCCATAGGCGGCGCAGGTTCCGACCAGCGTGGTGATCATCAGCCGCTTGATGATCTTTTCAGCGAGCGACATGGAGCTGTTCCTTGAGCAGATAGCCGATGCCGCGCAGCGTGTGGATGGACACGCCCGCATGCATGGTTTCGAGTCGGCGTCGCAGGCGCGACACCAGGGCCTCGATGGTGTTGGCGGTCACGTCGTTGCTGAGCCCATATATCGTGTCCTCGAGCAGGCGCTTGGGCACCACCTGGTCGGCGCGACGCACCAGAATCTCGAGCGCGTCGAGCTCCCGGCGCGAGATCGCGACCACGCGCCCGTCGACCTTGACCTGGCGGGCGGCGGTGTCGACCGACATGTTGGCGATGTCGATCGTGGCCCCGAGCGGTCCGCCCGGCCGGCGCAGAAGCGCGCGCAGCCGCGCCGCCAGCTCCCTCATGGCGAACGGTTTCGGCAGGTAATCGTCGGCCCCCCGATCGAGCCCTTCCACCCGATCGTCGATGCCGCCGCGCGCCGTCAATATCAGGATCGGGGTGGTTCGCATCGCGTTGGCGCGCAGCTCCTGGATCACGTCGAGCCCGTCGCGGTCGGGCAGACCGAGATCCAGCACCAGGGCGTCATAGGCGATGCTGCGGGTGGCGGCGAGCCCGTCCTCGGCGGTCGAAAAGGTATCGGCCCCGATCCCGAAGCCGGCCAGGCCTTCGACGATCAGTCGCGCCAAGCGTTGGTGGTCTTCGATGACAAGCACACGCATTGGACGACCCGGTTCGCCGCCTGCGATCGGAAGTCTATCAGGAAAATCACCGGCACGGGAGAATTCGCGCGCGCTCATTCGCGCGCGCTCACCCTTCCGGCGCGCGATCATCCGCCGGGCTCGCCCTGCGTGCGGCCTTTCAGCCCTCCCATTCCAAGAACATCCCTGCATTTGCTAGGCTCTCGCACGGCCCATTACAGCGAGGGTAGCCATGCATTGCCGCACGTCGTCAATCTGCCCGATCGTCCTGGCCGCCGCCCTGTTGGCCGCAGCGACCAGCGCGCGCGCCTTTGACGAGTCGAAATATCCGGACTGGTCGGGGCAGTGGATCAAGGTGCCCGATGGCGGCCCGCCGCGCTACGATCCGGGCAAGCCCGATGGCCGCGGACAGGAGGCCCCGCTCAAGGAGAAGTATCGCCGCATGCATGAGGCCAGCATGGCGGATCAGGCGGTGGGCGGACAGGGTCTCTACATCAGCAGCGTCAAATGCATCCCGATGGGCATGCCCTTTCAGATGAGCATCGTGTTTCCGTTCGAGTTCGTCATCACCGAGAAGACGACCTTCGTCCTGTACGAGATCATGACCTCGCAGACGCGCCGCATCTATACCGACGGGCGCGACTGGCCGAAGGGCGAGGAACCGACCTTCCCGGGCTATTCCATCGGCAAATGGATCGATACGACCGGGAGCGGCCGCTACGACCTGCTCGAGATCGAGACCCGGAACCTGCGCGTGCCGCGCCTGTTCGACCAGACCGGCATCTCCTTCCACGAGGACGGCCAGGCGGTGATCAAGGAGCGGATCTATCTCGACAAGGCGGGCATCCTGCACGACGAGATGACGACCACCGACAATGCGCTGACGCGCCCGTGGTCGGTGCTCAAGAGCTACCGGCGAATGCCGAAGGTGATGTGGACCGAGAACAATTGCACCGAAGGCAACGACAATATCGCCATCGGCAACGAGGTCTATCTCCTGAGCGGCGACGGCCGCCTGATGCCGATCAAGAAGGGCCAGCGGCCGCCGGATTTGAGCTATTTCGAGCAGAAGCCGAAGTGACGGGCGGCCCGATCGGACCTGCTGATCCATGCCGGCACTTAAATTGAGTTGATCAAGGCTTCTACTTGCTCTTGGGCACGCAGCACGCAGCGTGGGTCGGCGATCTCGACGCGGCGGTTCTTGGCGCGCCCCACATCGGTGTTGTTGTCCGCCACCGGCCGCGTCTTCCCATAACCTTTCGCCGCGATGCGGACGCTGGCGATGCCATTTTGCGTCAGCCAGGCATCGACCGCCGTGGCTCGCGATTCCGATAGCGTCTGGTTTCTGTGTCAGGCCAAAGGCGGTTTCTTCTTCCGGCTCGCCAACACCCCCTCCACGAGGTGCAGGCTGATCGCCTCACTGCACGCCCAACAGCCCGGCGGCCTTGATGACCGGCGTCATGGTCGTCATTTCCTCGGAAAGGAAGACGCCAAACGCGCCGGGCGTCTCGGTCTTCACGTCGACCGCGAGCTTCTCCAGCGTCGCTGCCACGTCGCGCGATTTCAGGCTTTCGTTGATGACGGCATTGAGCTTGCTCACGATGGCGGGCGGGATGCCGGCGCGGGCGACCACGCCGGTGAACGACACCGAGACGAAATCGGGCAGGCCGCCTTCGATCAGGGTCGGCACGTCGGGCGCCTGCGGGTGGCGCGCTTCGCTCGTCACCGCCAGCGCCCTGACCACGCCGCCCTGCACCAGCGGGAGCGCCACGGCCGGGTTCTCGAAGGTCAATTGCACCTCGCCGGCGACCACTGCCTGGATCGACAGGCCGCCGCTCTTGTAGGGAATGTGCACGATGTCGATGCCGGCCCGCAGCTTGAGCATCTCGCCGATCAGATGCGGCGGCGTGCCGATCCCGGGGGTCGAATAGTTGAGCTTGCCCGGATTGGCCTTGGCGTAGGCGATGAGCTCGGCGAGCGACTTCGCCGGAAACTTCGGATTGGTGACCAGGAGATCGGACGTGGTGCCGAGCCATGCGACCGGGGCGAAGGCCTTGAGCGCGTCGTAGCCGACAGTGCGGTACATCAGCGGACTGATGACGAGCGTGCTGGTATTGCCGAGCAGCAGCGTATAGCCGTCGGGCTCCGATTCGGCGACGGCGCGCGCCGCGAGCGTGCCGCCGGCGCCGGGGCGATTTTCCACCACGATCGGTTGCCCAAGCGACATGGCCATGCGTTGGCCGATCAGGCGCGCCATCACATCGGCGGGGCCGCCTGGGGCGAATCCGACCAGCATGCGGATCGGCCGGGTCGGATAGGTTTGCGCCCATGCGGTGCCGTGCGCGGCCAGGATTGCGGCCAAGACCGCGACCAAGACCGCAACCAAACCAAGCCATCTGTTGCGCATCGGTCGCCTCCCTGTGGGTGCCGTTTCGTTGTGCACCGTTGGCCCCGACGGGCACTTGCTTTGGGCCCCACTTTATCCTCATACCAATGCGAATCCTATAAATTGCGGCCGCATTCCCTCGCCGCAGCCCTTTGCCGACGGAACCCGCCGCTGCCTTCCTCCGTTAAAGGCCTGGTCCAAGCCTGGAAATATTGGAGATACTGATGCATCTGACCTCCGCCCATATCGAGCCGCTGGTCGCGCTGATCGCGGGAATCCTGATCCTTCTGGTGCCCCGCATCTTGAACTTCGTGGTCGCCATCTACTTGATCGTGATCGGCCTCGTCGGGCTCAACGCGATCCATCATTTCGTCCATTGACTTGATCCTGAGACTTCATGACCAAATCAAGCTCGCGCCAGCCCGCCCGCACCAAGACCGCTCGCCGGGCCAAGAAGGCCGCAGCGCCAGCGCGCCGCCCGACACAAGGCAAGCCGGCACGTTCGCCCACGCCGCGCGCCGCGCGCACGACCACGTCGCGAGCGACCAAATGGGTCTATGCCTTCGGGGGCGGCAAGGCCGAGGGACGCGCCGACATGCGCAACCTTCTCGGCGGCAAGGGCGCGGGCCTTGCCGAGATGGCCAATCTCGGCCTGCCGGTGCCGCCGGGCTTCACCATCACGACCGAGGTCTGCACCGCCTATTATGCGGGCGGGCGGGACTATCCGGCGGGGCTGCGCCAGCAGGTCGAAGCCGCGCTCGCCGAGGTGGGCCGCCTGACCGGCCGCACCTTCGGCGACAAGGCCAATCCGCTGCTCGTCTCCGTGCGCTCCGGCGCGCGCGCCTCGATGCCCGGCATGATGGATACCGTGCTCAATCTCGGGCTCAACGACGTGACCGTCGAGGCGGTGGCGAAGCAATCCGGCGACGCGCGCTTCGCCTATGACAGCTATCGGCGCTTCATCACCATGTATTCCGACGTGGTGCTCGGCGTCGAGCATCATCTGTTCGAGGAAATCCTCGACGACCACAAAGATCGCCGCGGCCTGACGCTCGACACCGAGCTTTCCGCCGACGATTGGATCGCGCTGGTCGCCCGCTACAAGGAGCGCCTCGCCGAGGAGCGCGGCGAGCCGTTCCCGCAGGACCCGCAGGAGCAATTGTGGGGCGCGATCGGCGCGGTGTTCGGCTCGTGGATGAACCAGCGCGCCATCACCTATCGCCGCCTGCACGCCATCCCGGAGCATTGGGGCACGGCCGTCAATATCCAGGCCATGGTGTTCGGCAATATGGGCGAGACCTCCGCCACCGGGGTCGCCTTCACCCGCAACCCCTCGACCGGCGAGAAGCGCCTCTATGGCGAGTTCCTCATCAACGCCCAGGGCGAGGACGTGGTCGCCGGCATCCGCACCCCGCAAGAAATATCGGAGGCCGCGCGCACGGCGGCGGGCTCCGAAAGCCCGTCCATGGAAAAGGCGTTGCCGCAGGCATTCAAGGAGCTCACCCGCATCTACGGCGTGCTCGAGCGCCACTACCGCGACATGCAGGACCTCGAATTCACGGTGGAGCAGGGCAAGCTCTGGATGCTGCAGACGCGCTCCGGCAAGCGCACCGCGCGCGCTGCGCTGAAGATCGCGGTCGAGCTCGCCGAGGAGGGCATGATCACGCGGCGCGAGGCGGTGACGCGGGTCGAGCCGGCCGCGCTCGACCAGCTCCTGCATCCGACCATCGATCCCAAGGCCGAGCGCAAGGTGGTGGCGACCGGGCTGCCGGCTTCGCCCGGTGCCGCGGCCGGCGAGATCGTGTTTTCCGCCGACGATGCGGAAGCCCTCAAGGCGCAGGGCCGCCACGTGATCCTGGTGCGCATCGAAACTTCGCCCGAGGACATCCACGGCATGCATGCGGCGCAGGGAATCCTCACCGCGCGGGGCGGCATGACCTCCCACGCGGCGGTGGTGGCGCGCGGCATGGGCAAGCCCTGCGTATCGGGCGCTGGCGCGTTGCGCATCGACTATGCGGCCGCCACGATGTCGATCGCGGGACATCTCCTGAGGAAAGGCGACACCATCACCATCGACGGCTCGACCGGGCAGGTGCTGCTCGGCCGCGTGGGTATGGTCGAGCCGGCTCTGTCGGGAGAGTTTGCGACCCTCATGGGCTGGGCCGACGAGGTGCGCCGCCTGCGCGTGCGCGCCAATGCGGACACGCCCAATGATGCGCGCATCGCGCTCAAGTTCGGCGCCGAGGGCATCGGGCTCTGCCGTACCGAGCATATGTTCTTCGACGCCGACCGCATCCGCGCGGTGCGCGAGATGATCCTCGCCGACGACGAGCGCTCGCGCCGCGCGGCGCTCGCCAAGCTCCTGCCGATGCAGCGCGCCGACTTCACCGAGCTGTTCGAGATCATGGCCGGCCTGCCGGTGACGATCCGCCTGCTCGATCCGCCGCTGCACGAGTTCCTGCCGCACAGCGAGGCGGAGATCGCCGAGGTCGCGGCCGCCATGGGCGCTGATGTCAAGAAGCTCGCCGACCGCGCCCGCGAGCTCGCCGAGTTCAATCCGATGCTCGGCTTTCGCGGCTGCCGGCTCGCCGTCGTGTATCCGGAAATCGCCGAGATGCAGGCGCGCGCGATTTTCGAAGCCGCGGTGGCGGCCGCCAAGCACACCGGCAAGCCCGTCGCGCCCGAGGTCATGGTGCCGTTGATCGCGAGCAAGGCCGAGCTCGATCTGGTCAAGCGCAGCATCGATGCCATGGCCGCGGCGGTCGCGCGCGAGACCGGCGCCAAGCTCGCCTATCAGGTCGGCACCATGATCGAGCTGCCGCGTGCGGCGCTGCTCGCGAAAGAGATTGCCGAGACCGCGGAATTCTTTTCCTTCGGCACCAATGATCTGACGCAGACGGCGTTCGGCATCAGCCGCGACGACGCGGCGAGCTTTCTCGGCGCCTATCTGGGGCACCGCCTGTTGGCGGCCGATCCGTTCGTCTCGATCGACCGCGACGGCGTCGGCGAGCTCATCCGCATCGGGGTCGAGCGCGGGCGCGCGAGCCGCCGCAAGCTCAAGGTCGGCATCTGCGGCGAGCACGGCGGCGATCCCGCCTCGGTCGCGTTCTGTCACGAGGTCGGGCTCGACTATGTGTCGTGCTCGCCGTTCCGCGTGCCGATCGCCCGCCTCGCCGCCGCGCAGGCGGCGCTCGGCAAGGCGCCGGCCGGCGAGGCGTAGGGGTGGCCGATGTGACCGCTGCGGCTCCGGGCAACGCGGCGACGGGCGCCCACGAAGGTCGCCCCTACGGTTGAATGCTCGGACCAGATTGCGTCGTGGTCAAATCCAACCACGCGGCAGAATTTATCAAGCGGTAAGATCGACCGCGCGGTCTCCCGTGCACGTTGACCGATCATTTACCACGTTCGATCGTGCGGCATGATTTCACGCAGCATGATTTGTTGACCATGCCGGCGCGCTTACCTTGCTACCGCCCGCGATTAACGCGATTGCAAGGTTAACTCAGCAATAAAAAAATATGTCGCATTTGAACCACAGCGCGCGCGGCGTGGATGATGCGTGGCATCGTGCAACGTTGCGTGCGTTGTTGCGTGAGTTGAGTGAATGAGCTCGTCGCGTCACAGGCCGAAGGGTGGCTTGCTCCCGCCCTTCGGCCTTTGCGTCATCGCGGCCGGATTGGCGGCCGCCCTGATGCCGACGAAGATCGGCCATCAGGACCTTGCGGCGCTGGTCGCGCGGCGGCCGATGGCGGCCGCGCCGTCGCGCAGCCACATCATCGCTTCGCCGTTCGGCACCATCGAAGCGGCGACCTTCTCGCTGCCGGCGCCGATCAGCGAAGCGATGCCGGTGTCGCTCAGCTACGCGTTGGCCGGGCTCGATCCCAGCAATGCCGAGATCACCGGTTCCATCCGCGAGCGCATTCTCGGCGACGTGCCGCTCGATGGCTTTCGTTCATCGGCGATGCCGGAGGTCAACCGTCATCTGAAGGGCGATCGGCTCGCGCTCGCGCTGCAGCCGGAAGGCGAGGGCGAGCCGGTGCCAGAGCCGGTACCCATGGCCGAGCAATCGCCGCCGCCGCTCAAGAAGGGCGATCGCCTCATTGCGGCGCGCGAGGCCGATCCGGAGCTGCCGCCCGCGGCCGTGGCCACGGAGCAACAAGCCGAGCAGCCGGCACCCGTCGCCGAAGCTGCCGTGCCATCGCCGGTGCCGCCGCCCGCAGTGGCGGAAGCGCCTGCCGCGAACGCGCTCGCGCGTGCCGAAGCCGTGCCGGGCGAGCAGGCGCCGCAAGCCCCGCCAGCGGAGGAGGTAGCGCCGCGCTTCTCGGTCGCGAGCCTCGACTACGGCGTCGACGAGGCACCATCCGGCTATTGGCCGGAATTGCCGGCGCGCCCGCCGCCCGTGACGGAAGCGGACCTGCGTCCCGATATCGGCGAGGCGGTCCTGGGCGAACCGGAAGGCGCCGACGCCACCGTGCGCGTGGCGCGTCTCTATTTCAGCATCGACCCGAAGAGTTCATTCACCGCCATGCGGCCCTGGCTGCCGGGCGAAGCGCCGCAGCTCGACGGGCCCGCCTCCCGCGCTTCCGATTTCAAGACCGTGGCGCTGACCGTGGAGCCGCCGGGCGCCAATCCGGAAGCGGACCCGAAGGGAGAGATCGCAACCGGCGGCGAGACCATCGCCCGTAAGGGCGAGGTTACCGGCGCCGGCCAGCATCCGATGAGCCCGGCCGAGCGCCTGCACCTTGACGACAAGGGCCGTGCCAAGGCGGTGAAATGCCTGACCGAGGCGATCTATTTCGAGGCGCGCGGTGAGCCGGTGCGCGGCCAGATCGCGGTCGCCCAGGTGGTGATGAACCGCGTGTTCTCCGGCTACTATCCGAACACCGTCTGCGGCGTGGTCTACCAGAACGCCAACCGGCATCTCGCCTGCCAGTTCACCTTCGCCTGCGACGGCATTCCCGAAGTGGTGCGCGAGCCGGACGCCTGGGAGCGCGCCAAGAAGATCGCGGCCGAGACGCTCGACGGCGAGCTGTGGCTGCCGGAAGTCGGCAAGGCCACGCACTACCACGCCTATTGGGTGCACCCGAGCTGGGTGCATGAGATGACCAGAATGTACAAGCTCGGCGTCCATACCTTCTACCGGCCCAAGCGCTGGGGCGACGGCGCCGACGCGCCCGAATGGGGCGATGCCGCCGCCACCGCGGCGGCCTCGAAGAATTTGTAGCTTGCGGCCGGGCGGGTTGGCCGAAGGCGCAGGCCGTCGCACTTGCATGCTTTAATAGCAGCCGTTGCAGTTTCCCTGTCTGGACTTTGCCGCACGCTTGAGCAAAGCTTTGCCAAACCAACGTTTGCGAAACCAACAGGGAGGGTTCGATGACGGTTTTCCATAAGGCTTCTCGTCTTGCGGCGCTTGCCTTGGGCGCCGTGCTTGCAATCGCCGCACAATCGGGCGCGGCGCGGGCGGAGATCAAGAAGCAGTTCATCGACTACAAGCAGGGCGACAAGGAGCTTTCCGGCCTGCTGGTCTATGACGACGCCAAATCGGGCAAGCGCCCCGGCGTGCTGCTGGCGCATGACCGCGCCGGCATGGCGGAGAACGCCTTCCGCGACTCCGAGCTGATCGCCAAGATGGGCTATGTGGTGTTCGTCGAGGACATGTTCGGCAAGGGCTTCGTGCCGAAGGACGTGCCGGAGATGACCGCCACCATCACCATCTACAACAATGATCGTCCGTTGATGCGGGCGCGATCCGGCGCCGGCTTCGAGGTGCTCAAGGCCAATCCGATGGTCGATACCGCCAGGATCGCGGTGGTCGGCTATTGCTTCGGCGGGACGGTGGCGGTCGAGCTGGCCGAGACCGGCGTTCCGATCGTCGGCATGATCTCGGTGCACGGCTCGTTCCGCAACTTCTCGCCCGAGGCCGCCAAGAACATCAAGGGCCGCGTCCTCATCCTGCACGGCGCCGAAGATCCGGTGGCGCCGCTGCCCGAGGTCATCACGCTGATCGACCAGCTGCGGGCCGCCAAGGTCAATTGGCAGCTCGAGCTCTACAGCGGCACCACGCATGGCTTCACCAATCCGAACGGCCCGTCGGAAGAGCGCGCCGACCGCGAGTACAAGGTCGCGATGGTGCGCTTCCTGAAAGAAGTGTTCAGCGAATAGGGGGCGACCGGGAGGCCAGGCGGCAGCTCAGCAATTCGATCTGCCGGCCGGCCCCAGGAGGCGTGATGGGCGACAGCATCATGTACCACGCAGGGAACCGGCGATTGCAGGATCGGTTCCACAGCCGGGCGATTTCCGATCGGCTGGAAGAGAAGCTCACGCGCACGGCGTTCACACCCGACGACAAGGCCTTTATCGAGAGCCTGCCGTATTTCTTCCTCGCCACCGCGGATGCCGACGGCCGGCCGGATTGCTCCTACAAAGGGGGTATGCCCGGCTTCGTGCGCGTCACCGGGCCGGCCGAGATCGCGTTTCCCGATTACGACGGGAACGGCATGTTCAAGAGTCTCGGCAATGTTCTGGTCAATCCGAGCGTGGGGCTGTTGTTCATCGCCATGCACGGAAAGCCGCAGCGCCTGCGCGTGAGCGGCACGGCAAAGGTGAGCCAGGAGGATCCGCTCCTGGCCGCGACCGTCGGTGCGCAGCTCATCGTCCGCGTTTCCGCGCGGGCCATTTTTCCGAACTGTCCGCGCTATATCCCGACCATGCAGCTCGTCGAAGCTTCGATTTACGCGCCGCGATCCGGCTGCGACGCGCCTGAGCCGGCCTGGAAGGCCTTCGCCGATTTCAAGGACTGCGTGCACCCGCGCCAAGCGACCTTCAAGGGCTGACCGCCCATCAGGGGGAGTGCCATGTCGACGAAGGTTGCCGTCATGCAAGGGCCGCCGGTCCTGCTGCATCGTGACGCGACGATCGCCAAGGTGGTCGCCACGATCGATGAGGCCGCGCAGGCGGGCGCGTCCCTGATCGTGTTTCCGGAGGCCTATGTGCCGGGCTATCCGACCTGGATTTGGCGCCTGCGGCCCGGCGGCGACATGGGATTGTCGGGCGAGATTCATGCACGGCTGCGCGAGAATGCCGTCGATCTGGCAAAGGGGGACTTGCAGGACGTTCAGGACGCCGCCGCAAAACACCGCGTGACCGTAGTCCTCGGCATCAACGAGCTCGATCGGGTGTTCAGCGGCACCACCTTGTTCAACACCGTGGTGGTCATCGGCCCGGATGGAGCCATTCTCAACCGGCATCGCAAGCTGATGCCGACCAACCCGGAGCGCATGGTATGGGGCATGGGCGACGGCTCGGGGCTGCGCGTCGTCGACACGCCGGCCGGACGGCTGGGCGCTCTTATTTGCTGGGAAAGCTACATGCCGCTCGCGCGTTACGCGCTCTATGCACAAGGCATCGAAATCTATGTCGCTCCGACCTGGGATGCGGGCGAAAGCTGGATCGCCACCATGCGCCACATCGCCAAGGAGGCGGGCTGCTGGGTAATCGGCACCGCCACCGCCATGCAGGGCAGCGACCTGCCCGACGACTTTCCCGACCGCGAAAAGCTCTTCGAGCCGGACGAATGGATCAACGACGGCGATGCGGTGGTGGTGAAGCCCATGGGCGCCATTGCGGCCGGGCCCCTCAATCGTCAGAAGGGCGTGCTTTATGCCGACATCGACATGGAGGCGGCGCGGCGCGCGCGCCGGTCGCTCGATGTCTGCGGCCACTATTCCCGCCCGGACGTCTTCGCGTTTTCGGTCGATCGAAAGCCGCTCCATCCGGCGACGTTCGTGGATTGACCGGCGCTTTGCGCGATCGTCAGCGCATGCGCCAGCTCTTGTCCACGTAGCGCTGCCGATCGAGCTCGGTGATCTGCAGGGCGGCGCGATAGAACTCGTCCTCCGATTTCACGAAATAGGTCCGGACCTGGATCGGCACCTGCTCCTCGTCGGGGCCGTCGGCGAAAGCCTCCCGCAGTGCCCGCCCGTCGAAGCGAGCGAGATCGACCTCATTGTCGAGATTCATCAGCGCCAGCAGCGTCGGGGTGAGGTCGACATTGCTCGACGGCGTTCGCACGGTCACGCCGTGCTTGAAATCGAGGCCCCAGGCGATGAACGTATTGCGCACCGTCCACGGGCTCATGCTGCCGTGGTTGCCGGCGGTGCCGGCGAGCGGGCCGGTCGTGGCGGCTTCGGTGTAATCCAATCCCGGCAGGCCGGTCGGGCTCTTGGCCGAGCTCCACGGCAAGGTGAAGACGATGTCGGGCCCACGCTCGCTGTTGGCGAGATGAACGAGCTCGAGCGCAAAGGTGCCGGGCACGCGGCCCTCGACCGGTACGCCCGCGCTGCCCGGCTTGCCGGCCGTGAACAGCACTCCCACCCACGGCTGGTGCTGCAGGAAGCGGACGATGGCGCCGATCCGCTCGGGGCTGCGATCCCGGACGTGCAGCGCCATGGTCTGTCCGCTGCTGGCCAGGACCACGTCGTCGGAGTCGGGGCCCGCCTTCAAGCCCGCCTTGATCAGCTCGCCGGTGACATTGACACCGAAGATGCCGTGGCCGAATCCATGATCGGACACGACGATGATATTGGTCTTGTCGGCGAGCCCAAGCTCGCGCAGCCGGTCGAGCAGGAGGCCGATCTCGCGGTCGTCGTTGCGGATGGCGGCGCGCGCCTCGGCGGAGCCGGCGCCGAGCGCATGCTGGAGGTGGTCGGGCTCGGTCAGCCAGTTGACGATCACATCGGGCTTGAGGTCGGCAAGCACGTAGTCGCGCAGCACGCGCTCCGTCCAGCTCACCTGCTCAACATAGGGGTCGCGGGCGCCGCCCTTTCGCGGCGCCGCCGGAAAGCGGCGCAGGATGGCGTCGTTCACCGCGTCCGGGAACGCCACCCGCACGCCCGGCTCCCAGGACGCGTTCACCAGGACGCCGACGCCCTTCGGGGCGCGCGGGTTGACCAAAAGCGCGCTCCCGGTCGTGCCCGAGCTCACCACCGCGAGCGTCTTGCCGCGTTCGGCGAGAATCTCCCCCAGCGTCTTCGCCGTGACCATGCGGCCGCCGGTTACGGCATCGAGCCGCAGCAGGTTCTGGTGATCGTCATTGCCGAAGGCATGATTGGGATCGACCTGCCGGACATAGAGCGTGTTGCCGAAAATGCCGTTGCGGTCCGGATAGACGCCGCTGGCGATGGCGGTCGCGTTGGCGCGGGTCACGGTCGGGAACACCGAATGTCCGTTCAGGAAGTTCACCCCCTCCTGGCGCAGCCGCCACAGGTGCGGCGTTTCCTCCGCCGTGACCGAATCGGGCCGCAGCCCGTCGAGCACGAGCACCAAGTTGAGCGCGGCCTTGCCGGCCAGCGCCGGGCTCGCCATGATGGCAGCCGCCAGCGTTGCGGCAAATGCAACCGCAACCGGGCGCTTCTTCATTGACTTGATCGATTTCATGGATTGCCCCCGTTGAGCGCAATGCGCGCGAAGCCGGTTCGCAAGATTGCGCATCAATGCGACGCCGGTTTGACTGCGCATCGTACCATCGCATTGACGCCATGGAGGCCCGCGCGAGCCGCTTCCGCCCGGACCGGCGGACGGTGTATTGTGACGACAAAGGGCCAAACGGCCGATCCAGGGAGGCGCGTATGCTTTACCGAAGCTCGATCTGTGTCGCTGCGTTGACGGGTGTGCTGTTGGCGACGCCCGCCGCCGCCCAGGTGGTCGATATGGGAAAATATCCCGACCTCCGGGGTCAATGGGTTCGCACCGGCAACCCGAACAACTGGCGCGATCTGGCGGGCCCGGCGCCGCTGACGCCCGAATATCAGAAAGTCTTCGAAGACATCCAGGCCGACCTCAAGAGCGGCGGCCCCGGCAATTGGCCCTCGACCTTCTGCACCCCGGCCGGCATGCCGGCGATGATGAGCTTCTACGATCCGGGCGAGATCATCGTCACGCCGGACATCACCTATGTGCTGATCAGCCACAACGACGATTCGTACCGGCGCATCTACACCGACGGCCGCGACTGGCCGAAGGATCCCGAGATCACATTCGCGGGCTACTCGATCGGCAAGTGGATCGACGAGGACGGCAGCGGCAAGTACAGCGTGCTCGAGGTCGAGACGCGTTTCCTCAGGCTCCCGCGCGGCTACGATACTTCGGGTCTGCCGTTTCACCAGGACGGTCAGGCCGTCATCAAGGAGCGCATCTATCTCGATAAGGCCGATCGCAACACCCTCTATGACCAGATCACCGTGATCGATCACGCGCTGACGCGGCCCTATGTGAAGCTGCAGAAGGCCACCCGCAATCCAAATCCGCGCCCGGCCTGGCACTCCGACGTCTGCTCGCAGGACAATACCTGGGTCAAGATCGGCAACGAGCCCTATTATCTCAGCGCCGACAGCAAGCTGATGCCGTCCAAGAAGGACCAGGCGCCGCCGGATTTGAGCTATTTCAAGAAGACGCAGAAGTAGCGTTCGCCGTGGTCACATCTCGATGTCCAGCGCCGAGATCGCGCGCCCGAATGCGCGCGCGATCACCGCTCGCGTGGGACCGGCACGTCCGTATGCTTCTGCCCCCCATCCCTGAGCGTACGCAGGACCGGCCGGAGATCGCGGCCCTTGTCGGTGAGAACGTATTCGGCGCGCGGCGGGTGGTCTTCGTAGAACTGCCGCTCGATGATGCCGCCGTCCTCCAGCGTCTTGAGCCGGGCGGAAAGGGTGTTCGGGCTGATTCCCGATAGCGAGACCAGCAGATCCTGAAATTTCCGGGGTCCCTGCACGATCAAATCGCGCAGGATGAGGATCGTCCATCGCTCGCCGATGACATCGAGCGTTCGAGCGACCGGGCACTTCAGGTCGTAGCTTGTCGTCATCTGTCCAACCCAAGCCGGCAGTGCTCGCCCCGCATAGGCAGGGACCGCCGCCGCAGTCAACCTCTTCGAGGCGCTGAAGGCAGATCGCCTAGTGAATACAGAAAATATATTGACTATTATAATAGAAGTCAATATCGCACTAAAGGCTTAGCGGAGCGCCGCCAGTTTGGCCCCGTCAACCGAGATCGCAGGAGTGTTGCCGCATGACTCTGCAGACCCTTTCCGAGGTTGCGCCGACGCCAGCGGCAGCGAAGCCGCCGCCGGAGCCCGCGGGCGCGCGCGCCGAAGATCGAACGGACGATCCCAGGCGGCTTGCCCAGCAGGCGATGCTGCACGGTCCGGTCCTGGCGACGATCTTGCGGTTCGCCTGGCCGACCGTCCTGGTGATCGTCGCGCAAGTGATGGTCGGCGTCGCCGAGACGTTTTATGTGAGCTATCTCGGCACCGCCGCGCTCGCCGGCGTCGCCCTGGTATTTCCGCTGTTGATGCTGATGACGATGATGTCGAACGGGGGCATCGGCGGCGGCGTCTCCTCGGCGGTGGCGCGCGCCATCGGCGCCAGGCGCGCCGACGATGCCGATGCGCTGGTCCTGCATGGGCTCACCATCGCGGTCCTGCTTGGCCTCGGATTCATGGCTGCGACCCTGCTGCTCGGGCCGGCCATCTATGCGCGGCTCGGGGGCACCGGGGAGGTGCTCGACGCGGCGCTCACCTATTCGGGATTTGTTTTCATCGGGGCGGTGCCGAGCTGGATCGTCAGCCAGATGGCGGCAGCGCTCCGCGGCGCCGGGAACGTCAAGGTGCCGGCGCTGGTCACGCTCGCTTCGGCCGCGGTCCTCATCGGGCTGTCGCCGGCGCTGATCTTCGGATTCGGGCCGATACCCGGGCTCGGGATCGCGGGCGCCGGCATCGCGGTCAGCGCCTTCAACCTGGTGGCGGCCGTCGTGTTGGTGCGATACGTGGCCTCCGGCCGCGCGCTTGTGGTTCTCAAGCGCGCGCGCCTCGAAAAGCGCCTGTTTGGTGACATCCTGCGCGTCGGTTTCCCCTCGGCGCTCGGCACCGTGCTGTTCAATCTCACCGTCTTGCTCGTCACCGGAGCGGTCGGTCTGTTCGGCACCGATGCGCTGGCGGGCTATGGCATCGCTTCGCGGCTCGATTATCTGTTAATTCCGCTGCTATTTGGTCTCGGCACGTCGGTCGTGACCATGGTCGGAACCAATATCGGGGCGGGCGCCTTCGCGCGCGCGCGACGCATTGCCTGGACCGGGGCGCTGTTGGCGGCCTGCGTCACCGAATTGATCGGCTGCTTTGTCGCCGTGTGGCCCAGCGCGTGGCTCGGTCTGTTCACGAACGAACCGACCGTGCTCGCAACCGGCGCGCCTTATCTTCGGATCGTCGGGCCGTTCTACGGAGCGACCGGGCTGGGGATGCTGCTCTATTTCGCCAGCCAAGGCGCCGGCCGGGTAGTCTGGCCGATCATTGCCGGCACGGCCCGCCTGATCATCACGGCGCTCTTCGGTTGGATGGCGGTCGCCCGCTTCGGCCTCGGGCAAGGGGGACTATTTGGGCTCGTTGCGGTGGCCGCAGTCACGTTCGGTGCGATCAACGCCATCGCGATGCTGCTCGGCGCCTGGGGCCGCCCACAACCCGCACCGTCCGCCGGTGCGACGGCGCAGGGCCGATGATGATCCGTTACATCTCGATGTCGAGCGCGACGTCGAGATTGGGCGCCGAATGGGTGATCCAGCCGGATGACGCATAGTCGACGCCGGTTGCGGCGATCTCCGCAATCGTGTCGAGGGTGATGCCGCCGGAGGCCTCGAGCGGCAGCCGGCCGCTGACTATGGCCACCGCGCGGCGTAGCGTCGCGGTGTCCATGTTGTCGAGCAGCACCGCATCGGCGAGGCCGGTGCCAAGCACCTCGGCGAGCTGATCGAGCGTGTCGACCTCGATCTCGATCTTGACCAGGTGGCCGGCGGCCTTGCGGGCGCGCTCCAGCACGGCGCGGATGCCGCCCGCGACCGCGATGTGGTTGTCCTTGATCAGCATGGCGTCGTCGAGGCCGAAGCGGTGGTTGAACCCGCCGCCGCAGCGCACCGCGTATTTTTCGAGCGCCCGCAGCCCCGGCGTGGTCTTGCGCGTGCAGCAGATGCGCAATTTGGTACCGGCGACGCGGCGCACGAATTCATGGGTGGCGCTCGCGACGCCCGACAGATGGCCGAGCAGATTGAGCGCGGTGCGTTCGGCCGCCAGCACCGCGCGGGCGGGTCCGGCGATTTGCATCAGCGTGGTCTTGGCGGCGGCGCTGGCGCCGTCGCGAACGGAGGCGCTGATCTCGGTCTCGGGCGCGAGCTTCCCGAATGCTGCCGCCACCAGCGGCAGGCCCGCAATAACGCCCGCCGCCCGCGCCACCACCAGGGCCCGCGCCGGCGTTCCCTCCGGGATGGTGGCAATCGAGGTCACGTCGCCGGCGCGGCCCAAATCCTCATCGAGCGCGCGCGTCACCGCCGCGTCGATCGCGAGCGGTGACAGGAAGGCATCAGGACAGATGAGGGGAGGGGGCATGATTGCTTTTAGTGCTTCAATGGGCGTGAATGGATGCGGGCTCGGCCTGCCCGGCGGCGCGCTCCGCCAGCGCGTGGGCATCGGCCAGCGTCAACGCCACCCGCTGCGCCGCGCGCGGGTCGGGCTTGGGAAAGTCTTCCCGGTAATGCGCGCCCCGGCTCTCGCGCCGGCGCCACGCCGCGGTTGCGACCAGCAGCGCCGCGATCGCCATATTGCGTAACCCATTCGATCTGGCGTCGCGCTCCAGGCGCGCAATCGCCGAGATCGCGTCCGCAAGGCCGTCGGCGTTGCGCACCACGCCCACATGCCGCGACATCAGGGCGCGCAGCTCGTTCGCGCGCCCGTTGTCGCCCATGCGCGCGAGCTCCGCGCCCTCGCCGCTCACGCCGGTTTCTTCGGCCGAGACCGGCGCGCGCCGCGCCGGCGTCAATCCGGCAATATCCTCGGCCACGCGTGCGGCAAACACCACGCCTTCGAGCAGCGAATTGGAAGCGAGGCGATTGGCGCCATGCACGCCGGTCGCCGCCACCTCGCCGGCTGCCCACAGGCCTTCGAGCGACGTGCGGCCGCGGCGGTCGGTCTCGACGCCGCCCATGTGGTAATGCGCGGCCGGCGCCACCGGAATGGGCTCGCGCGCCGGGTCGATGCCGGCTGCGATGCAGCTTTGATAGACGGTCGGGAAGCGATCTGCGAAGGCCGCGCCGATCGCGTCGCGCGCGTCCAGATAGGCGCCGCGCCCGGCGGCGATCTCGGCGAACACGCCGCGTGCCACGATGTCGCGCGGGGCAAGCTCGGCTGCCGGGTCGCGCTTCGCCATGAACCGCTCGCCGGCGCCGTTGATCAGGGTCGCTCCCTCGCCGCGGATCGCTTCGCTTGCGAGCGGGGCGGGATCGCGCCCGATCGCGATCGCGGTCGGATGGAATTGCACGAATTCCGCGTCTGCGATGCGCGCGCCGGCCCGCCCCGCGATGGCAAGCCCGCTGCCGCGCGCTTGCGGCGGATTGGTGGTGACTTGATAGAGATGCCCAATGCCGCCGGATGCGAGCACCACGGCGGCGGCCGGGATGGTCACCAGGCGCCGATCCGGGTGGCGTAGCGCCCGCACGCCGAGGACGCGGCCGCTCTCGGTCAACAATTCCTCGGCCTCGTAACCTTCCAGCAGGCGAATGCCGGGCGTCCGCCGGACGGCGGCGGCGAGCGCCGCCATGATGGCAGCCCCGGCGCGGTCACCGCGGACATGGACGATGCGGCGCGCCGAATGCGCGGCCTCGCGCCCGACCGCGAGATGGCCTGCGCGATCGCGGTCGAACGCCACCCCATAAGCGAGCAGATCCTCGATCCGCGCCGGCGCCTCGCGGGTCATCTCATGCGCAACACCCGCATCGACCAGGCCTGCTCCGGCCGCGATCGTGTCGCGCGCATGCGCCTCGACCGTGTCGCCGGCCGCGACGGCGGCCGCGATGCCGCCCTGCGCCCAGCCGCTCGATGCGCCCTCTCCGATCGGCGCCGCGGTCAGGATAGTGACTGGGCGCGGCGCGAGCTTGAGCGCGCAGAACAGACCCGCGATGCCGCCGCCGATGATGATCACATCGTCGGTCACGGCCCGCGATCCGGATGAAGCGACGTCATGGTGGCGGAGATCGGCGAGCATAGGCGTCGGGGGCAAAAGAGGGAACGCATGGTCTCGACCCTTGTATTTGTCATAGCCGGACTTGGTCCGGCTATCTCGATCAGGAAGGCACACTGTGCCT
>DATDGG010000058.1:0-3507 GCA_036522235.1 Xanthobacteraceae bacterium
GTTGGGATTGCCACCCGCGTTGCGGACCGCGACCTGGACCTGCCTCAAGAAGGGCTTTGCGAGCGCGTCGGCGCGCGTTCCTCGGCTGCGGGATCGCCCGAGGTGGACGTGAAAGTCCTCGTCAGAATCGCGCGCCATATCGAAAAAATTGGAAGCTGATCGGCTTACGGCAAGACGTATTGAGAGCGTGTCGTGCGGCCGCGCACCAATGCCGACGGCAGCGTTGAAACGGCGGAAATTCTGGCCGTCGCACATTGCGAGCGATGCTTGGGCATTGCCCTGCAAGCAAACGACAATCCCGCCGCAGCGGCGACACGCGCACATTGCGCGCGCACGGGCGTGCGGTGATGCAAGTCGCAAAAATCAATGTGCAGACAAACTCTTACGAGCAGAGCGAGGGGCGAACGCCAGTTCGCTTTATCTTGCCCTCCTTCGGTCGGCTCCGTAAGCGTCCGGGCCTCGCACATCTCGCCACTGATGCATTGGCGAACGATATCGGGTTCCTTCGTGACATGGAGGGGCTCCGGTGGCACCACGACGTTCCTGGGAAAAAGCGAACAGCCCGTACTGGTCCGCGCACGTAGAGACCTGGTACCGCGGCACCCTGGAGGCGGACGAGTATTGCCGCCGACGCAATCTTTCGACGGCGATATTCATGCGGTGGGCGCGCCATCTGGTGAACCCGGAAGATCTGCGCAAACAGACGGAACGGCGGCGGAATTTGCACCTGGAAACGCTCGGTCCGGAGGGCAAGAGGCTGCGGCCGAAGCGCCGTCAAGGAGCCCGCCGCCTGCGCTACGGCGCGTGCACGGAAAGCGGTCCGGTGGCTCTTCGGGCGTTCTGGAGCATGCATGTCGAGGCGCTGAACTGGAGCGGTATGGGGCATGGCGAGTACGCAGCAGCGCTCGGTCTTTCGCCCTACGCGCTGCGCATATGGCGCGATCGCCTGGAAGAATCCAGCGACGCAACGGACTGGCGATCCCTGCTTCATCCGAGTGCCCGAGCACAATTAAGCAGCGCTGCTAATCGCGTGCAGCGCAAATACCGCTTGACACCGCCAGCCGCGGATGGGCGGTCGAACCGGCGCAGCTTCAGCGACGAGCAAAAGCGGGCGATCGTGCAGGAGACGGAGAAGCCCGGTATCGCCGTCGCGCAGGTTTGCCGCCGCCACGGCATTGCCACCAGCATGCTGTTCCGCTGGCGAGCCGAGTTCGGCCTGACCGCTCGAAAAGCGCCGCAATTGGCAACCGTGACGTTCGCCGACGGCGCGGCGGATGAACTGCCGGCGCTGGCTGCGCTGCGCGATCTCGTGCGCCCGCCAGACGGCATGACGGCGATCGAACTGGATGATGGACGGCGCGTGTTTGCGCCGGCGGGCAGCAGTCCGACGGCGGTGAAGCGGCAGCTGGCCGCGAAGGAGAAGGCATCATGATCGTCGTTCCGGCGGGCGTGAAGGTGCACCTGGCGCTCGGTCACACCGACATGCGAAAGGGTCTGGACGGACTTGCGACGCTGATCCAGGAGCAGCTTAAGAAGGACCCCTTCTGCGGTCATCTGTTCGCCTTTCGTGGCAAGAACGCCTCGCTGCTGAAGATCCTGTTTTGGGACGGGACGGGGCTGTGCCTGTTCACCAAGCGCATCGATCGTGCAAGCTTTTGCTGGCCGCGCGCGGCAGAGCCTGGCGGCACGGTGACGCTGACGCCGGCGCAGCTGGCAATGCTGATCGAGGGCATTGACTGGCGCACGCCGGAACGATTCTGGCGTCCACTTCTCGCCGGCTAAAAATCCGCAGAAAAATACATCGCGGGCTGAGAACACACCAAAATCTGCACGCGACAGATCGAATTTGTTTGATCGGAGAATCAAACAAATGTAGAATCGCGCATGAATCTCGATCTTGAGAATCTGCCTTCCGATACGGCTCTCCTGCATGACCTGGTGCGCGATATGGCGGCCGCCGTGGCGCAGCAGAACGGCGAGATCGAGAGACTCAATCTGATCATCCAAAAGCTGCAGCGGGCGCAGTTTGGGCGCCGCTCGGAGCGCCTTGATCCCGACCAGCTGACGCTTGGGTTGGAGGATGTCGAGACCGATCGTGCCCATGCCGAGGCGGCGCGCGAGCCCTCCGCCAAGCCAAAGGACAGCAAGCCACGGCGCAAGCCGCTTCCCGACCATTTGCCGCGGGAAGAGGTCGTGCTCGATACTCCGGCGGAGGCTTGCCCCTGCTGCGGTGGGGCGCTCCACAGTATCGGCGAAAGCGTCAGTGAGATGCTGGACTGGGTGCCGGCGCAGGTGCGCGTCATCCGGATTCGCCGCCCCAAATACGGTTGCCGCGCTTGCGCAACCGTGCACCAGGCGCCCGCTCCGGAGCGCCCGATCGCAGGCGGCTTGGCGACGCCGGCGCTGCTCGCGCAGGTCCTGGTCAGCAAATATTGCGATCACACGCCGCTGTACCGGCAATCGCAAATCTTCGCGCGTCATGGGGTTGAGCTCGATCGCTCGACCCTCGCCGGGTGGGTCGGCGGTGCGTGCTGGTGGCTCGACGCGCTGCACGACAAGCTCTGCGCAAATGTCTTTGCGTCCGATCACTTGTTTGCTGACGATACGCCGGTCCCGGTGCTCGACCCCGGTCGCGGTCGCACCAAGACCGGACGGCTCTGGGTGTACGCACGCGACCAGCGACCTTGGGGCGGATCTGCGCCGCCGGCCGCCGTCTATGTGTTCGCGCCCGATCGCAAGGCGGAACGTCCAGAATCGCATCTGGAGCGGTTCTCCGGCGTTCTCCACGTTGACGGCTATGCCGGCTTCGAGCGACTGCAGGCGCGCGGCAATATCGTCCTGGCCGCTTGTTGGGCGCACACGCGGCGCTACTTCTACGAATTTTTTGAGGGAACTGGCTCGCCTATCGCAGGTGAAGCGCTGCGGCGAATTGCTGAGCTCTATGCCATCGAGGAACGCGTCCGCGGCCAGTCCCCGGCGCACCGAATGGCCGAGCGGCGGGCGTTCTCCAGGCCGCTCGTCGACAAAATGAAGCTCTGGCTGGAACAACAGCTCCCCCAGGTCCCTGGCCGCGGCAAGCTTGCTGAAGCCATCCGCTATGCGCTGTCGCGTTGGCATGGTCTCACGCGATTCCTGCACGACGGTCGTATCGAGCTCGATACCAACCCGGTCGAGCGCGCGATCCGCCCCGTAGCACTCGGAAGAAAGAATCATCTGTTCGCCGGATCGGACGGTGGCGGAGAGCGATGGGCAACACTCTGCTCGCTTATCGAAACTTGCAAAATGAACGGCGTCGAGCCCTACGCTTACTTGCGCGACGTGCTGCAGCGCATGGTCGATGGCCATCCGATCAATCGCCTCGACGAGCTCCTCCCGTGGAACTGGCGGCCCGCAGAATCTGTCAAGATCTGAGGTCATGTGCAGGCCCCAAACGCTTACCGAGTGCCCTCCCTGCCCGGCCTCACACTCAAACATCCAAAAACAATCGACAAGATGCGAGACATGCCC
>DATDGG010000059.1:0-1638 GCA_036522235.1 Xanthobacteraceae bacterium
GGACTTGGCCGGCTGCGACTCGGCGGCGGACGTAGACATGGAGATTCTCCCCGGACGCAGCGAACATAGGGACTCCATCGGTCGGGCCCAACCAGATCGTGCACAGGGCGAGCATCCCCTGGACGCATGGCAGACGGTCGCCCAAAGGGGACTGGAAGGCCGCCCCGCAAAGTGCTATATGTGATTTGCTCTAATTGAGAATAACTGCTCCGTCTTCGAGAAAATCACGCGCTTCATATCTCGGGTTGGAAACGGCCAAGCGGCATGCTTCTCACCCAAGATATACTCAAGTGGAGCATAAAGCCCGGGAGCCTGCGATGCCCATCCTTCAATCATTCGGCCCGTCGGCCGGGACTGTTCCAATTCCGAGCCGAGTGCTCGGCTCCGAGGCCGCGGCCCGCCGCTACGGCGTGCTGCCGATGCCTTCGCTCGAATGGAACGAGCAGGTCGCGCGCGAGACCGCGCCGCTCTATGCCCGCGTCGCCAAAGTGGTGCCCGCGGTCGAGTGGCCGTTCTTTGCCCCCTATGTCAAAGCCATCAATGCGCTCAAGCAGGAGCGCAACGCCGTCATCCTGGCGCACAATTATCAGACGCCCGAAATCTACAATTGCGTCGCCGACTTCGTGGGCGACAGCCTGCAGCTCGCGCGCGAAGCCAGCAAGGTCGATGCCGACATCATCGTCCAGTGCGGCGTGCACTTCATGGCCGAGACCTCCAAAATTCTCAATCCGGAAAAGACCGTGCTGATCCCGGACCGCAAGGCCGGCTGCTCGCTCGCCGCCTCGATCACCGGCGCGGACGTGCGGCTGCTGCGCGAGAAATTTCCCGGCGTCCCGGTCGTGGCCTATGTGAACACCTCGGCCGACGTGAAGGCGGAGGTCGACATCTGCTGCACTTCCTCGAACGCGCTCGAAGTGGTCGAGAGCCTCGGCCGCGAGCGCGTGATCTTCCTGCCCGACCAGTATCTGGCGAACTACGTAGCTTCGCAGACGAGCGTGAAGATCATCGCCTGGAAAGGCGCCTGCGAGGTGCATGAGCGGTTCACCGCCGACGAGCTGCGGGCCTACCGGGAGACCGACCCGGCGCTGCAGATCATCGCGCATCCGGAATGCCCGCCCGACGTGCTCGCCGAGGCGGACTACACGGGCTCGACCGCCGGCATGATCGACTGGGTGCGCAAGCACCGGCCGAACCGCGTGATCATGGTCACCGAATGCTCGATGGCCGACAACGTGCAAGCCGAATTGCCCGACATCGACTTCGTGCGGCCCTGCAATCTCTGCCCGCACATGAAACGGATCACCTTGCCCAAAATTCTCGACAGCCTGGTCTATCTGAAGGAAGAGGTCGTGATCGATCCGGTGATCGCCGCGCGGGCGCGGCGTTCGGTCGAGCGCATGGTGAACCTGAGGAGCTGATCCAACTCGAAGTGTCATCGCCGGCATAGCACGCGAAGAGGGGCGTGAACGCCCTTATGTTCCGGCGATCTCGACAAGCAGGCACAGTGTGCCTTCCTGATCGAGATAGCCGGACCAAGTCCGGCTATGACAAATACAAGGGTCGAGACCATGCGTTCCCTCTTTTGCCCCCGACGCCTATGCTCGCCGATCTCCGCCACCATGACGTCGCTTCATCCGG